>JBEVIH010000185.1:0-23252 GCA_040510815.1 Xanthobacteraceae bacterium | reverse complement strand
CATTGCGGTCCAGCACGGCGCCGATGTCGACACCATCCGCCGGGCGTTATGCCGTGACAGCCAAGGCAATGCGAGTGGGCCGCTTGGCATCGCGCTCGATCTGATTGCGGGGTAACAGCCCGTGACCCGCGCTGATCTCTCCTTACAAAAACGGGACCGCGCGTGGTGGCGTGCCGAAGCCCGTCGAACCCATACCGACTGGTCAAGCCTGCTCCGCCAGCGCATCCGCGTCCTGCATTGGGTCCGCGCCGGTCGGCCGCCGCTCGGGCAATGGGTGAGATCGCAGTCGGAGGACATCCGATGATGTGCCTTACCTGCGGCGCCAGCCCGTGCGCTAACCCGTCGTTCTGCTCAACGTGTCGTGACGCTGACCGACGACGTGCCCGCGGTGAGCGGCCCCGATACGTCAGCGAGTGGAGCGACTGGCCAGCGGCCCCGGAGCCTCGTCCAAGGCCCACGCCAGAGGTCACGATCGACGCCATCATGTATTGCGTTCGTGAACGCGGTCTCGCCGCCCTTAAAGAATCGGCCAACGTCGAGCGGTTGAGCCGCTGCGATGCTGCCGCCAAGGCGGTAATCGAAACGCGTATTGCCAAATTCAAATCAAAGGATTCCGGTTCATGAGCATTCCCGAGCTGGACGACGCCTTCCGTATGGCGGAGGAAATTTACGGCACGAATGGCAGCAAGCCGAACGGCCATGCTGCGCGGCTCGATGTCGTCTGCCTGGCCGACGTGAAGCCGAGGCCGATCGAATGGCTTTGGAATTTCTGGATTGCGATCGGCAAGGTATCCGTACTCGCGGGCGACGGCGGTCAGGGGAAATCGACTATCCTCTGTGACTTGGCCGCGAGAACAAGCACCGGTGATCTGTGGCCCGATGGCGCCGAGCGGGGCGAGCCGGGCGGCGTCCTGATCTTAGCGGCCGAGGATGATGTCGAGGATACCCTGGCGCCTCGATTGATCGCGGCCGGTGCCGACATGCAGCGGGTGTTCAATATCCGATCTGTAATGACCGGCGACGATCAGGGAAGGCGGTCGTTCAATCTGCAAGCGGACCTAGCTGCGCTCGAAATGGAGATCAGAAGGCGCGAGAACATTCGGCTAGTGATTATCGACCCGGTGACGAGCTATCTCGGCAAGGTGGACAGCCACAAGAATGCCGAGGTTCGGACGGTGCTGGAACCGCTTGGCGAGATGGCGGCACGGTTGCGCGTTGCCGTCATCTGCAACAATCATTTCAGTAAGGGCGGCGGGAATGCAAATAGCCGGATCATCGGCAGCGTTGCCTTCGTCAACCAGGCCCGCGCTGCTTTCATCGTCACGCCGGACGCCGAAAACGAGGGGCGGCTGCTGCTGATGCCCGCCAAGGTTAACAATACGCCCCTGCGCCACGGCCTCGCCTACCGGATCGGCGGGATTATGATCCACGATGACGACGGCGGCGAAATTCTCACGTCCCAAATCCTGTGGGAGAGCGAGCCGGTCAAGATGACCGCCGACGAGGCGTTGGCGGCGCACTCCGTGAATGACGAGGCCAAGTCGGCCAAGGACGAGGCAATTGAGTTCCTGAGCAATATCTTGAGCCAAGGCGAGATGCCGATCGAGGATGTTCGGAAGGCTGCAACGAACGCAGGCATTACCCCGAAGTCGCTGCGGTCCGCCAGGGAAGCCCTGGAGGTCAAGTCGAAGCGCGACGGTTTCGGCCCTGGGGCAGTCTTCAGTTATTCCCTGCCGGGCGGGCCGAGTGTTCCCCCCCGTTCCTCCATACTTGCCCACGACCCCCATACTTGCCCACGTTCGGAAGAGGGCAAGTATGAGCAAGCAAGGGCAAGTATGGAGGCGGCCCCGCCTCCGATCGCCCCCGAGCCGGCCCCGGCCGACGACCCTTGGTACCTCCCGCCCGAACTCGACCGCCGCCGTGAGCGCCTGGGACCGCCCGCCATCTCGGCAGGCTCCGACGACGACCTGGGGGACATCTAGTGACGCTCCCCTATCCGCCCCCGTTCCAAGATCTCGCGACGCTCTCCGCGCACATCTGCGCCGCGGAGAGCACGATCGAGGGCTGGGTGAAGATGGGCCTATTCCCGCCGCCCAAGAAAGTCGGTGGCAAGCGGCTGTGGCAGTGGAAAGAGGTTGAACGGCACCTTGCCGCTAACGGCGAGGGCGTGCCAACGTTGGACGAGGTTGCGGAGAGGATACGCCATGCGACCCGACAGGCGGCGAGCCGACAAGATTAAGGGCGGCACGTTCGCCGCCGTGATCCGCGCCTACATGACCAGCGCGAAGTTCGCGAGCTTGGCGCCGAGCTCCAGGCGCAGCTACAGCTACCTGCTCGGCCTCGCCGAGCGGCCGGATACGCTCGGGGCCGTCCCGGTCGATATCATCCGGCCGGCGATGGTGCAGGCCTTCCTCGACGGACTCGCCGACCGCCCCGGGCAGCAGCGGGTGGCCCGCACCGCCCTCAAGGCGGTCGAGAGGTGGGCGATCGTGCGCGACATGATCGCCTATCCGATCTGCACCGGCACCGAGGCCGCCGGCCCCGGCGACGGTCACGAGCCATGGACCGAGGACCAAGTCGCGCTCGCCGAGCGCTGCGCCAAGCCGCACCTCGCCCGCGTCATCACGCTGGCGAGCAACACCGGGCAGCGCGGCAGCGATCTGGTGAAGATGCGATGGTCCGACCTCGAGGATTACGAGGGCCGCCCGGGCATCAACGTGGCGCAGCAGAAGACCGGCGTGCGCATATGGGTGCCGCTGACTCAGGACCTCATGCGCGCAATCGCCAGCTGGGAGCGCCGGCCGACGTTTATCCTGCTCAAGGAGGATGGCCTGCCGTGGACGCGCGACCAGCTTTCAAACCAATGGCTCAAGGCACGCGACCGGAGCCCAGCCCTCGCGCCGTTGAAGGCGGCGGGCCTCGTCCTTCATGGGCTGCGCGCAACCGCGGTGGTGAGGCTGCGGAGGGCCGGCGCGACCACGTTGCAGATTGCCAGCATGGTCGGCATGTCGGAGCTCATGGTCACCCGCTATTGCCGGCTGTCGGTCCAGCGCGAGAACGCGATCGCGGCCGTGCTCCATCTCGATCGCACAAAGGGCGAACGGCCGAAATCAAAGCCATTGATTTCCACAGAGTAACCCGTTGATTTTGTTCGCTGTGAGCTACTGAATTAATGTCTCTCCATTAGATAAACTCCCGGTTGGCGTAGCCGCGGTTCACGCGGCCGCCCGACGTCAGCGGCGGCATGTCATCGAGCAGGCTCAATCCCATCGGGTCCTCCGGTGCACCGCGCGGCGCCGTCGCGGACGCTTTGCTCGTGCTGCTGGCGACGATCCTGTTGCTGCTCGCGATCGTGCCCGCCGCCGCCAATGAACGCCTGTCCCTTTACGCCTATCGGGACACCAGAAGCCTGGTCGCGCTGGTGGAGGACGCCGCCACGCTGCTCGAGCGCAAGGGCGAGCAGGCATTCAAGGACTTCGGCCAAAAAGACTCCAAGTGGCTCAACGAAGACACCTATTTCTTCGTCTATGCCTTGGACGGGACCTGCCTGTTTCACCCGATCACGCCCGAGCTGATCGGCCAGAACGTCATGGCGCTGCGCGACATCAACGGCAAACCGATCATCCGGCTGATCACCGATGTCGGCCGCAAGCCGGAAAAGAACGCCCACGGCTGGGTGTTCTATCTCTGGCAAAACGAGACGCAGCTCACGCCGAGCTGGAAGAGCACCTATGTCCGCAAGGTCGTCGGCTCGAACGGCCAGACCTACGTGATCGGCAGCGGCAGCTTCACCATCAAGGTCGAGAAGCTGTTCGTGGAAGAGCGCGTGCGGCTGGCCGCCGATTTGGTCAAGTCCGCCGGCAAGGACGCGGCCTTCAAGCAATTCCAGGACCCGGCGACGCCGTTCGTGTTTCTCGATTCGTACGTCTTCGTTCTCGACGAGCACGGCCGCACCTTGGTGGATCCGGCGTTTCCGACCATGGCGGGGCGCGACCTCTCCGAGTTCAAGGACGCCGTCGGCTTTCGCCCCATCAAAGAAGTGCTGAAGAAGCTCGCCCACGCCGACGAGGCCTGGGTCCAATATCTGTGGCCCAAGCCCGGCAGCTCGGTGACGTCGCGCAAGCTCATTTACACCCGCAAGGTCAGCGTCGGCGGCGAAATCCTGGTCGTCGGCTCCGACTTCTTCCTGGCCACGCCGATCTGGATGAAAGTTGAGGACGCATGGCCAAGAAACCCGCCGGGCTGATCTACGGCGTCGACGACGTCCCGCCCTGGTCGGCGCTCGGCCTGCTGGCGGTGCAGCACATCTTCCTGATGTCGAGCACGCTCGTGCTGCCGATCGTGCTGGTGTCCGAGATCGGCGGCGACTTCACGCAGGTGCAGGCCGTGGTGGCGCTGACCATGATGGCGTGCGGGATCGGCACCATCCTGCAGGCCATGCGCTGGCGCGGCATCGGCTCGGGCTTCCTGTGCCCGAATCTCTGCGGACCCAATTTCTTCGCCGCGTCGATGGCGGCGGCCTGGCTCGGCGGACTGCCGTTGATGCGCGGCATGACGATCGCCGCCGGACTCGTGGAGATCGTCTTTGCGCGGTTCGTGCACCGCCTGCAGTTCCTGTTTCCGACCGAGATCACCGGCCTGGTCGTGTTCATGGTCGGGGTGAGCCTGGTGCCGGTCGGCGCCTCGCGTTTCCTGCATGTGGACTACACCGGCGAGCCGATCCAGCTTTCCAGTCTTGCGGTCGCGGCGGCGACGCTGTTCGTGATGGTGGCGCTCAACGTGTGGGGAAGCACCAAGCTGCGGCTCTACGGCGTGCTGATCGGCATGGTGCTGGGCTACGCGCTGTCGGCCGCCACCGGGCTCCTCCCGCTCGACCGCTTCCATCAGGTCGTCGAGGCGCCCTGGATCGGGCTGCCGACGCTCGCCGGCGCCTTCGACATCGACTTCCGCTGGTCGCTGTTGCCCGTGTTCGTGATCGTGTCGCTCTGCGGCGCGTTGAAATCCTTCGGCAACCTGGTCATGTGCGAGAAGGTCAACGACGACGAATGGACCAAGCCCGACACCAAGCGCATCGGCGACGGCCTGATGGCGGACGGGATCGCGGTGACGATATCGGGCGTGCTCGGGGGCGTGGCGTCGGACACCTCGTCGAGCAACGTCTCGCTCAGCAGCGCCTCGGGCGCGACCAGCAAATGGATCGGCGTCGCCGCCGGCGCGCTGTTCATCCTGCTGGGCTTCTCGCCCAAGCTCAGCGCGCTGCTCTCGATCATGCCGGCCCCGGTGGTCGGCGCCATCATCGTGTTCGTGATCTGCTTCATGCTGATGGCGGGCCTGCAGATCATCCTCGGCTCGAAGCCGGATACGCGCCGCACCTTCGTCATCGGCACCGCGCTCTGCTTCGGCCTGAGCCTCGATATGCTGCCCGACCTCTACGCGCACCTCGCTCCCTGGCTGCGGCCGTTTTTCGAATCCTCGCTGACCCTGGCCACGGTCATGGCCGTGGCCCTCAACCAGTTGCTGCGGGTGGAGGAGACCTTGCTGCTGCGGCGCAAGTCCGATGCGGCAAAGGCCGCTTAGGTCGCATTCCGGGTCGGTGAAGTTGGCGCGCGCAGTCCGCGGCGCCGTCGCGCGCGCTCAATCCTTCGGGCTGAACGCCTGCTGCGCCACCGCCGTCGGCAGCGCCACGCCCAATCCCTGCGCCTTCGCCTGCTTGTAGATATTCCAGGCGATGCCGATGTCGTGCGACACCATGCCGGTGGTGTGGACCAGGATACGCTCGTCGTCGCGCTCGCGTCCGGGCTTGAGGCCGGCGACCACCTCGCCGATGTCGGCGTGCAGGCGCGCGCGGTCGAACTCGCCGGCCTCGATCATGTCGCGGAACTCGCGCACCGTCATGTTGCAATCCCAGTCGTCGATCACGGTCTTGTCGAAACGCGCCCAGCCGGCCGGGTCCATTTCCCGGCGCGCCAGCGACACGAAGGTCGCCCCGCGCCCGACCCATGGCTCGCGGCTGACGATGTCGGTGCGGGTGGTGCAGCCGATGGCGAGGTCGGCGGTGCGCACCACCTCCTCGACGCGCTCGAGCGGCCGTACCGGGATGCCGAGCGCCTTCGACCATTTGGCCGCGAACGCGTCGCGGGTCTCCGGGCGGCGGGAGGTGCAGATGATCTCGTCGAACTTGTAGAGGTGGCGCAGGCAGCGCAGGCAGTTCTCCGCCATGGTGCCGACGCCCACCAGCCCCAACGTGCGCGGCGCCTTTGGGCCCAGCCATTTGAGCGCCACCATGGCGGCGGCGGCGCTGCGGATCGCGTAGGTCCAGTGCTCGTCCAGGATGGCGATCGGATGCGCGGTCTTCGGATCGGCCAGCACGATGTAGCGGGCGCAGTCGAGCCGGCCGACGGTGTTGCGCGCGCCGTCGTCGTAATAGGAGTAGAGCCGCACGCCGGCGATCGGCTCATCCTCCAGGATCACGGTCTTGACGTGCCAGTGGTTGTGGAACGGGGCGCCGACGTCGAGCTTCTGGCTCGGCGGCGCCGACCATTTCACCGAGTTGCGCGCGTGCATGCGAAAGACGTCCTCGCAGATCGCCATCGCGTCGCGCACCGACAGGAGCTTCACGGTGGTGGCGTAGTCGATGAACAGGACGCTGTCGGCCGCGCTCATCGGCAAAGGTACTCCTCGATCATGCCGCGATAGGCGACGGCGCCAGCGACCAGGTCGGAGACCGCGATGCGCTCGTCCTCGGAATGCCACTGCTCGATGGCGCCCGGTCCCCACATCGCGGATTCGCCGCCCTTGTGGCAGAAAAAACCGGCGTCGAGCGCGCCGTGACTGTGGAAGGTGCGCGGCGGTTCGATCCCCATGCGCCGGCAGCCGCCGTTGACGGCGCGCATGAACGCGCCGTCGGGCGCGATCTCGGCCGGATACATGAATGGGCCGAACTCGGTCTTGACCTGCCAGGGGTCGCCGATGTCGGCGGCTTTCTCGATCGCCGCGAAGGCGGGCTGCGGATCGTCGCCCGGCAGCAGGCGGCGGTCGAACACCAGCCGGACCTCGTCCTGCACGGTATGAGTCGCCTCCGGCCACGAGCGCATGGACGTGGGCGTCAAGGTGGCCTGGCCGAGGCCCGGATGCTTTTTGCCTCCGACGTCGACGGCGCTCACGCGATCGAGCACGCGGCGCGCGCCGTCGATGGCGTTGACGCCCACCCACGGCGTGCTGCTGTGCGAGGCCTTGCCGCGCACGGTGACGATGGCGTCGATGCGGCCCTTGTTGGCGAGCGCGACGCGGCTGGTGGTGCCGATCACGATGACGGCGAGCTTGGGGGAGAAGCCGAGCGCCTCGCAGATGCTGATGGCGGCGTCGTGGCGGCCGGTCTCGCCGGCGGTGCTGACCGTGAAGATCAGGCGGCCTTGCAGGGCCAGCCGGTCGGCGGCGGTCTTCACCGCCGCCAGCGCCGCCGCCAACGACCCCTTCTGCTCGGAGACGCCGCGGCCGCGCACATGGGCGCCGGTCGCATCGTCGACCAGCTCGCCCGCGAACGGATTGGGCATCCGGTTCGCCGGGTGGGTCATGGCGTAGGCCATCAGCATGAGACTCTTGTCGGCGCGCTCCGGCCCGAGCTCGACCAAGAGGTTGCCCATCTTGTCGCGCCGCCACGGCAGCTTGAGCTTCTGCACCAGCGGCACCACCTGCTCGCCGATGAAGCTCTGCACCTGCGGTTCCTGCTCGAAGCGCTCGGTCTGCGGGCTCGGATGCCGGACGAAGGTCCGCGCCCACGCCACGATGTCGGCGGTCGGAACGCTCAATTGTGCGTTGACTTCGTTGACCATCATGGCTCCCATTGTCTCGTGCCCTGGCAGCAATCTTTGTGACGAAAGACGCAGCAAGACAAGGGCGACGGCGAAGGCATGGTGGATGGCGCGGAAAAGGTCGCCAAGCGGATCGCCGACGTGGCGGCGGATTGCGGCATCTCGCTGGTCGCAAGCTTGCCGGACGGCTGGATCACGACGCTGATCACGCAATTCGCCAACGATGCGCGCTTCCGGCACGTGGCGGTCAATCGCGAGGAGTCCGCGATCGGGCTGTGCTCGGGCGCATTCTTTGGCGGCACCAGCGCGTTCGCACTGATGGGGGCGTCGGGATTCCTGACCTGCATCTACGCGATCACCAAGATCAACTACACCTACCAGATCCCGCTGTTGATCGGCATCACGCTGCGCGGACGCCCGGGCGACCACGCCAAGTTCCACCAGTCGAACGGCCTCTATCTCGAGCCGGTGATCGCCGCGATCGACATGCCGTTCATCCCGATCGAGCGCTCGGAGCAGATTGCATCGCTCGCCACCGCCTATCGCCACAGCCGGGTGATGTCGCGTCCGGTGGTGGTGGGCTTCACGCGCGAAGTTTTGCGAGGAGAGGCCTGAGATGCGCTTGCTGGCAGAGCGCGTAGGGTGGGCAAAGTCGCTTGCTGTGACGGACCGTGGTGGGCACGGCGCATGGCAGACTTTGCCCACGCGGAGAGCTCGGAGCCTGCGCCTTTGCCCACCCTACGAAGGAAAGGCCTGAGGATGCGGTTCGAGGACTGTTTCCGCCTGCTGGCGCAGCGGCTCAAGGACGACGTCATCGTCACCTCGGCCGGCAATTGCTCGGAACTGTGGTGGGAGATCACCGGCGAAACCGAGCGGGTGTTCTATCTCGAAGCGTCGATGAGCCTCGCCTCGCTGTTCGCCGCCGGCATCGCGCTCGGCGCGCCGGAGCGCACCGTCGTGGCGTTGAGCGGCGACGGCGCCTTCTGCATGAATCCCGGCATGCTGCTGGTCGAGCGGCAGCTCGCGCTGCCCAATCTCAAGCACTTCGTGGTGTCGAACCGCTGCTACGGCTCAACCAACGATCTCCCGCATCCATTCGGCGACTTCGTCGACTACGTCGGCATGGCGCAGGCGGCGGGCATCGAGCGGGTCTACGCGTTCTCCACCGTCGAGGGGCTGGGCCAAGGCGTCGACGACATGCTGCGGGTGCCGGGACATGCCTTCGCGGTGCTCGAAGTCGAGCCGCTCGGCCGGCATTTGCCGTCGCCGCCGCTCGACGGCCCCGAGGTGAAGTTTCGGTTCGGCCGCTACCTCGAGCGCACCGGCGGGCGGCCGGTGTTCGATGCCCAGCTCAAGGCCCGGCCATGAATGCCGGCGGCGTTAAATTTGGGTAATCTGGGTGAGCGCCGCAGCCGGGCCACAATGAGCTACAATAAGCGCCCTGACTTGGCGCAAAGATCCGATTGATCACGGGAGCCCGATATGAAGCTTGGTATGACCGTCGCGGCGCTGGCTCTGATGGGTGGCGCTTGGTTCGTCCCCGCGTCGACCTATGCCCAGTCCGATCGGCCGACGTCGAGCGGCAGCGCCCCCCAATCGGCGGCCGAGCAGTCGCCGGTGCAAAGGGGCCCGTCCGATCCCGGCATCAGCTTCACGTTTCACCAGGCCGGGGGCGGCGGCGTCGGTGCGCAGGAAATCGTGCCGTTGGCGCCGCGCGGCGGAAACATGACGAACAGCTCCAGCGTCGACGCCGCGACGGCCAATCCGTCGGTCGAAAAACCGGCCGGGCAGTAGCTGTGGCCGCCGGCCGAACGTCGTCGGGCGCGGGCAGGATCATCGCGAAACCTTCGTGAGTTGGCGCCGCGCGGCGTAACAGCGGCGGCAGACTGCCTCACTTTCCCCCGCTCAAGGTCCAGGTGATCCGCGAGTTGTTGGCCGGGACGCTGATCATCCGGAATCGCACCACCTCTTGACCCGCCGGACACGACGGCACGCCGGCGATCGCCTGGAACCACTTGTTGTGGTCGACGCACTGGGCGGTGGCGTTCTGGTCGTTGTCCGGGGCAGCCCAAATACCGATCGAGTTTCCGCTGCGCCCTTCGGCAAAGTAATAGACCGTGTCGCGCTGGAACGTCCCGACCACCGTGCATCCGTTGTCGGGGACCGGGTACCAGCCGTCGACCGCCCACTTCTCGGCATCCTTCTTGTGCACCAGGGCGACGGTGACGTTGCTGTACGCGCTGATGTTGCAGAAAGCCAATTGAAACGTCTGACTCTGCTGCTGGGCGTGCGATGAAGCACTCAGTGAAACGCCCAAGGCGCCGCAAACGACAGCGACTTTCAATGTCGAGGCTTTCATGGAACGCGCTCCTGCATCGGCACGACGACTCAATTCAGCGAGTAACAGCGCTCTTCACTTCGAGAAGTTCAAGGTGAGGTTCGACAGCGTAGGATCGATCTCCCAGCGCCGAAAATTCACCAAGACCTGTCCGCTTTGACACCGGTTCGATTGAGGCAGCTGGAACGCATTGCTGGGATGAATGCATTGTTTGGAGGCGGTCTGGTCGGTATCGGGCGCGCTCCAGACGACCCGGTCCTTGCCGCGCAGCGCCTCCGCATACCAGAATATGCGGTCGCCGCGGAACGTGCCGATGAGCTCGCATCCGTTGTCGGGGATCGAGTACCAGCCCAAGGCCTGCCAGCGCTGAGGATCCTCCACCAATTGGACCATCACCGCAAAGCTCATCCTGGTCACCGAGCTCTGGTTGCAGACCGCAAACGTGTACGTTTCCCTCGGCGCTTGTTGTTGCTGCTTGAGCAGCGCAAGTTGTTGCGGGGTCAGCTTCAGCCATTCCCTGGCCTGCACCTTCTTCATTTGCTCGCGATCGATGAAGGGCAGGATGGTCTTCTCGAAGGCGGACCTGACCTGCTGGTATTCGCGCTGGCAGCCCGCCGCGCGCTCCTTCGGCAGCTCGCCCTTGTCAAGGAACTCCTTGAACAGCTCGGGACGCTCGCTGCCATGGGCGATGCAGAGCGAATTGTAGTAGCGCTGGAGTCCGGTGCCGTGCTCGTCGAAATAGGCGGGTGCCCCGAACCCGTACCAGACCTTGTAGACGTAGGCATTGCCTCTGACGATCGTTCGCGCCACGTCCGGACTGAACTGCAGGGCGATGAAGGTCGATATCTCGTCGGCGGCGTCTTCCTCGCGGCCGAACACCGGAATGTTGAGCATGTCGATGACCGCGTGCCCCAATTCATGGAGCAACACGCCGACCAGTCCACCGACGACGACCTCTTCGAACGAGAATTCGGACGGCTGCCCCAGCTTGGGCGCGACCCGTTCGACCGCCTCGACGTATTCGTAGCAGAGCTCGATGCGCCACTTCGAGGGCTGGTATTGCGCATTCACAAAGCCGCACTCGATGGTCACCATCGAGAACTTATGGGGCATGCGCAGGGGCGAGAGGAATTCGCTCAACTGCTCGAGCAGCTTGAACTGCTGCACCCGGTTGAACACCGGCAGGTATTTCAGACTCTTGGGAGGGATGTAGGAAAACTGGATCTTGCTGGCCTGGTCCGACGGCGGCTGGGCGAGCGACGGCTGGCACCACAGCGCGGTCCACGTCAAGGCAAGCGTCAAGGTCGCAACTCGGGCGATTGATCTCATGATGTTACCTTGCTTCGATTTGGTGTGTGGCCGAGGCACTCGTGCCGTCTTGAGCCCCATCGGCGACGAGCCGCCGAGTTGCTGCGTCATCGTCCATCGCCGGGCAGCAGCCAATCCGAGGACTTGATCTTCACCAGCAGGTCCGGATCCACGAACGGCATGATTCTCAGATTGAAGGCCATTCGCACCTGCTGATATTCCCAATAGCAACGTCGGGCACGCGGCAGCGGCAGGAGCGGCTCGTTGCCGCTGACCAGAAAATCAAACGATATGGGTGAACCACCGAAGGCGATGCAGAGATAATTGTAATAGCGCTGCTCCTCGGGCGAGTTCGCGTCGGCGAACGCGCTGCCGGTCCAGGTTTTCTTGGAGGCGAGGAAGAAGGCTGCCGTCCCTCTGATGGTGCGGAGCGCCAGATCCTCGCCGAACTGCAGCATCACCAGCGCCGCCAGCCGGTCGGCCGCGTCTCCGGCACGCCCCCAGACCGGGATCTGCAGGATGTCGAACATCGCGTGCGCGACCTCGTAAACCACGACCTGGATGAACGCGCCGGCGATCATCGTTTGTCGCAACTTCGGGTCGCCCTTGGCGGCAACTTTCTCGATCTGGTCGATGAGCTCGTAGCAGATCGTGACCGGCCCCTGCGGCCGGTACGGACGCGAGGGCGCGCCGCACTGCTCGATTTTCACCGTGAGCTTTCGGGGCAGCCGCAGCGGCGCCAGGAATTGCTGAAGGTCTTCCAGAACTTTTCGGTTCTTCACCCGATCGTAGATCGGCTGAAAGTTGCGGTTGCTCGGCGGCACATAGGCGATCTCGATCTGCGAGCCCTGGGCCGCTGGCGGCGCGCTCTGGCCCGCCGGAGGCGGCTGTGCGATGGCGGCTGTGGCATGGGCGGCGAGATAGATCGAAGCAAGGACAACGGTGGACTTGATGGAAACTGCCATTTGCCCCTCAAGCGCGTGCACTGGCCATTCGCGGCTCGAATGTCAAATTCGAAGCCAAAATGCTAGCCGCGGCAATGCACGGATGCAAGCACGGTGAGCTTTTGTCGCGGTTGCAGCCAGGGCAGTCACGCGGCGCCGACGTGTTGATAAATCCGGTTTTGATGCCTACGCTCGCTGGCGTGCCGGCAACCGGGGGCTGTCGATGGCCGCTGCGGAGCAGAGAGTCGCGCAAGTCCAAGCGATGTGCGAGGTCGCCCGGGGCTGTGCGCAGGTGATTGCCGTAGGAGACCTGGGCGATCCCCGCTACGAGTATGAAAAAGAGACCTATCAGAAGCGCAAGCTCCGGGCCATCCAGATCACCAAGCTGATCGAAGACCGCTTCCACTTCGAGACGGCGTTACACAGCATCATCGATCTTTGCGTGGCGGCCAATGAAATGGACGACGCCGGAAAGCTCTTCAAGATGATTTCGGTCGACGCCATCCGGCAATCGATATTGAAGTCACATCCCAAGCTGGAACGAGCGTGATCCGAACTCCGGTCTGCGACCTGCTCGGTCTCGAGCACCCGATCGCGCTCGGGGGCATGGGACCGATCTATTCGCCCGATCTGGTGGCCGCGGTATCGAACGCGGGCGGGCTGGGCGCGCTCGGCTGTCACTACTTGAGTCCGGATCGGATTCGGGCGGCGACCGCGGCAATCCGCGAACGGACCAACAAGGCTTTTGCGCTGAATTTTCTCATCTTCGACATGCATGAGGACAGCTTTGCCGCAGCCCTCGCGCAGCGTCCCCCGGCAATCGCATTCGCCTGGCCGCGACCCGATCAGGATCTGAAATCGTTCATCGACCGCGCCCACGGGGCCGGCTGCAAGGTCACGTTCATGGTCAGCGGCGTGCCGGAGGCGGTGCGGGCCGCGCAGGCCGGCGCCGACGTGATCGTCGCCCAGGGCACCGAGGGCGGCGGACATGTCGGCTGGCAAGCCACCATGGCGCTGGTTCCGATGGTGGTCGACGCCGTCGCGCCGATTCCGGTCCTGGCCGCCGGCGGCATCGCCGACGGGCGCGGCCTCGCGGCGGCGCTGGCGCTCGGCGCCGACGGCGTCCTGCTGGGGACCCGCTTCCTCGCCAGCGAGGAATCCACGCTGCACGCCAATTTCAAGCAGGCGATCCTGGACAGCGACGGCCACGACACGCTGCTGTCCGAGATCCCCGATATCGCGGCGGGACTGGTCTGGCCCGGCGCGATGTCGCGCTCCCGGCGCAACCGTTTCATCGAGCGCTGGGCCGGACGCGAATGGGCCTTGCGCCAGCAGCGCGCGGATGCCCTTGCCGCCGTGCAGGCGGCACGCAAGTCGGGCGACACCAACGAGGCCCCGCTTTCGATGGGACAGGACGCAGGCCTGATCCACGACATCCTGCCCGCCGGCGAGATCGTGCGCCGCATCGCCGGGGAGGCAGAGCAGATCCTGGCGGAGCGGCTGCCGCGATTGCTCGGCCGCTGAGCCGCGCGGATCCGACCCGCGGTTTGCAGGGAGCGGACAACGTGCTCAATGACGTGACGCGGGCGTCGGCGGAATGCCGGGCTCGCCAAGATCCCAGAACAGTCCCGCCATCGCGCCCAGCCCCTCGCGGACGATCGGCGCCAGCATGTGCTCGTCGGGCGCGTGCTGCGAGCATCCGGCATAGGAATGCGGGACCCAGATCGTGCGCAGGCCGAGCACGTCGGCAAAGGTGTCGTTGGGCAGCGATCCGCCGAAATTGGGGATGATGGTCGGGCGGCGGCCGGTGGTGCGCTCGATCGAGCGCGCCGCCCAGCCGACCCAGGGGTCGTCGGGATCGAGGCGGCTGGCCTTGAAAATTCCGCGCTCGCCGCGGCGCACCTCGACCTGGGCAAAGCCGTGGCGGTCGAGGTGGCGGCGCAGCGCCGGAATGATGTCGTCGACGTCGGTCCCGACCACGTAACGCAGCTGGCAATACGCCCGCGCGCTGCCCGGGATGGCGTTGACCGGACGTTCCGGCGTGCCGGTGGTGAAGGCCAGGATCTCGAAGCTGTTCCAGCCGAACACGCGCTCGGCCGGCGTGAGCTCAGCCTCGCCCCAGTCGCGGTCGATGCGCGGGCCGTTGCCGCCGCCGTCGACCTCGACGCCTGCGAGCACGTGCCGCACCGACGGCGGCAGCGGCGGGCGCCACTCCGGCACCCGGATCGTTCCGCGCGCGTCGGTGATGCAGGCGAGCGCCTGCGCCAGGATGATCCCCGGATTGGCGAGCAGGCCGCCCCAGTTGCCGGAATGATGTCCGCCCTCGCGCAGATCGACGACCAGGTCGATCGGCTGGCCGCCGCGGGCGCCCAGGAACAGCGTCGGCTTGTCCGGCGCCACGCGCGGGCCGTCCGAGGCGATCAGCAGATCGGCGCTGAGCAGCTTGCCCTTGTGCTGCACGCAGAGCTCGTGCAGGCCGGAGGAGCCCATCTCCTCGCCCATCTCGATCAGGATCTTGGCGTTGAATCCCAGGCGATCGCGCTCGGCGAGCACCGCCGCCAGCGCCGCGATGTTGATGCTGTGCTGGCCTTTGTTGTCGGCGGTGCCGCGGCCATAGATGCGTTGTCCTTCGACGGTCAGCGTCCAGGGCGACAGCCCCGGCCGCCACAGGTCGTCGAGGCCGCGCACCGTGTCGCCATGGCCGTAGATCAGCACGGTGACCAGGTCCGGGTCCTCGATGCGCTCCGCCACCAGGAACGGCGGACCCTTGCCCAATGGATTGTCGAAGACGCGCGAGGTGAAGCCGAGCGGGGCGAGCGCGGGCACGATCTCGTCGTCGAGATAGCTGCGCAGCACGCCGGCGCGCTCCGGCTCCTGGCTGGTGCTCGGGATGGCGACGCGCCGCGTCAGATCGGTGATGAACGCGCCGCTGTCGAAATAGGCGTGGGCGCGCGCGATCGCGGCGGTCCGGCTCATGCTGTCGACCTTTCCGCGGCTTGAGTCCGTCCGAGTGGCCGATTACGGTCCAAGGATATTGCCTGCGGGCAGCTGTCGCCGCAAGGATGCTTGGGGAGAGCGCGCGTGTTCAAGATTCTGCATCTGAATGAGTGCCCAGCGAGCCCGATGGAGCCGGGGCGCGGCGAGCAGATCAAGCTGATCAATCCGGGGCTGGGCACCGAGAAGGTCGACGTCCACCTCAATCGGCTCGTTCCGGGCGGCCCGCGCGGCAAGGTGCATCACCACACCAACGCCGACAACGTCTACATCGTGAAGACAGGGGAGGGCACCCTCACCGTCGAAGGCAAGACCTATACCATCCGGGAGAACGACGTGGTCTACATTCCCGCCGGCATGAAGCATTCGCTCGCCAATCTGAGCGCCGGCCTGTTCGAGATTTTCGAAATCTACGCGCCGTCCGGGCGGCATTTCGATTTCGTGGTGGACGAGTGAGCACGGCGCGGTCGAGATCGGACCATGGCTGAGAAGAACGGCGTCCTGTTCGTCCCCTACAAGGAGACGCTGGGATTGCTCAGCGTCGCCGACGCGCTCAAGGTCTGCGAGGACGTCTACCGGATGCACGCGCGCGACAGCGTCGTGCTGTCGAACCCGCCGAGCTTCAAGCTCGACGTGGCGGACGGCTTCCACAACCACTGGCACGTCAAGTCGGTCTTCCTCAAGGACATCCCGGCGACCGGCGTGCGGGTCTACAACTATTTCGACGACGGCGTGCGCAACACCGTCGGCGGGCTCGACTGCACGCGCTATATCGTGCTCGCCGATCCGAAGAGCGGCGTGCCGCTCGCCATCGTCGACGAGCACTGGAGCTACGCCATCCGCAGCACGGCGGCGGCGGTGCTCGCCTGCAAGTGGGTCGGGCCGAGAAGCCCCAAGGTGCTCGGCCTGGTCGGCATCGGCACCATGGGCACCAATGCGCTGCGCTGCCTCGCCACCATGTACGAATTCGACGAGATCCGCTGCACCTCGCGTCGGCCGCAGACGCGGGCGGCGTTCGCGCAGACATGGTCGAAAGAGCTCGGGACCCGGGTCGTCGCCAAGGAGTCGATCGAGGAGGTGGTGCGCGGCGCCGACATCGTGGTCGGCGGCACCACGTCGCCCGACATCGTCAGCCGGGAGCCCTGGCTCAAGCCCGGTTGCACCTTCATCTCGCTCGCGCGCCGCGAGCTCGATCCGGCCGGCTGGTCGAAGATGGACAAGGTCGTGATCGACAGTTGGGAATTCAACATGCTGCAGAAGGACTTCAGGCGCACCGTCGAGTCGGGCCTGTTCTCGCGCGCGCAGCTGCATGGCGAGATCCACGAGCTCGTCTCCGGCGCGAAGAAGGGGCGCGAGCGCGACGATGAGCGCATCCTGGTTCACACCACCGGGCTTGTGTCGCAGGACGTGGCGCTGGCACACTTCTTGTATCGAAGAGCGCTAGAGCAGGGCCTCGGAATCTGGCTGCCGACCGCACATTGAGCCGCCCAGGCGCCGAACACGGACAGGAGCAGGAGATGAGCAGCAATTCGCCGATGGATCGGCGTGGCTTTCTGGTCAATGCCGGCAAGGTTGCGCTCGCCGGCACCGCCGCCGGCAGCATGGGTCAATTCGGCGCTTCTGCGTTGGCGCAGGAGAAATTTCCGGCCCGCGACGTCAACTGGATCATCTATCAGGCGCCGGGCGGCTCGATCGACACCACCGCGCGCATCATCCAGCCCTATCTCGAGAAGCAGGGGGTGAAGACCAGTCTCGACTATGTGCTGGGAGCGGGCGGGCGCGTCGCGCGCACCAAGCTGCTCACCGCGCGGCCGGACGGCTACACGATGATGACTGAATCCGCGCCCGGCGGCGCGATCGACGAGGTGATCGGGCGCGCCGGCTACAAGGCGAGCGACTTCACGCCGGTCTACGGCTGGAGCGTGGTGAGCTGGCAGCTCTGCGTGAAGAAGGATTCGCCGATCCGGACCTTCCAGCAGTTCGTCGACGAATGCAAAAAGCGCCGCGTGGTGGTCGGCACCATCGGGCGCTCGGCATCGAGCCACATCCAGCTCGCCGCCTTGCAGAAGGAGTTGAACCTGCCGTTCGGGCTGGTGCACTTCGAAGGCTCGGGCAAAGCCTATCCGGCGGTGATGGGCGGCCATGTCGACGCCGCGATCAGCGGGCCCGGCTCGGGCTCGCGCATGCGCGAGAGCCTGCACTTTCTCGCCGTCACCGGCGCCGAGCGCGAGAAGGCGCTGCCCGACGTGCCGACGCTGATCGAGCAGGGCTTCCAGGTCACGCCCATCGACCAGATCTGGTACGCCATGCTCACGCCGAAGGTGCCGGAGGACCGCATCGCGATCCTGTCCAACGCCTTCGCCAAGGCGTTCGAGGACAAGCTGCTGTGGGAGCAGATGCAGAAGGCCGGCGAATATCTCAAGCTGCTCACGCGGCCGCAGGTCGAGGACATGGTGAAGAAGCAGGCCGAGGTCATCGAGCGGTACAAGGACCTCCTGGGCTGAGCGCACGCGAAAATATTTGTAGGGTGGGCAAAGGCGCGCTCTTGCGCGCCGTGCCCACGTGTAAAAGGTGAGTTGCATGCGGAACGCTCGCGCGTGGGCACGGCGCGCAATGGTCGCTCGCTCTCCGGGGCGCCGTCACAGGATTGCGCGCCTTTGCCCACCCTACGGAATATTCAGATGGTCCCTGATGCAAGGGTGAGAGGCTATTGGCGGGAAGAGTTTTCCCTGATCGCCGTCCTGCTGCTGTTCTTCGCCGGCATCGTCGTATTCTCGTTCAAGAATCCATTCGACGCGCGGCTGTTCCCGCTGGTCATCGGCACCGCCGGCATCCTGCTCACGCTCGTCATCGCCCTCGAGCAGGTCCACCGGCAACGCGCCGGCGCCGCCGACGCGGTTGATGAACGCGATCCCGCGGCGAGGGTCGGCTGGCCGCGCTTTGCGACCGCGCTGTTGTCCGCGCCGGTGTTCGGGCTCGCCTTCTGGCTGCTCGGGTTCGTGGTCGCGTCGCTCGCCGCCATGCTGCTGATGCCGGCGCTGATGGGATATTCGAACCGCCGGCAGCTCGTCATCGTCGCGGTGGTGACGGTGGCGCTGCTGGCGCTGGTTTTTCCCTATCTGCTGAACGTCGACCTTCCGCACGGCCTGGTGGGGGATTGGCTCATCGACCGGCTCGGCTTGCGCGCGGCCTGAGCGGCGGTCCCATGCTCGACAACCTCATCCTCGGCCTCACCGCTGCGCTGCAATTGAAGCAGTTCCTGTTCATGGTGGTGGGGACGGTGATCGGGCTGTGGGTCGGCGTCCTGCCCGGCCTCGGCGGGCCGGTCGCGATGGCGATCCTGATCCCGTTCACGTTCTCGATGGATCCGCTGTCCGCGCTGCTGATGCTCGCCTCCATCTCGGTCGGCGCCGCCTTCGGCGGCTCGATCACCTCGATCCTGCTCAACATCCCGGGCGAGGCATCGTCCGCCGCCACCGCCTATGACGGCTATCCGATGGCGCAGCAGGGCAAGGCCAAGGTCGCGATGGGCTTGTCGGCCGGGGCGTCGATGGCGGCGGCGCTCGTCGGCGTCCTGATCCTGATGTTCGCCTCCGGCCCGGTGGCGAAAGCCGCGCTGGCCTTCAGCCCGGCCGAATATTTCGCGCTCGCCATCCTCGGCCTCACCGTCGTTTCGGTGGCGGCGCTCGGCTCCACCATCAAGGGCCTGGTGATGGGCGCGCTCGGGATCGCGATCAGCCTGATCGGGGTCGATTCGATCCTGGGATCGGAGCGTTACACCTTCGGCTTCGTGTACCTGCTCGACGGCATCAGCTTCGTGCCGGTCATGGTGGGCCTGTTCGCGATCACCGAACTGACGATCATGATCATGGAGGGCGGCACCATCGCCAAGGCCGGCCGCCTGGAAGGATCGCTGTGGAACGGCTTCTGGGAGACGTTCCGCTACCCGTTCACGCTCATCCAGAGCACGGCGGTCGGGGCGTTCCTCGGCATGATCCCGGGGATCGGCGCGACCGCGGCGAATTTCCTCGCCTACAGCGTGGCGCAGCGCTCGTCCAAGCATCCGGAGGCATTCGGCAAGGGCGCGCCGGAAGGCGTGATCGCGCCGGAGGCCTCGAACAATGCCTGCATTCCGACGAGCCTGATCCCGGCGCTCACGCTCGGGATTCCGGGCGGCGCGACCTCCGCCATCCTGCTGGTGGCGGTGACGCTGCAGGGGCTGCGCCCTGGCCCGATGCTGTTCACCTCGAACCCGGAGCTGATCTGGGGCTTCTTCATGGGGTTGCTGGTCGGCGCGGTGCTGGCGACGCTGCTCTACCTGATCATGATCCCGTGGTTCGCGCTGATCACGCTGGTGCGGATCGAGCTGATGGCGCCGATGCTGCTGATCATCACGCTGTTCGGCGCCTACGCCAACGAGCGCAACATCATGGACGTGTTCGTCGCGATCTTCTTCGGCGTGTTCGGCTATTTCGCGCGGCGGCACGGCTATCCGCTGATCAGCCTGGTGATCGGTCTCATCCTCGGCAAGCTCGCCGAGGGCTCGTTCCACCAGGCGCTGATGATCTCGGACCACGATTACTCGGTATTCTTCCTGCGGCCCCTGTCGGCCACGATCTTCGCCATCTGCCTCGCCCTGGTGCTGTGGCCGGGCGCCAAGAAACGCCTCGGCCGCGGCGGCGCCGAGGTCACCTAGAGCATGATCCCGAAAAGTGGATACCGGTTTTCGGAAAGGATCATGCTCCAACAAAAAGCTAGATCGGGATGACGATTCGAAGAAAAGTCATCCGATCTAGGAGGAACGCCGATGCAAGCGGCCGAGATCAAGACGCTGCTCGACTCCCGCCTGTCGCGCGACCGCGCCAAGCAGTTGCTGATCGAGCTCGTCAAGGTGCCGAGCCCGCAGACCGAGCTGCTCGAGGACGAGCCGCTGCTCAAGGAGTTCATCAAGACGGCAATCGAGCCGCGCCTGCGCGGCATGGGCTTTGCCGACATCGGCTACGACGCGATGGGCAACCTGATCGCGAGCTACGGAGCGGGGACGAGCGGCAAGTCGCTGATGTTCATCGGCAATGCCATGAACCAGCCGGCCTCGACCATGCCCAACCCCTACGACGGCGACGTGGTCGACGGCGCGAAATTCGACCTGCCGGGTGAATGCGTGATGGGTAAGGGCGCCAGCGAGCAGAAGGCGAACCTCGCCGCCATGCTGCACGCCATGGAAACCGTCATCGCCAGCAAGGTGCCGATCACCGGCAGGCTCATCTTCACCTGCTGCCTGTCGGGCGAGACCGGCAAGCACGACGCCATCAAGAGCGTGGTCGAGGGCGCCGGCGTGCGGGCGGACATGGCGGTGCTGGGCGGCACCGGCCTCAAGATCACGCTCGGCAACCGCGGCCGCATCGACGTGTTCGTGACCGTGAAAGGCGCACCCTGCCACTCCTCGCGGCCGTGGGACGGCGTCAACGCGGTCACCGGCGCCACCGAGGCCATTCGCCTTCTCCTGAGCAAGGTGAAGCTCGACAACAGCCATCCGCAGCTCGGCAAGCAGTCGCTGACGGTCAACCACATCCGCAGCTTCCCGGATTCCACCCACACGGTGCAGGAGCGCTGCGAGTTCACGCTCGATCGGCGCCTCCTCCCCGGCGAGGATCCGAACGAGGCCTTCGCCGAGATCGAGCGGATCGCCAAGGAGATCGAGCGGCTCAAGGACCCGGTGAGCGGCAAGGCCTACGGCGTCGAGGTGCGGCTGGGGCCGTTCATGTATCCCTCGCTGGTGACGACCGGCTCGCCCGTCGTCAGGGCGCTGCTGCGGGCAAGCGAGGTGATGCTGGGCAAGCCGGTCGACACCTATTACTCGCCGTCGGCGTTCGACCAGGGCTACCTCAATCACATGGGCATTCCGACCGCCAATTTCGGCGCCGGCGAGCACCAATACGCCCACACCGACTACGACATGGCCTCGGTCGAGCGCACGACCGACTCGGCGCGGGTCTATGCATTCATGATGCTCGATTATCTGACGTGAGGATGCCGACCGCGCTGTCAGCTTCCATCATTGAGATGACAGGCCGAGAAATGTCCGGGCGCGATCTGCTTGAGCGCCGGACGCTCGCTGCGGCAGCGCGGCATCGCGTGCGGACAGCGCGGATGGAAATGACAGCCCGGCGGCGGGTGGAACGGGGAGGGGATTTCGCCGGTCATCGGCGCGAAGCGCTGCTTTCGCGCCGCGAGCCGCGGCGCATTGGCGAGCAGACCCTGGGTATAGGGGTGGTTGGGCTTGCGGAACAGCTCCTCGCTGGCGGCGATCTCGACCACGCGCCCCAGATACATGATCACCACCCGATCGGAGAGGTGCTCGACCACGGCAAGGTCGTGGCTGATGAACAGGTAGGTCAGCTTGAGGTCGTTGCGCAGCTCCACGAACAGGTTGAGCACCTGGGCCTGGATCGAGACGTCGAGCGCCGCCACCGGCTCGTCGCAGACCAGGAATTCCGGCCGCACCGCGAGCGCGCGGGCGATGCCGATGCGCGCCCGCTGGCCGCCGGAGAACTGGTGCGGGTAGCGGCCGCGGTAGGCGGGGCCGAGCCCGACCCGCAGGAGTAGCGCGTCGACGTAGTCCTGCTGCTCGGCCGCCGACGCGATGCCGTGCACGACCGGCGCCTCGCCGATCAGGTCGACGACGCGCATGCGCGGATTGAGCGAGGCCATCGGGTCTTGGAAGATCATCTGCAGCTTGAGCTTGGTCTTGCGCCAGGCTTCGCCGTCGAGCTCGTCAAGCGCCGTGCCGCGGAATTTCACCCGGCCGTCGCTCGGGGGATCGATGCCGGCGGCGGCGCGGCCGAGCGTCGACTTGCCGCAGCCCGACTCGCCGACCAGCCCGACCACCTCGCCTTCGCCGATCACGAGATGCACGTCGTCGACCGCATGCACCACCGCCTCGTGCAGGCCGGCGCCGAACAGGTTGGCGGCGCGCGCCGCGAGATCGAGCGGCTTGACGTAGCGCTTGCTCACCCCTTCGAGCGCCACGATAGCTTCGCTCATGCGGGTGCCTCGCTGTCGACGTGCGGGTGCCAGCAGCGGGCGGCGCGATCCGGCCCATGGCCGACCATCGCGGGCGCCGTTTCGCAGATCGCGTCGGCGCGCGCGCAGCGCGGCGAGAATGCGCAACCCGGCGGCAGCCAGGCGGGTGAGGGGGGCGCGCCGGGGATCTGGACCAGGCGCTCGCCGCGCCGCGCCCGTCCCGGCGCCGAGCCGACCAGCCCGCGCGTATAAGGGTGCAGCGGCCGCGACAGCACCGCCTCGACCGGCCCTTCCTCGACGATGCGTCCGGCATACATGACGGCGATGCGGTCGGCGAGCCCGGAGACCACGGCGAGGTCATGGGTGATCCAGATCAGCGCGGTGCCGGATTGCGCGCAGAGGTTCTGCACCTCGGCGAGGATCTGCGACTGGATGGTGACGTCGAGCGCGGTCGTCGGCTCGTCGGCGATCAGCAGCAGCGGCCGGTGAAGCAGCGCGGTGGCGATGGCGATCCGCTGGCGCAGGCCGCCGGAGAGCTGATGCGGATAGGATTTGAGCCGCTCGTCGGGCGCCGCGATGCCGACCGCCGCCAGCGCGTCGCGCGCCCGCGCCCGCGCCGCCCGCTGCGAGACGCGCTCGTGTGCGGTGATGGCCTCGATCATCTGGGTGTCGACCCGCAGCACCGGATTGAGCGTCATCATCGGGTCCTGGAAGATCATGGCGATCTTCGGCCCGCGGTAATGGCGCAATCTCTCCTCCGACAGCCCGACCAGCTCCTCGCCGGCCAGCCGGATCGAGCCTTCGACGATGCGCGCGGGCGGATCGAGCACGCCG
>JBEVIH010000184.1:0-5212 GCA_040510815.1 Xanthobacteraceae bacterium | reverse complement strand
GGATCTCGGAGAGCCGTTTCCTGCACGCGCTCAACTACTGCATGCTGCTGCCCGGGCCGGAGGCGCAGCAGCTCGCGACCTATTTCGGCTGGCTGATGCACCGGTCGCTGGGGGGCATCATGGCCGGCGTCTTCTTCTTCATCCCAGGCATCATCTCCATCATGTCGCTGAGCTACGTCTATGCCGCCTACGGCAACGTGCCGGTGATTGCGGCGCGGTTCTTCGGGCTCAAGGCGGCGGTGCTGGCGATCGTGCTGGAGGCGGTGTTCCGCATCGGCAAGCGATCACTCAAGAACAATGTGATGGTATCCATCGCCGCGGCGGCGTTCGTGGGAATTTTCTTCTTCAACGTTCCGTTTCCGATCATCATTTTCGGCGCGGCCTTGATCGGCTTCGTCGGCGCGCGGGCCGGCTCAACGGCATTTCAGGTCGGCGGCGGTCATGGCGGCGACAAACAAGGCGGCGCGGTCGTCGACAGCCTGCTCGGCGACGAGCTCCCCGAACACGCGCGCCCCACCGTTGCGCGGGCGCTGCGGGTGTCGGCGGTGTGGCTGGCGCTGTGGCTCATTCCGGTGATCGCGCTTCTCGCCACGCTGGGAAGCACGAACGTGTTCAGCGAGATCGCCGTGTTCTTCAGCAAGATGGCGATGGTGACCTTCGGCGGCGCCTATGCGGTGCTGGCCTATGTCGCGCAGCAGGCGGTCGAGAGCTACGGCTGGCTCAAGCCCGGCGAGATGCTCGACGGCCTCGGCATGGCCGAGACCACGCCGGGGCCGCTGATCATGGTGCTGCAATTCGTGGGCTTCATGGCGGCGTTCCGCGATCCGGGCGCGCTGCCGCCGATGCTGGCCGGCACGCTCGGCGGACTGCTCGCCACCTGGGTGACGTTCACCCCCTGCTTCCTCTGGATCTTCCTGGGCGCACCCTTCATCGAGGTTCTGCGCGACAACAAAGCGCTCAACGGCGCGCTGTCGGCGATCACCGCGGCGGTCGTCGGCGTGATCCTCAACCTGGCGATCTGGTTCGCGCTGCACACGATGTTCCGCGAAACAACGCCCGTGCGCAGTTACGGATTGGCGTTCGATCTGCCGGTGTTCGCGAGCGTCGATCCGTGGGCGCTCGGACTCTCGATCGCGGCGATCATCGCGATCTTCCGATTCAAGGTGGGAATGATCACCACGCTGCTGGCCTGCTCCGCGGTCGGGATCATTCTCCATCTCGCTGGGGTCATCGCGTGACGGGCAATCGCATCATGGAAAAATCTCGATGACCTACGCGATGAAACCGATCGGCTGCGATCCGGCCCGGATCAAGGGCATGTCGGAGCGATTGATCGTCAGCCACTACGAGAACAATTACGGCGGCGCGGTGAAACGCCTGAACGTGATCGACGAAAAGCTCGCCGCGCTCGATTACGCCAGCGCTCCCGTATTCGTGATCAACGGCCTCAAGCGCGAGCAGCTCATCGCCATGAATTCGATGATCCTGCACGAGCTGTTCTTCGACGGCCTCGGGGAACAAAGCGAGCCGGGCACGGTTCTCCGGGAAGCCCTGGCGCGCGATTTCGGCTCCCACGAGCGCTGGCGCGCGGAATTCGTCGCGATGGGCAAGGCGCTCGGGGGCGGTTCCGGCTGGGTGCTGCTGTCGTGGTCGCCGCGCGATCGAAGGCTCGTCAACCAATGGGCATCCGACCACTGCCATACGCTCGCGGGCGGCACGCCGATCCTCGCGCTCGATATGTACGAGCACTCCTATCACATGGATTACGGCGCCAAGGCCGCGAGCTATGTCGACACGTTCATGCAGGCCATCCGCTGGGGCAATGCCGAGCGGGTGTTCCGCCAGGTTTCAGGAGGTTGAGGTTGCGGGGCGAAAAGCGGGCCAATGCGCCCATGCCATGAGGAGCTCACAATGCGTACGGTAGCACCGCTGTTGGTCGCTGTTGCGACACTGGCGTTTGCGGCGGCCGCAAATGCCCAGGAGATCGACTGGAAGAAAGTTGACGAAGCGCTGGGACGGAGCGGCGCCGTAACGGGCGACGTCCACCGCTACGGGTTCCCGCGCAGCGACCTGCAGGTGACGCTCGACGGCGTCACCATCAGGCCGGCGCTGGCGCTCGGCGGCTGGGCCGCCTTCAAGCCGGCGCACGGCGGCGCGATGGTCATGGGCGACCTCGTGCTGCTCGAGACCGAGATCAATCCGGTGATGACCAAGCTGATCGAGAACGGCATCGAGATCACGGCCGTCCACAATCACGTGCTGCGCGGCAATCCCGCGACGTTCTACATGCATATCGGCGGCCACGGCGATCCGGTGAAGCTCGCGACCGCGATCCGCAGCGCGCTGGCCGAGAGCAAGACGCCGCTGACGCCGCCAGCGCCGCCGGCGTCGCAGCCCGCCATCGATCTCGACACCGCCCAGCTCGACCAGATCATCGGCGTCAAGGGGCAGGCCACCGGCGGCGTCTACCAGATGGGCGTGCCGCGCCGCGATCCGATCACCGAGAACGGAATGCAGATCGCTCCGGCCGGGCCGATGGGGGTGGCCACCGCCATCAACTTCCAGCCCACCGGCGGCGGCAAGGCCGCCATCACCGGCGACTTCGTGCTCACCGGCGAGGAGGTCAATCCGGTGATCAAGGCGCTGCGCACGAACGGCATCGAGATCACCGCGATCCACAGTCACATGCTGACCGAGCAGCCACGGCTGATCTTCATGCATTTCTGGGCCAACGACGACGCATTGAAGCTCGCCCGCGGCTTGCGCGCCGCGCTCGACAAGACGGCGCGCGCGACGAACTGAATGCCGGCGATCGGTCGATCGAGCCGGAGCCGGGGCGCGCAGCAGCGACCCGGCTCTCCGGGACGCATGAGACACGCAGCATGAGAACGCGCATGGCTCTCGCAATGGCTGCATTGCTGATCGGGCTGACCTTTGGAGCAAGCGCCGGAGCGGAAGAGAAGCTGCAAAAACTCACCGGAGCGCAAATCCGCGGCAAGGTCGCCGGCATGGAACTGACCGATGAAATCCATTGGCGCGACTTCTACGAGCGGAGCGGAAAGCTGACGAGCTCCTCGATGGGACGCAAGCGCACCGGCAAATGGCGGGTCGAGAAGGATCAACTCTGCATCGAGTACGACCAGGAGCCGCCGGCGAAGTGCTACGAGGTATGGGCCTCGGGCAAGAAGGTTGAGCTGCGAGGCGAAGGGCTATTGCCGCTGGCGGGCGTGATCGAAGCGCCCGGCGGCCGCAAGTAGTCGGCCGCGCGCTGGCGAAACGAAGATCATCAAAAGGGCATCGCACATGGGTTTGCCCATCAAGATGAAACCCGGGTTCGTCGTGCTGGCTCTCGTTCTGCTGGTGCCCGGCGAGCGCGCCCATGCCCAACCGGCGCCTTCCGAACCTCCTTATTGCGCGCAACTGCAGCAGATCGCCGCCCTGGCGCTGACCAAAGACAGGTTCGCATCCATCACGGGCAAATCGCGGGACGGGGATTTCACCGATACGACACTTCCGCTGACGGGCTGGAAGGATTGCTCGCTCTATGGGGCCAGGAACTACTCGTGCGATTCCCGGGAGTTCCCCACCGCGGAGGCAGCCGAGCAGGCCCAAGCCGGAATCGTGCGCGACATCCAAGCGTGTCTTGGCAGGGCTTGGAGCGAGGCGAAGGATCGATCGTCTCCCAGCTACGTCGTCCTGCACTCCGCGACCGCACCCCTTTCGATCACGCTGAGCCGGGATGAGACCGACACGAAGCAATATCTCGTGCGGCTGATCCTTTTTGCGCGAGGAAGGTAGCGGATGACGATATCGGCCGCCCTCCCCTCCGGCTTCGCGCACGACCACGCCTCAGGGCTGCTGCACGTCGGCGGGCTGAGCAAGCGATACGGCGAGCAACGGGTGCTGACCGACATTTCCTTTGCCGTCGACGCGGGCGAGGTGCTCGGCCTGATCGGGCCCAACGGCGCCGGCAAGACCACGCTCTTGGAAGCGATCGCCGGCGTGCTGCCGGCCGACGCCGGTCTTGTTCGCTGGCGCGGAACCCCTCTCCCGCTGCGGCAGCGCCGCGAATTCATGTTCTACCTCCCCGACGGACTACGTCCATGGGAGGACCAATACGTCGCGAGAGTGATCGCGTTCTTCATGGCGGCCTATGGCCGGCCTGAAAGCTTCGCGGCCGAGACCGTGGCCGCGCTCGGGCTCGCTCCGGTCCTGCGCAAGCGCGTCCTCGCGTTGTCGAAGGGTTACGGCCGCCGGCTGATGCTGGCGCTCGCGCTGCTGACCCCGCATCCGCTGCTGCTGATGGACGAGCCGTTCGACGGCTTCGATCTGCGGCAGACGCGCGAGATCATGGGTGTGCTCCGTGGAGTTGCAGCGAGCGGACGCACGCTCGTTCTTGCGATCCACCAGCTCGTCGACGCCGAGCGCGTCTGCGACCGCTTCGCGCTGCTGGCGGACGGCCGGCTGCGCGCCATCGGGACGCTCGACGAGCTTCGCACCCGCGCCGGCAAGCCTTCGGCCGGATTGGAGGACGTGTTCCTTGCGCTCACCTGAGACAGCCGCGCTCGTGCGCGCTCCCCTGCACCCATTGCTCGCCAAGGAGCTCTGGGAAGCGCTGAGCGGCCGCGCGCTATGGGTCATGCTGCTGATCCTTTGCCCGCTGGTCGGCTACAGCTTTTTCCAGGCGGTCGCGCTCTACGGCGAAGCCAGCTCGGCCGCCCGGGAGGCTTCCGCCCTCGCCAGCGGGCTATCGCCGCTTGATGGGGTGCTGGTGCCGACGTTCGGCGCACTTTACGTCGCGGTCACGCTGCTGTTCCCGTTCGTGGCCATTCGGACGCTCGGCCGCGAAAAGGAATCGGGTGCGGTGCGTCTTCTGGTGCAGTTGCCCTATCGGGTGCCGACGCTGATCGCCGCCAAGCTGACGGCGATCTCGGCCGCCTGGCTGATCGCGATCGTTCCCGCGCTGTCGGCGCTGGCGATCTGGGAACTCCTCGGGGGGCATTTGCACCCACCCGAGACCCTCAACCTGCTGTTCGGCCACCTGCTGTACGGCCTGCTGGTCGGCGCTATTGCGCTGTTCTCGGCCGCCATTTCCGAAAGCTCGGCGACCGCTGCGATCGTCACCCTCGCGTTCACGATCGGCTCGTGGGTGTTGGACTTCGCGTTGGCCGGCCAGCCTGGCGTGCTTGAATGGATTGCGCGGCTGTCGCTG
>JBEVIH010000183.1:0-8046 GCA_040510815.1 Xanthobacteraceae bacterium | reverse complement strand
CGATATGGCGCGACTTGGCGATATATTTCTCGAGCAGGATCTGGTCGTTGCCGAACGCGGCCGCCGCCTCGCGCCGGGCGCTCGCCACCGCCTCAGCCAGCTCGTCGGGCTGGCCGACCACCCGCATGCCCCGGCCGCCGCCGCCCGCCGACGCCTTGACCAGCACCGGATAGCCGATGCGGTCGGCGGCCGCCTGCAAGGCCGCGAGGCTCTGATCGTCGCCGTGATAGCCCGCCACCACCGGCACGCCGGATGATTCCATCAGCCGCTTGGCGGCCGATTTCGAGCCCATGAGCCGGATGGTGTCGGCCGAGGGTCCCACGAAAACGAGACCGGCGGCCTCGCACGCCTGCGCGAAATCCGCATTCTCGGCGAGAAACCCGTAGCCCGGATGAATCGCCTCGGCGTAGCGGCTGCGCGCCGCGTTGATGATCGCCTCGATCCGCAGGTAGCTGTCCCTGGCCGCCGCCCCCCCGATGGCGACGGCCTCGTCGGCGAGGGTGACGTGCATCGCGTCGCGATCGGCCTCCGAGAACACCGCGACGGTGCGCAGCCCCAGGCGCTTGGCGGTGCGGATGATCCGGCAGGCGATCTCGCCGCGATTGGCGATCAGGAGCTTGTGGAAGCGGCGGGCGAGCAAGGTCGTCACATCCTGAAGATGCCGAAGCGGGTGGGCTCGGGCGGCGGCGCGTTCATGCCGGCGGCGAGCGCCAGGCCGAGCACCGTGCGGGTGTCGGCCGGATCGATGATGCCGTCGTCCCAGATGCGGGCGGTGGCGTAATACGGGTGGCCCTGTTGCTCGTACTGCTCGCGAATCGGCGTCTTGAAGGCTTCCTCGTCGGCCGCGCTCCAGGCGCCGCCCTTGGCCTCGATCGCCTCCTGGCGCAACAGGCCGAGCACGCTCGCCGCCTGCTCGCCGCCCATCACCGAGATGCGCGCGTTCGGCCACATCCACAGGAAGCGCGGGCCGTAAGCGCGCCCGCACATGCCGTAGTTGCCGGCGCCGTAGCTGCCGCCGATGATCACGGTGTATTTCGGCACGCTGGTGGTGGCGACCGCGGTCACCATCTTGGCGCCGTCCTTGGCGATGCCGCCGGCCTCGTATTTGCGCCCGACCATGAAGCCGGTGATGTTCTGCAGGAACAGCAGCGGGATGTTGCGCTGGCTGGCGAGCTCGATGAAATGGGTGCCCTTGAGCGCGCTCTCGCTGAACAGGATGCCGTTGTTGGCGAGGATGCCGATCGGGTAGCCGTGGATGTGGGCGAAGCCGCAGATCAGCGTCGGCCCGTAGAGCTCCTTGAACTCCTCGAATTCGGAGCCGTCGACGATGCGCGCGATCACGTCGCGCACGTCATAGGGCGTGCGTGGATCGGCCGGAACGATGCCGTAGAGCTCCTCCGCCGGATGCGTGGGCTCGCGCGGCGCGCGCAGCTCCAGATAGGGCGAGGGCTTCACCCGGTTGAGATTGGAGATGATGCTGCGGGCGATGCCGATCGCATGATGGTCGTCGGCCGCGTAATAGTCGGTCACGCCCGATTGCCGGCTGTGCACGTCGGCGCCGCCCAGCTCCTCGGCGGTGACCTCCTCGCCGGTCGCCGCCTTCACCAGCGGCGGCCCGCCCAGGAAGATGGTGCCCTGGTTGCGCACGATGATGCTCTGGTCGGACATCGCCGGCACATAGGCGCCGCCGGCGGTGCAGGAGCCCATCACGATCGCGATCTGGGCGATGCCAGCCGCCGACATGCGCGCCTGGTTGTAGAAGATGCGGCCGAAATGGCGCTCGTCGGGGAAGATTTCGTCCTGCAGCGGCAGGAAGGCGCCGCCGGAATCGACCAGGTAGACGCACGGCAGGTGGTTCTCGCGCGCGATCTCCTGCGCGCGCAGGTGCTTCTTCACCGTCATCGGGTAATAGGTGCCGCCCTTGACGGTGGCGTCGTTGGCGACCACCACGCATTCGCGGCCGCTGATGCGGCCGATGCCGGTGACCAGGCTCGCCGACGGGACGTCGCCGCCGTACATTCCGTGGGCCGCGAGCGCCGAGAATTCGAGGAACGGGCTGCCTGGATCGAGCAGCAGGTCGACCCGCTCGCGCGCCAAGAGCTTGCCGCGCCCGGTGTGGCGCACCCTCGCCTCCTCGCTGCCGCCGCGCATCGCCCCGTCGAGCTGCTGGCGCAGATCCGCGACCAGCGCCTTCATCGCCGCCGCGTTGCGCGCGAACTCGTCCGAGCGCGGATCGATGTTGGAGGGAAGGACGGGCATTGATGAAGCCGAATCTCGCGTTCAGCGCGTCTTATTGAACAATTCACGCCCGATCAACATGCGCCGGATCTCGCTGGTGCCGGCGCCGATCTCGTAGAGCTTGGCGTCGCGCAGAAAACGGCCGGTGGGATATTCGCTGGTATAGCCGTTGCCGCCGAGCAGCTGGATGGCGTCGAGCGCGGTCTTGGTGGCGTTCTCGGCCGCGTAGAGGATGGCGCCGGCGGCGTCCTCGCGCGTGGTCTCGCCGCGGTCGCAGGCGCGCGCCACCGAATAGACGTAGGCCTTGCAGGCGTTCATCGCCACGTACATGTCGGCGACCTTGCCCTGCACCAGCTGGAACTCGCCGATCGGCTTGTCGAACTGCTTGCGCTCGTGGATGTAGGGCATCACCACGTCCAGGCAGGCCTGCATGATGCCGAGGGGACCGGCCGCCAGCACCACGCGCTCGTAGTCGAGCCCGGACATCAGCACCTTGGCGCCGTCGCCGACGCCGCCGAGCACGTTCTCGGCCGGCACGTCGCAGTCGCTGAACACCAGCTCGCAGGTGTCGGAGCCGCGCATGCCGAGCTTGTCGAGCTTCTGGGCGGTGGAGAAGCCCTTGAAGCCCTTCTCGATCAGGAAGGCGGTGATGCCGCGTGCGCCGGCGCTCGGATCGGTCTTGGCATAGACCACCAGGGTCTCGGCCTCCGGCCCGTTGGTGATCCACATCTTGCTGCCGTTGAGGACGTAGCGGTCGCCCTTCTTCTCGGCGCGGGTCTTCATCGAGATGACGTCGGAGCCGGCGCCCGGCTCCGACATCGCCAGCGCGCCGACATGGGCGCCGGAAATGAGCTTCGGGAGATAGCGGCGCTTCTGCGCGTCGCTGCCGTTGCGGCGGATCTGGTTGACGCAGAGGTTCGAATGCGCGCCGTAGGAGAGGCCGACCGAGCCGGACGCGCGCGAGATTTCCTCCATCGCCACGCAGTGCTCGAGATAGCCCAGCCCCGAGCCGCCCCACTCCTCCTCGACCGTGATGCCGTGCAGGCCGAGCTCGCCGAGCGCCGGCCACAGGTCGCGCGGGAAGGTGTTGCTGCGGTCGATCTCGTCGGCGCGCGGCGCGATCTTGTCGGCTGCGAAACCGCGCACGCTGTCGCGCAGCATGTCAGCGGTCTCGCCGAGGCCGAAATCGAAGCTGCGGAGGTCGTTCACCAGCATGCGCGAATAGTCCCGTGGCCTGGGCGTTAGATGATCGTGCGCTGCGCCGATTGCAACCGACCATCCGCGACTCAGGCGCCTGCGCGATCGAGCGCAATTCTACATGATTTGCGACCCTTGACGAACCACGCCGGGCAAGGCTGTTCTACGCCGCGGCGGGCGTTCCGGGCGCGGCAAGCGAGGATCGATGGACATCGTCATTGTCGGCGGCGGCATCGGCGGCTTGACGCTGGCGCTCGCGGTCCACGCCAGCGGCCGCGCCGGCCGCATCCGGGTGTTCGAGGCGGCGCCCGAAATCCATCCGCTCGGGGTCGGCATCAATCTCGGGCCGCATGCGGTCAAGGAGCTCAGCGCGCTTCGCTTGCAGGAGGCGCTGGCGGCGGTGGCCTGCCAGCCGCAGGACTACGCGTTCTTCACCCGCCACGGCCAGCTGGTCTACCGCGAGCCCTGGGGCTTGGCGGCCGGCCACCAGTGGCCGCACTTCTCGATCCACCGCGCCGACCTGCACAAGGTGCTGCTCGACGCGGTGCGCGAGCGGCTGGGCGCGGAGAACTTCATCACCGGCCATCGCTGCGTCGGCGTCGAGCAGAGCGAGGCGCGCGTGACGGCGCGCTTCGCCGCGCCGGACGGCGCCGCGCTCGCCGCCCAGCAGGGCGATGTGCTGATCGCCTGCGACGGCATCCATTCGGCGGTGCGGGCGCAGTTCTATCCGGACCAAGGGCCCTTCGCCTATCGCGGCATCAACCTGTGGCGCGGGGTGACGCGGCATCCGCCCTACCTTACCGGCAAGAGCATCGCCCGCATCGGCGCCCGCCATTCGACCCTGATCATCTATCCGATCCGCAACGACATCGACGCCGCCGGCAACCAGCTGGTCAACTGGGTGGCGGAGATCGAGCGCGAGGTGGCGGTGCCGGTCGATTGGAACAAGCCCGGCCGGCTCGAGGACTTCTACCCGGTCTATGCCGACTGGCGCTTCGACTGGCTCGACGCCGCCGCCATGATCCGCGCCGCCGACGCGATCTTCTCCTACCCGATGGTCGACCGCGACCCGGTCGCGCGCTGGACGTTCGGCCGCGTGACCCTGCTCGGCGACGCCGCCCATCCGATGTATCCGCAGGGCGGCAACGGCGGCGCCCAGGCAATCATCGACGCCGCCACGCTCGCCCGGCTGCTGGCGAGCGAGCCGGATGCGACGGCGGCGCTCAAGGCCTACGAGGCGGCGCGGCTCCCCGCCACCAGCCGGATCGTGCTGCAGAACCGCTCGGCGCCGCCGAACGTGATCGTCGACACCGTCGAGCAGCGCACCGCCGGCAAGCGTTTCGACAAGCTCGACGACGTCATCAGCCAGGACGAGCTCAAGGCGATCTTCGAGCGCTACCAGAAGGTCGCCGGCTATCACGTCGACCTGGTCGGCCGCGCACAGAGGTGATCCATGGCAGATACCGCCCCGTCGCTGAAGCTCACGTCGGAAGGCGCGCTCAAGCTCTTGCAAGCCGCGACCGCGAAGGCCAAGGAGATCAACGTTCCGGAATGCATCTCCATCGTCGATCCCGGCGGCCACCTGCTGGCGTTCGTGCGCATGGACGGCGCCTTCGTGCAGTCGATCGATTCCTCGCTGATGAAGGCGATGACCGCCGCCTCCTACGGCGAGCCGACCGGAAACATCGCGGCCGGCATCGACCTCAAGCTGGCGATCGCCACCCAGGGCAAGCGCATCAACCTGCCGGGCGGCCTGCCGATCATCGTCGACGGCCACGTCATCGGCGGCATCGGCGTCGGCTCCGGCACCGGCGAGCAGGACCGCATCGTCGCCGAGGCCGCGCTCGGCGCGCTGCCGGGGGCGAAGCGGTTCGGATGATGCGCGTGTTGTGATCGAAGGCGCTGCCGCGTACTCGGTGCGCTCCCTCTCCCATCCGAACTCGGGTAAACCCGAGTTCGGCACTTTAAGAGCGCCCGAAGTCGGATAAATCCGACTTCGGGTGGGGAGAGGGAGCAGACCGAGTCCGCCGCCCGGCTGTCTCCACATCAAGACCCCTTCAACGCCCGCTGCACCTGCGCCAGCAGGTGTCCGACGTCGTGGCCGAGATAATAGCCCGCCCCCACCCGCACCGGATCGCCCGCATAATAGCGCTCGTATTGCAGCATCCGCTGCCCGAACTGGGTGCCGGTGAGGTCCCAGGCGAGCTTGAACAGCCGGATGCGCTGCTCGGCATCGACGCCGGCGCCGCGGTAGTAGCGCGCGATGTCGGGGCCGATCTCCGAGTTAAGGTCCGCCTGCATCGGGTTGATCAAAAGCCCGCCGGCGGCCACCACCTGCGTCACCTGCACCATGCGCTCGTACCAGCGCGGGATGTGATAGCGCAGCGCCTGCAGCGGATCGTAGGACGGGCGGATGGCGCCGCGCCCGGTCGGCTCGGCGTTGCGCTCGGACATCAGGATCGCCGCCTCGATCAGCTGCAGATAGCCGAGCAGCTCGCCGAGCTGCTCCTGCACGTGCAGGAACACGTCGCTCTTGACCGCGCGCGTGATCGCGATCGCGGTGCCGGTCAGGATCTGGCATTTCGCCAGGCCGCGGATCGCGGTCTGGTGGCCGGTATGGTTGCGCACGCTCGCCTGCGCAAACATCGCGTTGCCCAGCTTGACGTCGCCATGCAGGAACACCCGCTCCCACGGCACCAGCACGTCGTCGAACACGCAGACCGCGTCCGGCTCCTCGAAGCGGGCGCCGAGCGGATGGTCCCATTCCGACTGCTCGCCGGCATCGAACGGCTCGCGGCAGATGAAGCGCAGCCCGCGCGTCGAGGTCGGAATCCCGAACGCCAGCACGTAGCGCTCCTCGCCCTCGCGGAGGCCGGGCAGCGGATAGACCATCAGCTCGTCCGCGGTCGGCCCGTGCGTCGCCAGCATCTTGGCGCCGCGCACGATCAGCCCGTCCTTGGTCTCCTCGACCACGCCGAGATGCGCGAAGGCGTCGTCGTGCTGGTGCGACCCCTTCGAGCGGTCGGTCTGCGGATTGACCAGCGCGTGGGTGAGGAACAGGTCGCGGTCGCGGCAATAGGCGTAATAATTGCGCACATTGTCGGCGTACATCGCCCCGCGCTGGCCGAAGAAATCGGCGCCCTCGGCGAACGTCATCAGCACGGTGTTGAGATAATCGGGCGAGCGGCCAACCATGCCGAAGGTGGCGTCGGCCCAGACCTTCATCGACTGCCGCCGTTGCACCAGGTCGTCGCGGCTGCGCGGGATCATGAACGAGGCGCCGGCGCGCTCGCCGCTGTCCTCGCAGGCGTAGGTCATCAGCTCGCGGTGCTCGGGCGAGGTCTGCAGGTCGTAGAGCTGCGCGATCGACCGGATCGGCCGCTGGAACACCGGGTCGTCCACGATGTCGCCGACGCGGCGGCCGGCGACCCACGTCTCGCGCGGAGCCCGGCGCAGGCCGTCGATGTATTGCGTGCCGTTGCGTGGCGCCATCGGGGATTCCCGCAGTCAGAAATGCAGGCTGGCGTTGCTGGGAGCAACACCACGGCTGAGGATCATAGACGTTCGGAAGAACAAGATGGTAGCCGGGGACTCGCTACATGATCAGCCAGTACAACAGGGTCCCAAGCCGATGGCCAGAGAGATTGCCGTCCAGATCATCGTGCTCACCGGTGGCCGGCGGTAATGGTTCGATTTTTCGTCCTCGTCTGACATCAGAGAGAAATGTCGCTGAGGCACGTCGGAGTGCAAAAGAGTGGCGCGACGGCACGGGACCAAGACCGCAGCGCTCACGCGCTACCTTACGGCGGTCAACGAGCTGGCTGGCGTATCGACGCGGCCCTTGGCGGATGGCAATTGGGTGGTCGCCCTGCGGGAGCTATTGCAGTGTTTCCTCAACATGCCGCCACGCAAGCAGACCCCTCGTCAACTATCTTTGTCGAAAGGCTCGGTTGAATGATTGGGTGAGCGGTCCGACCAGATATTCGAACGCGGTGCGCTCGACGGTCGGGAACGTCACCGTCGCCGGCATCCCGGGGTAGAGTTTCACGTTCGGGAGCGCAGCGAGCTCGTTTTGATCGACCTGGACGAGTGCCGTGTAATAGAACGTTCCCGTGCGAGTTTCGGTCAACCGATCGGCCGATACCTGCACGAGCTTGCCGCGAACGACCGGGGTGATGCGGGCCTTGTAGGCAGTGAGGTGGACATCGGCCCGCATGTCCGGGTGGACGTCGCTGATGTCGTCGACGTTGATCTGCGCCTCGATGATCAGCGAATCCTGCTCGGGAACGACATCGAACAGCTTGTCGCCGCGGTTGATCACTCCACCCACCGAGAACACGTTGAGACCGACCACTTCGCCCGAATAGGGCGAGCGGATATCCATGCGGCCAAGCACGGCCTTGGCATTCGACAGGCGCGGGATCACCTCCAGCAGTCTCGCCTGGGTGTCGCGCAGGTCTTTGGTCACCTCCGTCATGCGGTCGTTGTCGAGCTGCGCCATCTGCTGCATCTGCTCGGCGATCGCTTGTCGCGACCTGGCAATATTGGCGGTGGTCTCGGCCGCCTGGCCTTCGAGCCCTGCGCCGGTCCGCTCGAGCTGCAGGAAGCGTG
>JBEVIH010000182.1:0-6611 GCA_040510815.1 Xanthobacteraceae bacterium | reverse complement strand
GGCGAAGTGATCCTCCGGCACGCCGACGCTGCGGTAATAGTTCTCGAAATAGCCCACGAAGGCGGACACGCCGATGACTCCGGGAAAGCGGCCGTCTTCGCTGGTCCGGCGAATGCTGAAATTGAAGATGGGTTCCTTGCTGATCTTCCCGACATAGGACTGGCCGACATACAAGCCCTGATTGGCGCGGCGTTGCTCGAAATAGTGCACGTAGGCGGAGACGCCGATCACGCCGTCGAAGCGGCCGTCGTCACTGGTCCTGCGGATGCTGAAGTTGAAGATCTGGTCGCTGCTGATCTTCCCGACGTAGGACTGGCCGACATACAAGCCCTGATTGGCGCGGCGCTGCTCGAAATAGTAATCGCGATCCGAGAAATCGACGACCGGCGACGGAAATGTCCGGGTCGTGAACGATCCGAAGCCGTGGCGGTCGACGACGAAGATCGAGCCCACCTGCTCGCTCGATTGCTGCAGCCTGCGCAGCTCGTCCCAGATCTCCTTCGAGCCGGGAAGCGCGTCCAGGTCGACGCCGCGCAGCCGCTGGTCGGCCGCCCGCAGCACGAGCTCGATGGTCTCAAACACCTTGAGGGTGTGCTCCTGCACGACGGTCGCGAAGCGCTGCGCCCGGTCCTGCGCGCCGTGCACGATCTGGTGGTAGCTATGCCAGGCGAACAGCCCCAGGATGGCGGCGGGCGCGAGCACCGACGCGACGAGCAATGCCCGGATCGACTTCAACAGCATCCACGGAAACCCAACGAAGCCGCTGGCCCTAATTTGTGCCCGTCTAGCCGATAGCCGCCCGGGCTACAATGCGAGGGCGCGGCGCTTCACCTGAATGTGTGCTCACGCCCCGCTTTTGTCCCACCGCCGCCACGCGGCGATCGTGGCTCGCGGCTTGCGGATTCCGCGGCAACTTGGCATGGAGTCGAGGCGCCAGACCGGGCCGGAACGTTGCGAGACCCGACGGCGCCTTGCATAATTGCTTGTTCGCGGGCAACCGCCCGCAGCACGACGCGTGAGTCCCTTCGATGGCCCTGGTCGATGCTTCCGACCCCACAGCAGCAGCATTCGATCCGCGCGCGGCCGACGAGGCCATCCCGCGCGCCTACAATTTCACCGCCGACATCATCGGGCGCAACATCCGGGCCGGCCGCGCCGACAAGCCGGCCTTTATCGATCCGCTCGGGACCTGGACCTATGGCCAGCTCGCCGACCGGGTGGAGCGCTTCGGCCGCGTGCTGCGCTCGCTCGGCATCCGCCGCGAGGAGCGCATCCTGTTGGCGCTCACCGACACCATCGATTGGCCGACCGCCTTCCTCGGCGCCATCAAGTCCGGCGTCGTGCCGGTCCCGGTCAACACGCTGATGACCGAGGACGACTATCGCTTCATGCTCGCCGACAGCCGGGCGAGGGTGCTGGTCGTCTCCGAGGTGCTGTTCCCGAAATTCGCCAACCTGCTCGGCTCGGCCCCCGACCTCGTGCAGGTGGTCGTCTCCGGCTCGAACGCGCGCGGCTATCGCCGGTTCGAGGACCTGATGACGGCGGCGAAGCCCGACCCTTATCTCCACACCACCCCGACCATGCGCGACGACATGTGCTTCTGGCTCTACACGTCGGGCTCGACCGGCAAGCCGAAGGGCGCGGTGCATACCCACGCCAATCTTCGCCTCACCGCCGACCTCTACGCCGCCAACGTGCTCGGCCTCAAGGAGACCGACGTCTGCTATTCGGTGGCGAAGCTGTTCTTCGCCTATGGGCTCGGCAATGCGCTGACCTTCCCGATGGCAGTCGGCGCGACCACCGTTCTCATGCCGGACCGACCCACGCCCGACCTCGTGAGCGCGCTGCTGCGCCAGCATCCGGTCACCGTGTTCTACGCGGTGCCAACCTTCTACGCCGCGTTGCTCGCGCATAGCTTTCCGCTGCCACGCGGCCAGCTCAAGCTCAGGCTCGCGGTCTCCGCCGGCGAGGCGCTGCCGCCGGACGTCGGGCGGCGCTTCAAGGAGCGCTACGGCATCGACATCCTCGACGGCATCGGCTCGACCGAGATGCTGCACATCTTCCTCTCGAACACGCCCGGCAACGTGAAGTACGGCACCACCGGCAAGCCGGTGCCGGGCTACGACATCCGCCTGGTCGACGACGAAGGTGCGGTGATCAAGAGCAAGGGCGAGATGGGCGAATTGCAGGTGCGCGGCCCGACCAGCGCGCTGATGTATTGGAACAACCGCGAGAAGTCGCGCGAGACCTTCGTGGGCGATTGGACGCGCTCCGGCGACAAATACATCGAGGACGAGGAGGGCTATTTCGTCTACTGCGGCCGGCGCGACGACATGCTCAAGGTCGGCGGCATCTACGTCTCGCCGTTCGAGGTCGAAGGCGCGCTGTGCACGCATCCCGACGTGCTCGAAGCCGCCGTGGTCGGCTGGCCGGACGACGAGCAGCTGATCAAGCCGAAAGCCTTCGTGGTGCTCAAGGCGGCCGCCAAGGCCGCCGACGAGATGGCCCGAGCGCTGCAGGATCACTGCAAGGAAAAGCTCGCGCCCTACAAATATCCGCGCTGGATCGAGTTCCGCAGCGAGCTGCCGAAGACCGCGACCGGCAAGATCCAGCGCTTCAAGCTCAGGGCCGAAAGCAGGCCGGCGTGAGTTGCTGCTTGCGGCGCATCGCCTATCCACTTGACGGCGGCGCTCATCGCCACCCACTCTGGCACCGCGGCGGGGGCCGGTTTGGCGCCATCTGACGGCGCGCAGGGACAGGGAGGCAATGCGGAAGGTTTACTTCGGGCGGACCGGGCTTGAAATATCCGAGATCGCGCTGGGCGGCGGCGTCACCGGCGGCATTCTGGTCAATCCCGACGAGGCGACCCGTTACAACGCGCTGCGCCGCGCTGTCGCGGGCGGCATCAATTGGATCGACACCGCGCCGATCTACGGCAAGGGCGCATCCGAGGAGACGATCGGGCGCCACCTGGAGCAGCTGGTGCCGCGGCCGTACATCTCCACCAAGGTCGCGCTCGAAGCCGAGGACATGAAGGATATTGCCGGCGGCATCCAGCGCAGCCTGGAGGCGAGCCTCATGCGGCTGCGGCTGCAGAAGGTGGAGCTGCTGCAGCTTCACAATCATATCGGCGGCGGCGTCGGCGGTCGCCAGATCGTGAGCGTGGACGACGTTCTCGGCCGCGGCGGCATCGCCGACGCCTTCGACCGGCTCAAGGCGCACGGGCTGATCCAGGCGGGTGGCATCACCGCCGCCGGCGACACCAAGGCCTGCCTCGAAGTGATCGACAGCGGCCGCTTCGACTCCGCTCAGGTCTATTACAACGCGATCAACCCGAGCGCCGCCTGGTCGCGCGTGCCGCCGGACTGGAACGGGCAGGACTTCTCCGGGGTCATCGCCGCCTGCTTCCGCCAGAACATGGGCGTGCTCGGCATCCGGGTCTGGGCCGGCGGCACCTTGGCGAGCCCCAAGCGGCCGGAGGGCCTGTTCCTGATGACCACCGGCACCGAGCTCGACAACGAGATGCGCTGCGCCGCCGCGGTGAAGCAGGCGCTGGGCGCCGAGTACGGTACCGCGGCACAGACGGCGTTGCGCTTCGTGCTCGGCAACCGTGATATCGCCACCCGGGTGATCGGTATCGCCGAGCTCAAGCATCTGGACGAGGCGCTGGAGGCGGTCCGTCAGGGGCCATTGCCGACGCCGGCGATCTCCAAGCTCGACGCCCTGTGGGCCAACGATTTTCAAGTCGATTGACGCCGCCATTTGTATGCACTATAGTGCATGAATTATAATGCAGACGGACGTCGGTCGTGCCTGGAATCAAGGCCAAATCAACGGGCGGCGAGCGCGCGCCCGGCCCTGAGCATTTCGATCAGCAGGCCTTTGCCGCTGCGGTCGGCCGGCTGGTGCGGCTCGCGCGCGCCAAACGCGGCATGACCCGCCGCCAGCTGGCGCAAGGGTCGGGGGCGTCGGAACGCTATCTGGCGCAGATCGAGAGCGGGCAGGGCAATCCCTCGGTGATCATCCTGAAATCGATCGCCGAAGCGCTCGACGTTCCGATCATCGAGCTCATCCCGCGCACCAACGGCCGCACCGCGGCGATGACCCACATCCTCGATCTGCTCGGCCGCATGCCGCTCTCGGAGCTGCCGGCGGTCGCCGAGCTGATCGAGCGCCGCGCCACCCGGGGCGCCGCCACCGACCGCGGCCGCCGGATCGCGCTGGTCGGGCTGCGCGGCGCCGGGAAATCGACGCTCGGCAAGCGGCTCGCGGGCGAGCTGGGCTGTCCGTTCATCGAGCTCGACCGCATGGTCGAGCAGGATTACGGCGCGCGCATCCCCGATCTGATCGAGATCGCCGGGCTCGCGACCTTCCGCCGCTACGAGCGCGCCTGCCTCGAGCGCGCGGTCGAGGAGCATGCGGCGGCGGTCATCGCCACCGCCGGCGGCATCGTTTCCAACCCGGAGACCTATGCGCTGCTGCTTCGCCGCGCCCATACGGTCTGGATCAAGGCGCCGCCCGACGAGCATATGCGCCGGGTCATGGAGCAGGGCGACTTCCGCCCGATGGCGCAGAACCGCGAGGCGATGGCCGACCTGGTGGCGATCCTCGATGCCCGCGGCCCCGACTATGCCCGCGCGCAGGCCGAGCTCGATACTTCCGGCGACACGGTCGAGCAGAGTTTCGCGAAACTTGCCCGGATCGCGGAGCGTTGTGTGAACGGAGCAAAGCAGTGACGCTCGCCGACCAGGGCTTTCTCGATCTCGGCGCCATGCGGCTCGAATACCGCATGATCGGCGCGCGCCCGGATGCGGCGCCGACGCTCGTGCTGCTGCACGAGGGACTGGGCTCGGTCGGGGTCTGGGGCACCTTTCCGGAGGAGCTCGCCGCCGCCACCGGCGCCGGCGTGCTCGCCTATTCGCGTGCCGGCTATGGCCGCTCGTCGCCGGCCAAGCTGCCGCGGCCGGTCTCGTTCATGCACGACGAGGCGCGCGAGGTGCTGCCGCGGGTGCTCGACGCCATCGGCTTGCGCCGCGGGCTGCTGGTCGGGCACAGCGACGGCGCGTCGATCGCCGCCATCTATGCGGGCAGCGTGCAGGACCACCGCGTGCGCGGGCTCGCGCTGATGGCGCCGCATTTCTTCACCGAGGACATGGGGATCGCCGAGATCGCGCGCGCCAAGGCGGCCTTCGAGCAGGGCAATCTGCGCGCCAAGCTCAAGCGGCTGCACGACGATCCCGACAACGCCTTCCACAACTGGTGCGGCCCCTGGCTCGATCCCGAGTTCCGCAAATGGGACCTGACCGACGCGCTCGCCCATATCCGCGTGCCGATGCTGATCGTCCAGGGCGAGAACGACCAGTACGGCACCGTGCGGCAGATCGAGGTGGCGCAGGAGGAGTGCTATTGCCCGGTGGAGGTCGCGCTGTTGCCGGACACCCGGCACGCGCCGTACCGCGAGGCGCCCGAGGCGACCCTGCGCGTGATCTCCGAATTCGCCAACCGGCTGCTGCGCGACCACCACGAAGGCGATCTCGCCGCGCATACCGAGCTCGGGCCTGCCCGAGCTCGGTCGCTATAAGCGGCCGAAGTCGGAAACATCCGACTTCGGCTGGCAGAACGATTGAATGCTGTGAGGACACGATGGCCGATGCAGAGCGCAAGTTGAACAACGGCAAGAGCCGGATCGATTTCCAGACCGAGCCGTCGAAGTATCGCCACTGGAAGCTCAAGATCGACGGCGAGGTCGCCACCCTGCTGATGGACGTCGACGAGAAGGGCACGCTGTTCGAAGGCTACGAGCTCAAGCTCAATTCCTACGACCTCGGCGTCGACATCGAGCTGGCCGACGCGATCGAGCGGCTGCGCTTCGAGCACCCGCAGGCGAAGGTCATATTGCTCCGCTCGGGCAAGCCGCGCGTGTTCTGCGCCGGCGCCAATATCCGCATGCTGGCGGGCGCCACCCACGCCCACAAGGTCAATTTCTGCAAGTTCACCAACGAGACCCGCAACGGCATCGAGGACGCCAGCGAGGCATCCGGCCTTCCCACCATCTGCGTGATCAACGGCACCGCGGCCGGCGGCGGCTATGAGCTGGCGCTCGCCGCCGACCACATCATGCTGGTCGACGACGGCTCAACGGCGGTGTCGCTGCCCGAACTGCCGCTGCTGGCGGTGCTGCCCGGCACCGGCGGGCTCACCCGCGTCACCGACAAGCGCAAGGTTCGCCGCGACCATGCCGACGTGTTCTGCACCACCGAGGAAGGCATCAAGGGCAAACGCGCGGTCGACTGGCGGCTGGTCGACGAGGTGGTGCCGGGCTCGAAGTTCGAGGAGGCGGTCGCCAAGCGGGCGCAGGAATTCGCCGCCAGATCGAAGCGGCCGGCCGGCAAGGGCATCACGCTCAAGCCGCTCAAGCGCGAGCGTTCCGCGGACGCGGTCGAGTACGGCGCCGTCTCGGTGGAATTTGCGCGCGCGGAGCGGCTGGCGACGATCACCGTGCGCGGTCCCGAGGCGCCTGCGCCGAAATCGGCGGACGAGATGGTGGCGCAGGGCGCCGAGTTCTGGCCGCTCAAAGTGGCGCGCGAGCTCGACGACGCGATCCTCGACAT
>JBEVIH010000181.1:0-32517 GCA_040510815.1 Xanthobacteraceae bacterium | reverse complement strand
TGCGGGACTAACGCCGGAGGTGATCGCCGACCCGGAAGAGCGACTGAGCGTCCGAAGCCAAATCGCGCTTTTGGACGACGCGGCGATTGCTTTGCAGGATGACTGTCTTGGCTTCACGCTGGCTCGCGATTTCGATCCGCGCGAACTCGGGCTGCTTTACTACGTCATGGCGTCTTCGCAAACTTTAGGCGATGCACTGAAGCGGGTTGCTCGATACAGCCAGATTACCAACGAGGCCCTGGTGATCCGATATCGAGAGGGGAACAGGCTCATAATCAATCTGAGTTACTCTGGCGTTCCACGGCACTCAGACAGGCATCAAATTGAATTTTGCATGTTTGCTGCAATCCGAATTTGCCGCGAGCTGACGGGGCAGAAGCTCGTCCCGCAACACTTCTCGATTGCTCATCATCGGTCGGGAAACACCGCCGAAATGGCGCGATTTGTTGGAACGAAAATGAAGTTCGACGCCGACACAGATGAGTTTGCCTTAGACGCTGACGCACGTGAGTTGCCGCTTATTCACGCTGACAGTTATCTCAATGACCTTCTCCTGCGGTATTGCGAAGCAGCGCTAGCCGACAGAAGAGGTGAAATGAGCCAGTTGCGCACGAGAGTTGAGAACGCGATCTCTTCGGTGCTTCCTCATGGAAGGGTGCTCGTGGGAGATGTTGCTCGTAGTCTGGGAATGAGCGAGAGGACGCTTGCTCGAAAGCTTTCGAACGAAGGATTAAACTTCGCTGAAATACTTCAGCAACTGCGGCGTGACCTAGCCGTTCGTTACCTTGATGACCCCAAGCTGCATGTATCCAAGATCGCGTGGCTACTCGGCTTTCGCGAGGTGAGCGCATTCACGCATGCATGCAAACGCTGGACCGGAAAGACGCCAAGCCAGATGCGAACAGCCGGCGCGCATTGAAAGCATCCATCTCGGTTGCCCAGACCGAAAGCAAACGAGAGGGGACCCAAAAGTGTCCTGGGGCCCCAGGAAAAAATCGGCGGCCGGGACTCCAAAAGTGCCTATCCCCCTGGGGGGAGGCCCGCCTCGACGTCGCCTGGCGCACAGGTCCTAGGCAATTTATTTTTGGGTTTCGCCGCCTTCCATGATGAAACGACGAGGCGTTCGAGCAACCGTACCACAGACGTGGGGTGCCACTGGCCACCGCGCGGTGTGAGGATCGCACGGCTGTTCAGTTCACCCGACCGCTATTCGTGTCCAGAGCGACGCAGCTCCACCGCCGCCACGATGCCTCGGCCCTACCTAATTAATCATGTCAGCCAAGCCAAGCACGAGGCTGCCGACGCCAATAATGAAGCCAACGACCAACACGACCGTGTAGTAGGCTTGGACTTGTTCGTTGCGCAGATAGCCGCGAACCTCGCCATCCCGTGGAAGCGCGAACCAGAAAGCGGAAACGGATACGATAAGGAAGATTGCACCTACCAAAAGCTCCACAGCGACCATCCGGCTCTCCCGTCGTTTGATCAGATGCGACCATCGGCCAATGATAATAGGGCCGGACCCAGGGCGCAGGTTGCTTATTGCCGCAGGAGCGGGCCCTCCGCCTGACCTCGCTCACCGACACCGCATCGCCAGTTCGCGGCTGATGCGCTGCACCGTGCCGCAGCCAACGCCATGCAGCTTGGCAGTCTTGAGCATGCCGGTGCCTCGCGCCAGCGTGGCCAGTTCCAGGAGAGGCAGGACAGAGCAAATCATTGGCGCGGAATCGCAAATCCTGCACCGGCGTTGCAGCTATTAAGGGACGTTACGTCGCCTCGGCTTCGCACCACGGAGGCGACGGTGAGTTCTCCTATTGCTTGTTCCGACCATGGTTGCAGGGGCAAGCTAACTCGGGCCGGGCCTCGCGCTCGGCCTCTTTTCTGACCCAGCAAGCCGCTACCCCGCCGCCAGGATGCTCGACGCTGACTCAGCGGAGTCCACTGGTGGCAGCCGCAACACCTCGGAGCTTCGAGCCGGGAACGTGGCGAGGCCGACTAGTCGTGGACTGCCGGACATTTCCTCAAATCTGAGGAGAACACCAACACAGTTCTGGCTGCGATGAAGATCGGCAAGCGCCTCGACCCTTCGGACGCTGGCGATCGACAACACCAGCGGATAAGCTCGGGTCACTACTCCCATCGCAGGGCTTCTACCTCCAGTCGGGTTAGCGCCGAAATCGACTTCTACCAGACAGGTGACCTGCGGTTCTCTGCGATGGGCCAGCCTAAGAGGGCTGGGGTTTAAGCATGCCGTCAAAGGTCACCGATCCGCGCCCCGCACAAAAATGGACGTTTATAACCTAATCATCCTCCTCATCCTCCTGGCGTTCATTGTCTGGTCGTACGGCCGGGGGCGCTGGTTCTAGACCATTGAGCGCCGCCGCCTGCTCCGTGCTGATAACAGGCGCTCAGAACGGACAACCGTCTTCCGCTTTCGCTTCTGGCTCTCGCTTTGGGATAGGCGTCTGCCGTCCAAGCCTGCCACAGCGAAGCTCGGTCCTGCCGCAATAGGCGCATTTCGCGCGGAAAACCCGCGAAGCCGGTTGCGTTTTCGAGGATCGGGTTCCGGACGCGGACTTCCCGGGAGCACGAGGGGCCGCGGCTTGAGCCGGCGCTGCACTATCCTCGCGTTGGCTGAACCGACAGGAATCGAACCTGTGCCTCCGGGCGAACCCGGCGCTCTCCATGAGCTACGATCCCGAGCCTTCGTTTGGCGGAACGCGGACACGCAGAGCGCACCGCGCCAGCCGGGATCTCACGAGCCCGGACACAAGGCCGAGCGAAAGCGGTCGCGCGAGTAGATGCAAAGCGCGGCGAAAAAAAGACCGAGATCGCCGTCACTGGAAATTATCTGGAAACCGCAGCACGCGGGACACACATCTGCGCCACGTGCGCAAACTGAAGCATGCGAGTCGCCGCCCATCGGAGCAGCGCCGCAGTTTTTCACCCGACGATTGTCGCGGAAGAAAATGGCGCGACGAGTTGACCCGGCGCACGAAAAGCATCGGCCGGCGCGAGCGCCGACATCATTTGTTTCGCGTGTTCGTGCCGAGCCCCAAACATGCCAACGACCACGAACGAGAAGGTGCGCGTACATCCGGCGTCACCCACCGATCGTGGTCGTCCCGGCGACAGAACCTTGCGGCTGCAACGTCGCCGTTCCCATACAACGTAGGAAGCCCGGAATGGTTCCGCAAGTGGCTAGTGTCCCGATTCCGAAGTTCGTACGATCGCGGGGCAACTCTGATACGAACTTCGGAATCGAAGGACACTAGCACTCTTGAACCGGAAGTTCGCAACAGACCTTGCAGCACGATGTGTGCGAACTTCGGGTTCGGGGCACTACCGAATAATTCGTTTTCGCATCGAGCCGAATCACTCCGCCGGCGCCACCGCGCGCGTGCGCTCCTTCTCGACCCCGTTCACCAGCACCGCGATCGCGGCGGTAGCGACCACGAAGCCGAGCGCGATGACCCCGGTGATCCCCAGCACCAGGCCGAAGCCGCCCTTGCCGTACAGAAACGCGATGGTTGCCACCGCCGCGCCGGAGGACAGGAAGGTCAAGAAGTAGCGCACCGCGTAGACCCGTCCGCGCCAGGCATCCGCCGTGTAACGGGCGATCACCAGGTCGTTGACGGTGACCTGGGCGTAGATCGCCGCCATCGCCACCGCCAGCGCAGGAATGAGCGCCGTGCTGCTCGCATGCGCCGTCCACAACACGCCGACGAACTGCAGAGCTGCGATCACCGCGAACAGGATGTGGGTCGGGAATCGCTCGACCAGGCGGCCGACCGCGAGCTGGGCGAGCGCGCCGCACATGAAAATCATGGTTGCAACGCCACCCACCAGCAGCAGCGGCACGTCCGCGCCGAGCCGCTCGTCGACGATCTTCGGCAGCGCGACCGAGATGATGTTGAACACGAGGCCGGCGCAAAGCGCGATCACGATGAACAGCCCGAAGATCGTGGCCGCCATCCAGGCGGCGAGCGGAACATCGGCCACGGTGCCGCGGCCGGCGAGCTTGCGCGCTTCATCCGGCACGAAGCGCGGATAGATCACCGCGGTCGCCAGGCAGATCGCGCCCGGCACCAGGAAGGCCGTGCGCCAGCCGAATTGCGCGGCCAGCGCGGCAGTGATGCCGGCCGCCAGCGCGGCGCCCACATTGCCGCAAACGCCGTTGAAGGCGAGCGAGCGCCCGCGCGTGGTCGCCTGCTCGATCAGCATGGCGGTGCCGACCGGATGGTAGATCGCGGCGAACATGCCCAGCGCGGTGAGCGCGATCGCCAGCACGATCAGGTCCGACGCGAGCCCCGCCGCGATCAGCGATACCCCGCAGCCGGCATAGAACAACACCATCATGTTGCGGCGGCTCCAGCGGTCGGCGAGCCAACCGGCCGGCAACGAGAACACGCCGAAGGCAATGAAAGGGGCGGTGCCGAGCGCGATCAGCTCGGCATAGCTCTTGCCGTAGATCGGTCCGAGCGCGAGCACCACGGTCGGGAAAATCAGCATCACGAAATGGTCGAGCGCGTGCGCCCAATTGATGAAGCCGATGGAAATTCTTGCTTGGCTTGGGTCGGTGGTCGCCGGCTGTGACATGGGGCCCTGGCTGTCGGCGGCCGGTCTCGGCCGCTCATGCCGGATATACCCTGATTTCCGGCCTTGTATCCATGCCCAAATCGCGGAGCAGATTTACCGCACCGGGGCCGCGGCACCCCGCGGCACTCTCCGCATGGAGGAGCCAGCCGCCGGCGGACTAGGGCGGCGCCGGCTGCGCGGCCGAGACCGGGTCGGACGCCGGGAAGGTGTCCTTGAGCGCCTCATCGAGCGCCTCTTCCTGGCGCCGCCGGCGCTCGCGCTGCGCGGCATCATCTCGGACGGGCTTGCGCTTGGGATCGGCCATCATATCGGCTCTCTCCGGCACCGTGCATGTATGGCGTCGGCCAGGGAAAACTAGGGCGGCCTTTTCATTCGTTTCGGAAAGGAGAGCCAAATTCACTTAGTGTCCCGACACCATCTGCCGCAATATGTCCTCGATCGAATGCCGCGAGATCCCGAGCTCGTGCAATCCGGGCACGTTCGGCGACACCACGGTATCGACCTCCATGAGCTCCACTTGGTTGCGCGTGATCGGCGGATTGGGCAGCAGCTCGGCGACACGTGCGAGCACGTGCCACGCGGCAAACGGGAGCGGCAGCAGACGGGGCGTCAGCCCCGCGTGGCGGGCGACCACGCCGAGCAATTCCTCGTAGGTATAGACGCGAGGGCCGCCGCACTCGTACGTGACCGGCTGCCTCGGCGCCCGCCGCAGCACCCTGACGATCGCCTCCGCCACGTCCTCGGCATCGACTGGCTGCAATCGGGTGAGGCCGCGGCCGAACATCGGGTAGATCGGCAGCCGGCGCAGCAGCTCGAGAAGGGTGGTGAGAAACGCGTCGTCCGGGCCGCACATCACCGCCGGACGGAAGATGACCGCATCGGCGAACGCCGCCCGCACCGCCAGCTCGCCCTCGCCGCGCTTGCGGATGTAGAGCGACGGCGACGCCGGATCGGCGCCGATTCCCGAGACCTGGACGAAGCGCTGGACGCCGGCCCGCTGCGCCTCACCTGCCATTCGTTGGGCGGCCTCAACGTGCACGGAGTGAAACGTGTCCCGCCGGCGCTCGACATAAAGGCTGACCGCATTGACCGCGCCGGCAGCGCCGGCGAGCGCATCGGCGACGGCCTGCTGGTCGTGGATGTCGGCCTCGACCGGCTGCAGCAGCGGATCATCGGCACCGAACAGTTCGCGGCTGCGCTCCGGATGCCGGGAGGCAACCCGAACCGAAACCCCGTGCTGGCGCAGGCGGCGAACCACGCGGCGGCCGAGAAAGCCGGTGCCGCCGAAAACGGTGACGACGCCGATGCTCATCGCGGCATCGGCGCCGAGGCCATGAGCCCGCCGGGGGGCAGGCCGTCCGCGACTTGACCGCTCACGGCGAAGCCCTGCTCTTCGCCTGATCGGCCCGATCGAATATACGGTCGATCTTGCTCGCCATGATGAAATCGTTCTCGTGCAGCCCTTTGATCTTCTTGGTCTGCAGCGAGACGGTCGCATAGCCCCAGCCGAAGCTCACGTCGGGGTGGTGGGCTTCGCGCTCGGCAAGCTCGCCGACCTCGCCGACGAAGGCGAGCGCTTCGCGGAAATTGCTGAATCGAAACGCCCGCTCGATGCGGCGCGCGTCGTCACGCAGCTCCCAGTGGGGCGTCTGCGTGTGCAATTGCATGGCCTCGTCGCGGGCGAGCGGCGGGATGCCGCCGCGACAAGGCGTGCAAGTCTTTGCGGCGAGCGTCTCGGTCATGCGCCTACCTCTTAGCGATGCCCCGGGTGAAACTCGGTATTGTCCGAATTAGGACACCCAGTGCGGGAAACTAGGACATTCCGCAAATGACGGAGATGTCCGGTCACAATACCATGACTCCTCGAAATTGGCTTTGGGGGCGGCCGCCATGGCGGCAATCTCTGAACTTGTCCCGCACAGATATTGCGGGCCAGGCGCTAATCGAGCGTGCGGCGGAAGCGGGTGATCGCGATGGTCATGGCGATCAGCGTCAGCCCGGCGAGCGCCAAGGTGTCGTAGTGCAGGTCGGGAAGCCCTGCGCCCTTGAGCATGATCGCGCGCACGATGCGCAGATAATGGGTGAGCGGCAGGAACTCGCCGACCCACTGCGCCCAATTGGGCATGCCGGCGAACGGGAACATGAAGCCCGACAGCAGGATGTTCGGCAGGAAGAACATCATAGACATCTGCATCGCCTGCAGCTGGTTCTGGGCGATGGTCGAGAAGGTGTAGCCGACCGAAAGATTGGTGGTGATGAACAGGGTGCTCAGCAGCGCGAGCAGCAGCAGGCTGCCGAGCAGCGGCACCCCGAACAGCCCGATGCCGATGCCGATGATCAGCGCCGCCTGCACGAAGCCGACCAGGATGTAGGGGATGATCTTGCCGAGCATGATCTCGACCGGCGTGATCGGCATCGAAAGGAGACTCTCCATGGTGCCGCGCTCGATCTCACGCGTCACCGAGAGCGCGGTGAAGATCAGCATGGTCATGGTCAGGATGGTGCCGACCAGTCCGGGCACGATGTTGAGCGCGGTATTGGCGGCCGGGTTGTAGCGGGCGTGGGTGCGGATCTCGAACGGCTGCTGCGCGCCGTCCGGCACCAGGCGGTCGCGCTGGAGCGCGGTCTGCACCAGGGTGCCGAGCGCCGCCATGGCGGAGCCGGCGGCGACCGGATCGGTGGCGTCGGCGGCGACCAGCAGCGCGGGACGGTCGCCGCGCCGTACCGCGCGCTCGAAATTGGCCGGGATCTCGATCGCGAACAGCACCGTGCCGGAGGCCAGCAACCGATCGAATTCCGCCTCGGTCTGGACGACGTGGGTGACGTCGAAATACTTGGTGTTCTCGATCGCCTTGAGGATGGAACGGCCGAGATCGGTCTGCTCCTGCAGCAGCACCGCGGTGGGCAGGTGGCGCGGATTGGTGTTGATGGCGTAGCCGAACAGCAGGAGCTGCACCAGCGGGATCATGATGATCATCGCAAACGAGACGCGGTCGCGCTTGAGCTGGATGAACTCCTTGAGCAGCATCGCCCAGGTTCGGCGCCAGAAACCGCCGGGGTCCCGTGTCCGCGGCGCGGTCATTGGAAATTGTCCTTGGCCTTGCTCATGAGGTCGATGAACACGTCCTCGAGCGACGGTTTCGACTGCGTCCAGGTGAGGCCGGGTTGGTCCCGGAAGCGCGCGATCGCCGCCTCGAGCGCCGCCTCGTCGCGTCCGGACACGTGCAGGCTGGTGCCGAACGGCGCCACCATGTCGATGCCGGGGGTTTTCTCGAGCTCCTCGGCCAGCCGGGTGAGATTTTCGCCGTTCGAGGCGCTCACCTCGTAGGTCGTGAGATGGGAGGCGCGGATCACCTCGTCCACGGTGCCGTGGACCAGCAGCACGCCATAGGCGATGTAGGCGATCTCATGACAGCGCTCGGCCTCGTCCATGTAGTGGGTGGACACCAGCACCGTGAGCCCCTTGCCCGCCAGCGCGTGGATCTCGTTCCAGAACTCGCGCCGCGCCTTGGGATCGACGCCCGCGGTCGGCTCGTCGAGCAGGAGCAGCTGCGGGTTGGGCAAGGTGCAGGCGCCGAGCGCGAGGCGCTGCTTCCAGCCGCCGGAGAGCTCGCCGGCGAGCTGCTCCTCGCGGCCGGCAAGCCCGATCCGCTCGATCATCGCGCGCGCGGCGACGGTCGGCTTGGCGAGCCCATAGAGGCGGGCGACGAATTCCAGGTTCTCGCGCGACGAGAGGTCCTGATAGAGGCTGAAGCGCTGGGTCATGTAACCGACGTGGCGCTTGATCTCGTCGGACTGCGTGCGGATGTCGTAGCCGAGGCAGGTGCCGCGACCCTCGTCCGGCGTGAGCAGGCCGGTGAGCATGCGGATGGTCGTGGTCTTGCCGGAGCCGTTGGGACCGAGGAAGCCGTAGATGGTGCCGCGCTTCACCTGCATGGAGAGATTGCGCACAACCTTGCGGCCGCCGAAGGACTTGGTCAGTCCTTCGACGTCGATGGCGATGTCGGGCGCGGTGGTCACGGGACCTTGTCCTGCTGCGGCAGCGAGACGCTCACCGGCTGCCCGACCCGCAGCAGCTCCGGGCGCTCCGGCCGCGCCTCGATCAGGAACACCAGCTTGGAGCGCTCCTCCAGGCTGTAGATCACCGGCGGGGTGAATTCCGACGTGCGGGCGATGAAGCTGATCTTGGCGACGATGCCGGCGGCGCAGCCGTCGCAACCGACGGTGACCGGCTCGCCGATCTTGAGCTTGGGCAAGGTCGCTTCGTTGACGAAGAAGCGCACCTTGAGATTGCCCGGCGGCAACAGCGCGACGATCGGCTTGCCGGCCGGCACCAGCTCGCCGGCGCGGTAATAGATCTGCTGGACGCTGCCGCTCACCGGGCTCGCCACCTTGCGCCGCGCCATCCGGGTCTGCGCCGAATTGAGCCGCGCCTGCGCGGTGCGCAGCGCGGCCTCGGCGTCGTCAAAGGCCTTTTGCGTGCCGACCTGGGTCCGCAACAGTTCCCGGGCGCGGTCATAGGCGGTCTGCGCGTTCTTCACCGCCGCCTCCTGCATGGCGACGTCGGCCTGCTGCAGGTCGGAATCGAGCGTGAACAGCGGCGCGCGCAGCGCGACCTGATCGCCCTCGCGCACGTTGAGCGTCTCGATGCGGCCCTGCTCGTCGGGGCCGACGAAGATCAGCTCGGCTTCGATCCAGCCCTGATAGGTCGGCGCCTTGCCGTTGTCGCATCCCGTCAGGGCGAGCGCCAAGGCCAGGACAAGGGTGATGCGACGCCAACTCATGGCGCGTTCCTTTCGCCGAAAATGAGATCGAGATGGGCGCGCATCAAGTCGCGCACATCGAGCGGCGCGACACGGCCGAACAGGCCGTTCCACAGGATCGCCACCAGCCCGGGCGCGATCAGCAGCTGGGGAAAGCGCGCGAGCGCATCGTGGCCGAGCTCGCCGCGCTCCACCGCCCGGGTGAGCAGCGCGCGCATCGCCGGCAGCACCCGCGAGATCACCTCGCGGTAGTAGAACTCGGCGAGCTTGGGAAAGCGCGTCCCCTCCGAGATGATCAGACGGATCACGTCCTTGCGGCGGGTGCCGTAAATCTCGCGCACGAACAGGTCGACGATGGTCTCGGCGACGGCGCGCACCGGCATGTCGGCCGCCGGGGCCGCCTCGATCACGCCCACCATGGGGCTGAGCATGGTGCGCACCAGCTCCTGGAACAGGCTCTCCTTGTCGCGGAAGTAGAGATAGATCGTGCCCTTGGCGACGCCGGCGCGGCGGGCGACGTCGTCGAGCCGCGCCGCCGCAAAACCGCGCGCGGCGAATTCCTCGAGCGCGGCGGCCAGGATGGCGTCGCGCCGCTCGCCGCGGCGCTGCGCGCGCACGTCGGGCTTGGCGCGCTTGTGGCCGCGCCCCTTGCGGGCACCCGCTCCCCTGTCTGCGATCTTGTCCATGCCAGCACCAAAATGACTGACTGGTCAGTCATTTTATATGCCTGCCGGTGCGCAGACGCAAGGCCCTGCGAGCCCGACTTTGGTTTGCAGTCCGCCGGCCCGGGATTTCGAGGCGCCGGCACCGCCGTTCGGAGACCGGCCGCCATTTTGGCGGAACAAAGCCATTGGGTGAAAATCCAATAATTACAATGCCGCACGATGAACGGCTAACGGGCTGTGGTGACGAGCCCGATCTGGGCCGTGAGTTTGGCCAAACCTCGCTGAGTTGCGTGGGATCAGTCCTTGGCGTCGCAGGCCCAGGCGCGGATGACGCAGTCCTTGCCGCCGTGCTGGTAGCAGTGGCGCAGCGCGGTGTTCTGGGCCTGGCCCAGCCTGGCGGCGACCGCGTAGCCGTGGGCGCCGCAGGCATTGCGCACGTCGATGGCGATCGCACCGCAGGCGCGCCGCACCGGAACGACCTTGCAGCCGCCCGCGCATTTGTCGAGCGCGGCCTGCGCGGCGGCGTCGTCCTGGGCGTAGTCGTAGGCGAAGCCGCAGGCGCCGATGGCGAGCGCGCCGGCCGCCTTGCCCACGGCGGTCGCGCCAATCAGCAGGCCTGCCGCGGCGACAACGCCCGACAAAGCCCGGCCAAAGCAGGTCATGAAGGCCCCTCCCCCCCGAAGGAACCGCACGATGCTACGCGCGAGGCGTTTCCACTTGGTGAATGCGGGGCGGCACCTGCTGGCATCCGCCGGATCAGATCGGCACGCCGCCTTCGCCGTGATTTAGCCGAATACCGGGGTTATGGTCCTCCCTGCCTTAGGGGCTGAGGAGGGATCAAGATGAGGGGAATGCTAGCTTCGTTGGTTGTCGCCGTTGCCTTGATGGCCGTGGTTTCGTCGGAAGCCTCGGCCTGGACCTGCTGGGCCGGCGGCGTCACCGGGAGAGCTTATGCGCGCAGCTACAACATCATCGACGCCAAGCTGTTGGCGCTGCGTCGATGCGAGCGCATGAGCGCGCTGCACGTCTGCACCATCCTCTGGTGCCGGTGACGAGGACGCGCTGAAACGATCGAGGCCCGATGCGGGCCTCGCCGGACCCCGGGCTTCGGCCCGGGGTTTTGCTTTGTTGGGACCCGGGCGCTTCGTTCATTTTTCGAATGTCCTATTCGGAAAACTGGTTCCCACTTTTCCGGGACATGCGCCTACGTGCCTTCGATCTCGGCCCTGACGCCGATCAGCGCCTCCGGCGTGTCGACGTCGACGAGCGTAGCCTTGCCGTCGACCGGCATCTCGACCACGGCCTCCGGGTAGCGGCCGATCAGGTAGCGCGCGCCCACGTCGCCTTCGATCGCCATCAGGTCGGGGAAGAACCGCCGCGACCACAGCACCGGATTGCCGCGCTTGCCCTCGAAGGTCGGCACCACCACCAGCGCGCCGCGGTCGGGGTCGAAGGCGGTGATCAGCCGGTCGATCAGGCTCGCGTCGACCTGCGGCATGTCGCCGAGGCAGACGATGGCGCCGTCGGCATCCGCCGGCACCGCCGCGATGCCGGTCTTGAGCGAGCCGCCGAGCCCCTGCGCGAAATCCGGATTGTGGACGAGCCGCACCGGCAAGCCGTCGAGCGCCGCCTCGACCTGGTCGCGCTGATGGCCGGTCACCACGATGACCGGCCGCGCCCGCGAGGCCAGCGCCTCCTCGGCGGCGATGCGCACCAGCGGGCGGCGTGAAATCTCGGCGATCAGCTTGTTCGGCCCGCCCATGCGGGTGGAGCGGCCGGCGGCGAGCACGACCGCGGCGACGCGGCGGGCGCTCGCGAGCACCGGTTCCTCGCGCGGCTGCGGCCGGGTGACGATCTCCATCAGCAGGCCGCCGACGCCGAGCCCCATGATCGCTTCGCGCGGCACTGCAAGACCGGCCAGCAACCGCATGAGCACCCAGTCGAAACCGTTCTCCTTCGGCGAGCGCGCGCAGCCTGGCGCGCCGAGCACCGGCCGGCCGCGCGCATCGGCCACCAGCAGCAGGTTTCCGGGATCGACCGGCATGCCGAAATGCTCGATACGGCCGCCGATCGCCTCGACCGCGGCCGGGATCACGTCGCGCCGGTCGGCGATCGCGGAGGCGCCGAACACGATGACGAGCTCGGCGCCGGCGTCGAGCACCTCCTCGATCGCCTTGGCGAGCGCGCGCTGCTCGTGCGGCACCCGCCGCTCCGCCACTACCGCGGCGCCGGTCGGCTCGAGCCGCTCGGCGGTCACCTTGAGCGTCTTCTCGACCACCTTGCTGGCCAGGCCCGGCAGCAGCGTCGAGACGATGCCGATCTTGCGGATGCGATAGGGCGCGACCCGGATGAGCGGCGCCGATCCCCGCACCGCCGCCAGCGCGGCGTCGCGCCCCTGCCGCGCCACCGCGAAAGGAATGATCTTGACGGTCGCGATCATCTCGCCGGCCACCACCGGCTTGTAGGCCGGCAAGGTCGCGAAGGTGATCGATTCGTCGACCTGATTGAGCCGATCGATCGCGTCCTTGTCGACCACCAGCACGCCGGCGCTCTCGGCGAACAGATTGGCGCGGCCGGTGAAGGCGCGGTCGATCCGCACCCCCACCCCCGCGACCGCGGCGGCGATCTCGGCGGCGGCGGCGTCCTCCGAGACGTCGCCCGGCTCGAGCCGCGCCACCACGATCTCGCCGATGCCGGCGGCCTTGAGCGCGGCGATCTCGGCCTTGCCGATGCGGGTGCCCTTCTTGAGCACCAAGCCGGCCTGGCGGATCGAATGCACCGCGATCCCGCCCTCGGCTTCGGCGACCGGCACCGCGCCGAATTTCATGACGCCTTCTCCAGCGCCTTCTCGGCCGCCGGCTGCTGTCGCAGCCGGGCGGTGATCTCGCCCATGATCGCGACCGCGATCTCGGGCGGCGACACGGCGCCGATGACAAGCCCGATCGGCGCGTGGATGCGCGCCAGCGCGGCGTCGCTGACGCCCTGCGCCTTCAGCCGCTCGAGGCGGCGGCCGTGCGTCTTCTTCGAGCCGAGCGCGCCGATGTAGAAGCAGTCGCGCGCAAGCGCATGGGTGAGCGCCGGATCGTCGATCTTGGGATCGTGGGTGAGCGCCACGAAGGCCGTGTAGTGGTCGATGCCGAGCGGCGGCAGGGCCACGTCCGGCCATTCGGCGATCACCTTGACGTCGGGGAAGCGCTCGATCGAGGCGAAGGCGGTGCGGGGATCGACGATGGTGACGTCGTAGCCGAGCAGCCGGCCGATCGGCGCCAGTGCCTGGCTGATATGCACCGCGCCGGTGATCACGAGCTGCGGCGGCGGGACGTGCACAGTAAGGAAGACCTTGCCCTGCGCCGTTTCCTCCATGCCGCTCTTGCCGCTGCGGATATGCTTCTCGATGAGCGGCTTGAGCGGATCGCGCGCCACGTCCGCGGCCTTCACCAGCCGCTGCGCGCCGCTCGCCACGTCGGTGACGACCACCGCCGCGCGCCGCGCCGCGCGCTCGGTGTTCAGCGTCCTGAGAATGTCGAGCTTCATGTTGCTCCCGCGAATAGCGAATGGCGAGTAGCGAATAGTAAGAGGCGAACAGCCCTATTCGCTATTCGCCATTCGCTCTCTCACCTATTCCACCTTCTCCACATACACCCGGATCGTGCCGCCGCAGGACAGCCCGACCTTCCAGGCGGTCTCGTCGGCGACGCCGAATTCCAGCGTCTTGGGCTTGCCGCTCTCGATCACGTCGAGCGCCTCGGTGACCACCGCGCCCTCGACGCAGCCGCCGGAGACCGAGCCGAGGAAGTTGCCCTGATCGTCGATCACCAGGTTCGAGCCGGTCGGCCGCGGCGCCGAGCCCCAGGTCTCGACCACGGTCGCCAGCGCGACCCCGCGCCCGGCCTTGCGCCAGTCCTCGGCGGCCTTGAGAATATCTTCGTCGCGCGCGAGCGTTTCCATCTGCTTCTCCATTCCGGCACCGCGGAGGGCGCTCCCTCGGACTCATTAGATGGATGGCCGGACCGGCCCGGGCAATGACCTAGAGCGCGATGACTTTTCTTCGAATCGTCATCCCGCTCTAGCTTATTGTTGGAGCATGATCTTTTCCGAAAACCGGAATCCACCCCGGATCAAGTCCGGGGCAGGCTTTTTCGGGATCATGCTCTAAGCCACCTTCTCCAGCCACGCCTTCGGATCGCCCGCCCGGGCGCCGCGCTCGGACAGCGCCTGCACCAGGCCGGCCATGGACTCCAGATTGTGGATCGGGCGCAATTCGTCAACATGCGGCACCATGGTCCGGATGCCCTTGGCCTTGGCCTCGAAACCCGAGAAGCGCAGCAGCGGGTTGAGCCAGATGAGCCGCCGGCAGGAGCGGTGCAGCCGGTCGATCTCGAAGGCCAGCCGGTCGTCGGGATCGCGCTCGAGCCCGTCGGTGATCAGCAGCACGATCGCGCCCTGGGTGAGCACGCGGCGCGCCCACAGCTTGTTGAAGGCATGCAGCGAGGTGGCGATGCGGGTGCCGCCCGACCAGTCGGCGACATTGGCCGAGCAGGCGGCGAGCGCCTCGTCGGGGTCCTTGGCCTTGAGCGCGCGCGTCACATTGGTGAGCCGGGTGCCGAACAGGAAGGTGTGGACGCGCTTGCGCGCGTCGGTGACGGCGTGGAGGAAATGCAGGAACAGGCGCGTGTACTGGCTCATCGAGCCGGAAATGTCGAGCAGCGCCACGATCGGCGGCGATTTGGTGCGGGGCCCGAGATATTTGAGGTCGATCACCGCGCCGCCGGCCTTGAGGCTCGCGCGTAGCGTGCGGCGGATGTCGACCAGATGGCCGTGCCGGTGCGGCGCCAGCCGCCGCGTCTTCACTTCGTCGAGCGACAGCACCAGCCGCTTGATCGCGTCCTTGGCGGCAGCGATCTCGGCCGCGGTCATCTGCGCGAAGTCCTTGTGCTGCAGCACCTCGCGGTCGGAGACGGTGAGGCGGGCGTCGACTTCGACGTCGGGCTTGGGCCGCTCGGTCTCGGCGAGCCCCGACAGCAGCGCCTCCTGCACACGCTGGGCGCCGGGTTTGGGGGTCTCCTCGTCCTTGCCGGGCGTCTGCGGCAGCATCGACGCCAGCAGCTGGTCGAGATAGCCGCGCCGCCTGAAGAAGATGCGGAACGCCTGCTCGAACAGCACCGAATGCTCGTGGCGCTTCACGAACACCGCGTGCAAGGTCCAGTAGAAGTCGTCGCGGGTGCCGACGCCGGCCGCATCGACGGCGGCGAGCGCATCGAGCACCGCGCCCGGCCCGACCGGGATGCCCGCGGCGCGCAAGGCGCGCGCGAAGTAGACGATGTTCTCGGCGAGACGGCCGCTCTGCTCTGCCATCCTATGCACCACTGCGTCGCGCTGCCGCGGCCGAGCGCACGGCGCCTATTCCGCCGCGCGCAGCTGCGCGCGCACGTCGTCGAGCAGCTCCTTGGCCTTGCTGCCCTCGATGCGGGCGATGTCGTCCTGGTACTTGAGCAGCACGCCGAGCGTGTCGGAGACGGTCGCCGGATCGAGCGCGACCGCGTCGAGCTCGGTCAGCGCCGCCGCCCAATCGAGCGTCTCGGCGACGCCCGGGCCCTTGAACAGGTCCTCCTTGCGCAGCGCCTGCACGAAATGCACGACCTGCTCGGACAGCGCCTTGCTGATGCCCGGGACCTTGGCGCGCACGATCTTGAGCTCGCGCTCGGCATTGGGGTAGCCGACCCAGTGATAGAGGCAGCGGCGCTTGAGCGCGTCGTGGATCTCGCGGGTGCGGTTCGAGGTGATGACCACGATCGGCGGCTGCGCCGCCTTCACGGTGCCGAGCTCGGGCACCGTCACGGCGAAATCCGCCAGCACTTCCAGCAGGAACGCCTCGAAAGCCTCGTCGGCGCGGTCGAGCTCGTCGATCAGCAGCACCGGCGCGCCGGCGGGATCGGGCTCGAGCGCCTGCAACAGCGGCCGCTTGATCAGGAAACGCTCGGAGAAGACGTCGCTCTCGAGCCGCCCGCGGTCGTGGGCACCTTCGGCTTCGGCGACCCGGATGGCGATCATCTGCGCGGCGTAGTTCCACTCGTAGACCGCCGCCGCCACGTCGAGCCCCTCGTAGCATTGCAGGCGGATGAGCCGGCGCCCCAGCGTCGCCGAGAGCACCTTGGCGATCTCGGTCTTGCCGACCCCGGCTTCGCCTTCCAGGAATAGCGGCCGCCCCATCTTGAGTGCGAGGAAAAGCACCGTGGCAAGCGAGCGATCGGCGAGATAGTCGGCGGTCGCGAGCAGGTCGAGGGTGGTGTCGATCGAGGCGGGCAGTGAACGGGGCGCAGGCGTTTGCTTCATAGGCCGCTTATAGCCGGTCGCCGCCGGGCTTGTCCTGCCTAGAACGCAGACGCGGCGGGCGCTGCAAGCATGAAACCCGCGGCGGGCGCCGCGGTCGTCCATGACCCACAACCGGGTCAGCGCCCACGACGCGGGCCTGGGCGGGACGCGGGCCATCTGGCGGCGCCGCCGGGCATCCCGGATGTCACCACATCAAGCCGAAGACGCGCGTCAGCGCGCGCAAGGCTCCATCCGGGCACGCCGATCGCGGTTCCGCTTCGCCCCGGTCGGCGCTTCGCGTCGCGCCGCCACCCGGGTCGAGCGCGACACGGGTCCGGCGGTCCCGACCGGCCGAAGCAAGCACGGGCGGGGGCATTGCGAGGCCATTGTCGATCGGCAGCACGCAGCCGACCGCCGAAATGGGGCCGACGCATCGCCGAAACGAAATTCGGTTTTCGCGCGCCGGCGGACGGCGGGCGAACAGGCCCTCGGACGCCGGCTCGAACAGTTTCGAATCGGTGAGCCTGCCATCGCAGCTCTGGCAGTGGTTCATCACGTAGCGAAAATCGAGTCGCGGATCATCGTCCGGGTAGAAATGCTCGATGTCCTCAAAATAGAAGTGGACGATATCCTCCAACGTCGGCGCCCAGATCCGCCGGACGTAGATCAACTGGAAATACTTGCTCTCGTCCGAAGCCGGCATCGGAAGCGGCGAATCGCCTTCGCGCCAACCGATTGCGCTGTCTGCTGGGAAAAACAATCCCAAGACGTGGGAAAGCCGCATGCACGAAAAGCAAGGGACTTGCGTGCTCGCGATCCAGCACATGCTGGACCGGATGGTCACCATGGCGTCATGGGCCTGAGCTGGCGGTGTCGGAGAGAGCATGGGGATCCTCGAAGGTCGGACGGTTGCGGGATCTTTCGCAGCGATCGTGCCGAGCCGCAGTCCGCGCGGCGTCCATCGATCGGTTGATCGCAGCCGCGGTCAACAAACCGTGATCGGATCGGGAGTGGATCGCGGAGCCTTGCGGTCGGCGGGCGGGCCAAAAAGGCGCCGCGGCGGCGAGGAGGGGAGAGGTCGCCCGCAACAGAACGGCGCCGGCGAGGTGCCGGCGCCGCCAACGATCTTGCCGAGGATCAGGACGCTTTGCGCCGGTACGGAATGATCATTCCCACCTGCGCGCGGTAGCGCTTGTACTGCTCCCCGAACTGCGCGACGAGGTCGCGCTCCTCCAGGAAGATGCCGACGAAGATGTAGGCGGTGGTGACGGCGGCGAACAACAGATGGCCGACCGTCATGACCGGCGTCGCCCAGAACGCCACGATGAAGCCGAGATAGAGCGGGTGGCGCACGACCTTGTAGAACAGCGGCGTCCTGAAACGCTGCTCGGGCATCTTCCGGCCCGCGAGATTGGTGATGACCTGATGCAGCCCGAACAGCTCGAAGTGGTTGATCAGGAACGTGCTGGACAGGACGAGCAGCCAGCCCGCGAACGACAGCGCCATGAGCGCCGTGGCAGCGGTCGGATCGGCGACTTGCCAGACGATCGCCGGCATCGGCCGCCACTGCCAGAACAGCAGGATCAGCACGAGGCTCGAGAACAGCACATAGACGCTGCGTTCGATCGTATGGGGCACCAACTGCGTCCACCACCGCTTGAAGGGCTTGCGCGCCATGACGCTGTGCTGAACCGCGAACAGCGACATCAGCCACACGTTGATCATCAGCGCCTCGAGGGCGGGCACAACCGTTCCGCCGTCGATGTTCTTGGGGACCACCATGCCGGCCACGAAGCCGATGGCGTAGAGGAACGTGCCGCCGAACACGAGATAGGCCACCGCTCCGAACAGAAATCCGGCGATCCGTTCGGGCAAGGATGCTTTGCGGTCGCTCATGGCCTCCGACTGTCCCGTGACGGGACAACCGCCGCCGAGCGCGACGCTTGAGGTGAGGGGTTTTTGCATTTGAGTTCTCCTTTCTGCGAAAACCGCTTGCCGTGCCTTAGCAGGGCGGCGAGGCCGCCGCGTCCATCGATCGGTTGAGGGGGCGGGATGAGGCGGCTGGACACCCCGCCTTGAGGGACCGCGCCTTCAGGCGGCGCGCCCCCCTCCTCCACGGGCTCGGGGCAGGGCGCGGGTCGCATGCGGCCTGGCCGATATGGGAATCGGGCGCGGGTCGGGGCCCCCCTTCCCGATCAGGCTCGCGAGCGGGTCATGGCGGCCGTGGTTCGCCACCCAAAGGATGTGCGACCGATGCATTCCGAGGTCCTTGAGGTCCCGGTCGCTCAAGGCAGCCAACTCAGTCATGGCTCGCTGGCTCTGCTGCCAGCGGATGAGAGCGGCAAGCGAATGGCTCGCCAGATGCAGGACGGCATTCCGTGCGGAGGCCATGGCATTCGCCAGCCGGAGCCGCAGGCGGCGAAACCTTGCGCGGGCCAGCCTTGCCGGGGCGGCGTGGGCGTCGCGGGTCATCGGTGGCACCAGGGCTTGCTGATGCTCCGCTGACAGCGACCGGCAGTCGATTCGCGCGACATTCAATTTGGTCGGGGCATGCATTTTTGCCTCCATCGGTCGTTCGGTTGCGGCTGCGGATGCGGCCCGCCGCCGAGTGGTCGCCGGCGTCAGTCTCGCTTGCGGTAGAACGCGTAGTCGGCGGTGTAGGGCACGCTCAGGAAGGCGCCGGGCGAGTCGCACATCCCGTCGGCGACGCCGCCCCGGGTGTTGAGTCGCAGGATCGTCGTGGCGTCGGCGAGTTGGCCTTGGCCGCGCCGCACCGCGACGTCGAGCTTGAGCAACGGGATGTCGCTCGGTTTGGCGGCGGGCGCGCGTCCGGCGACCTTGCCGCTGACGGCGCTGCCGTCGGTCATCTCCCAGCTCGGGCCCGCGTAATGCCGGCCGACCGTCTTCCCGGCGACGAACAGCGTCGCGATCGGTTCGCGGAACTGCCAGGCCAGATGGCCGGCGGCGCCGACCTTGCACTCGTAGACCTGGGCACCGACCGCGTGGACGTTCGCGGCCGGGATTTCGCCGGGTGCGAAGATTTCGTCGGGAAGCTCGCCGGCCGAGGCGGGCAGCGGCGAGATCAACAGCGCAAGGACGATGCAGGTTGGCGTTGGGCGCATTGCGATTGCTCCATTCGAATAAGGGAAGCCATGTCCTCTCCATGCCACTCATCGCCAAACGTCGCGTCCACCAAACGGTTGACGTCGGCTCCCAGCCGCCGGCGGCGTCGCACCCGATCGACTGATGCCGACCATGAGCAAACCATCGATCAGTTGACGAGCGGGTTGGAGAACCCCGCCACCAGCTTGACCAGATCGGCCTGGCGGCTGGCGCCGGTCTTGCCGAACAGGTGGTGCAGATGGGTCTTGACCGTGGTCTCGCCGATGCCCAGCGCCTCGGCGACCTCCGGCACGCCGCCGACCTGGACGACCGCGAGCAGCACGCGCAGCTCGCTCGGCGTCAGGTGGTAGAGCCGGGCGATGGTCTCGGGCGCAGAGGGCGCTCCCAGCGTCGCCTTGTGCACGAACAGCGCGGCCGAGGCCGCGTAGCTCGCGCCGGCGCGGCGCCGCTCGCCAGACGTGAGCGGCAGCACGTGGGCCAGGTAGCGCTCGCCGTCACGCGCCGCCAGCGGCAGCGCGATGCCCTTGACGCCGACCGCCGCATCGCCGCCGCCGGCCAGCGCGACGACCCGATTGAGCTCGCGGTCCGACTCGGCCTCGGTGGCGGCGACCTTGTCGCCTCCCACACGCAGCACGCAACGCTCGTCGAGCATGGCCTGGCCGCTGGCATTGGCGTGGACCATCCGCCCGCCGGCGTCGACCAGGAACAGGCCGGCGCTGACGCCGTCCAGGGTATCGGCGAATGCCGCCGCTTCGGCGCTCTTGCGATTGATCAGTTGGCCGATCAGCATGGCGCGGCGAACGTGCGGGACGATGAGGCGCATGCGCTGGCGCATCGCGTCATCGACGATGCCGTCCTGCTGGTCGCGAAAAACGCCGAAGAAGGCGATGCCGGCGGCTGATTTCTCGAGCGCCGCCCGCAAATGGTCCACCAGGCCCTGCGGACGCGCCCATTCATGGTAGTAGCGCGTTTGCAGGAACTCGTCGTAGGAGACGAGATCGGCGGTCGCGGTCGGTTGCTCGATCTCGACGAAGAATTCGGCCGTCGAGGTGGGATCGAACTTCACGTATTGGTCGAGATAGAGTTGCTTGTAGTGCGGATCGATGCCGCCGTCGTCGTAATAGATGCTCGCGCTCTTCCTGGTCGCGTCCTTGGAATAGAGCACCGCCGCCGAGCCGCCGACGAAGTCGCGGGCGTCGCCGAGGAGGTCGCCCCATAGCACGGGGTCGACCGCCGCGTCGTAGACGTCGCGGATGAGCGACGAGACCTGGTCAACCTCCTGCATGCGCCCTCCAAGCGGCCTGCGCCTCGTGCAAGCCTGGCGTCGCCAAGGCGATGTGAGCCTTTGGCAGCGAAGGCAACATGGCGCATCGGGGCAATCCCCGCTTGCAGAAGTCCTTGATTTTCTCTTGAGAAAGTCGGGATTTCTCGCCAACCAAGCCCTTGCTGCGGCTGCGCAGGATGCCGTTTCAGTCCGACGCGCGGGCGGGCAGGAATCTTTCGATCAGCTGACGAGGGGATTGGAGAAAGTCGCGCGCCTTCCCGAGAACGCCGATCCAGAGCCTGGGGTCGAGCGCCGCGTCGTAGACGTCGCCGATGAGCGATGAGACGTGTTCGACGTCGCGCATGGCGTCTCCGCGTGGCTGCGACCTCGCGCGGACCTCGCTGTCGTGAGCACGGCCGTTGACGACGTTGCCCGGCGGTCAAACCCTGAGTCAACCGATCGGTTGACGCCTTGTCGTCTCCGCCGAGGTAACTCTGCCCGCAACGCCGGCTCTCCGAAGCACGCCGGCGCCCGGCAGAGGAGACAAATCGATGTCCGGAATCATCGTGGTTGCCGCCCTCGTGCGCTGCGCCGCCGACCTCCTGTTGTGCGACGACCTTGACACCGCTCACCTGCGTTTTGCCGACGCCGAAGCGTGCAGAACCAGATTGCCGGCCATCATCAGCGAGTTCCGGCGCGCGGGCGCCGCAGACGAGGTGGTGATGGGGCGCTGCCGCTTCCAGGCCAGCCGGCCGACGGCAACGACGGCCGTCCCCGCACCTCGAGCCAAACAAAGCATTGGCATCGACCTTGCAGGAACCAACACCTCAATCGGACCGTCGCCTTAGAGCGAAATCGCGCCGGTGACGCTCCGGTCGAGCGCACGAAACTGCGCATTACGCTGCTGCGCCCGCACAATCGGCGACGAGCAGACCGGAAAACCCGGCCACCGGCTCGACGAGCTCGGCTTCCAACGATCGCCGGCAACGCGCACAGCCCTCTCGTCGTGAGGCTTGCGCGCTCTGGGCAAGTCAATGGTGGAGAGATCCACGCGCCGACGAGCCGTTGGCTGCGAGGACCGAGGAGCTGCGAGAACGTCGGCTGCCGATCGGCCCGGACGAAACTGCGGGCCGTGAAGGCAATCAGCCCTTCTTGAGAAACGTGTAGACCGCCGAATATGGCACGCTCAGGAAATCGCCGGCCGACTCACAGAGCCCCTCGCCGACGCCGCCCTTGGTGTTGAGCCTTTGGATCGTGGTGACCCCGGCGAGCCGGCCGGTTCCACGCTGCGACGTCACTTCGAGCTTGAGCAGCGGAATGTCCTTCGCGGTCGCGCCGGGGGCGCGCCCGGCGACCTTGGCAACGACGGCGCTGCCGTCCGCCAATTCCCAATTCGGGCCGGCGTAGTGGCGGCCGACGGTCTTGCCATCGACCAGCAGCGTGGCGATCGGCTCGCGGAACTGCCAGGCGAGCTTGCCGCTTGCATCGGCTTTGCACTCGTACACCTGCGCGCCCTCCGCGTGGATGGTTGCGACCAAAGTTTCGCCCGGGGTGGAGATCGCATCGGGCACCTGGGCGATCGTCGCCGAGAGCGGCAAGAGGCAGAACGAAAGGGCAAGACCGGACAGCGATAACGGGCTCATCGGGACGACCTCCTTATGCACCATCTGTGATCATGGTTTCCGGGCTCGCCTTCCTGCGCCCCGGAATGACGACTTCACTCGGATCAGTGGACGAGAGGATTGGCGAACCCGGCCACCAGCTTGACGAGCTCGGCCTGGCGGCTGGTGTCGGTCTTGGCGAACAGGCGCTGCAGATGCGTCTTCACCGTGGCCTCGCCGATGCCCAGCGCCTCGGCGACCTCCGGCACGCCGCCGACCTGGACGACGGCGAGCAGCACGCGCAGCTCGCACGGCGTGAGCTTGTAGAGCCTGGCGATGGTCTCCGGCGGAGAGGGAGCGTCGAGCGTCGCCTTGTGCACGAACAGCGCGGCCACGGCCGCGTAGCTCGCGCCGGCGCGGCGCCGTTCGCCCGACATGAGCGGCAGCACGTGGGCCACGTAGTGCTCGCCGCCGCGGGCCGCCAGCGGCACCGCGATGCCCTTGACGCCGACCGCCGCATCACCGCCGCCGGCCGTCGCGACGACCCGATTGAGCTCCCGATCCGCCTCGGCCTCGATGGCGGCAACCTTGCCGCCCCCCGCACGCAGCACGCAACGCTCCTCCAGCATGGCACGGCCGCTGGCATTGGCGTGGACCATCCGCCCGCCCGCGTCGACCAGGAACATGCCGGCGCTGATGCCGTCGAGGGTATCGGCGAATGCCGCCGCTTCGGCGGTCTTGCGATCGATCAGTTGGCCGATCAGCATGGCGCGGCGAACGTGCGGGACGATGAGGCGCATGTGCAGGCGCATCTCGTCGTCGACGGTGCCATCCCGCTGATCGCGAAAGACGCCGAAGAAGGCAATGCTCGTCCCTGATTTCTCGAGCGCAGCCCGCAAATGGTCCACCAGGCCCTGCGGGCGCGCCCACTCCTGGTAGTGGCGTGTTTGAAGGAACTCGTTGTAGGGGATGAGATCGGCGGTGGCGGTCGGTTGCTCGATCTCGACGAAGAATTCGGCCGTCGAGGTGGGATCGAACTTCACGTATTGGTCGAGATAGAGTTGCTTGTAGTGCGGATCGATGCCGCCGTCGTCGTAATAGATGTTCGCGCTCTTCCTGGTCATGTCCTTGGAGTAGAGCACCGCGGCCGAGCCGCCGACGAAGTCGCCGGCCTTGCCGAGGACGTCGCCCCACAAAGCCGGGTCGAGCGCCGCATCGTAGATGTCGCGGATGAGCGACGAGACCTGGTCAACCTCTTGCATGTGCCCTCCAGGTGCGCCTCGTACAAAGCTTGCCGTCGCGAGCGCGGAATATGGGAGTCTTCACATGGCAGGGCCGAGCTACAGAAATATTTCAACTGCCGGTAATCGTGTTACATTCGTAACGCGCCGGACGGGCGCAGGCAGCGCGCCAGCGCGGCGGCGAGCTCGGTGCTGGCCAGGGGCCGGCGCAGCACCTCGGAAATTCCGGCTTCCGCCAGCGCGTCGACGCTGACATCGCTCGTGGAACCGGTGGCGAGCAGCAAGGGCTGCCGCGGCGAGATCTCGTGCAGCGCGTGCGCCAGGTCGACCCCACCGGGCGTTTGCGACGCGTGGCTGACCAGGATGATGTCGAATCGGTCGGGCGCCGAACGGCACGCTGTGATCGCATCGGCCGGGCGCTCGAACCCCACCGGCTCGTATCCCAGCGCCGCCAGCATCTCCTCGTCGTACAGCAGCTGCTCCCGCTCGCTCTCGACTACCAGCACCGTCTCGCCGCGCCCGAGCGGCAGCATGGCGGGCGCGACGCCTGCGGTGCTGTCCACCGCGGCGGCGGGCAGCCACGCCTCGAAGCAGCTTCCGTGCGCCGGTTTGCTCTGCACGTTCATCGCCCCGTCATGGTCGCGAACGATCTCGCCCACGGTTGCGAGGCCCAGTCCGGTCCCGGCTAGGCGGGTCGTGAAGAACGGCTCGAACAGGCGTCGCGCCACACCTTCGCCGAAGCCGCCGCCGGTGTCGTTGACGGCCAGGCACACGTAGCGGCCCGGTGTCAGCGCGCCATGGCTCAGCGAGCAGGGAGCCGTCACGTCCTTCTGCTCCGCGGTCATGCGGATGCATCCGCTGCCCTTCATCGCTTGCGCCGCGTTGGTGCATAAATTGAGGATGACCTGCTGCAGCTGCGCTGGCTCGCCGGATACAGCGACATCAGCCGGGACGTCCCCGATGATGAGCTCGACACCGGAGGGCAGCGAGGCACGCAGCAGCGAGGCCGCTTCCTCGAATAGGGTGCGCACCTGCACCGGCGTGACACGCGCGTCACGCCGCCCCCCGAACGTGAGGATGTTGTCGACCAGATCGCGCCCACGCTCCGCGGCGCGTCGTATCTCGTCGATATGCCGTGCTGGCTTGGTTCCAGGCGTGAGCAGTGGTTCGGCCATCTCCGAATAGCCGAGAATGGCGCTGATGATGTTGTTGAAGTTGTGCGCAATCCCGCTTGCCAGCGATCCGACCATCTGCATGCGGCGCGCCCGTTCCAGCCGCGTCGAGAGTCTCGCCCGGTCGTGCTCGAGAAACTCGCGCTCGATCGCATTGGCCACCTCGTCGCCGGCAAGCCGCACCACGGGCAGCGGGAAACTCCTGTCCCGTGCCGGCCGCAAGGCGTCGAACCCCATGATGCCTCGCACTCGGCCCGGTCGGATCAGCCGCACGCAGGCCCAGGCGCGGATGCCAGCGGCGGCGAGCGTGTCCTTCGCGGGGCCGGGCGGCAAGGCGGCGACATCCGGCACGGTGACGATGTCCGATCCGGCCGTGGCGAGCCGGTCAGACAGTGCAAGCGCCTGATCGGGCCAGCTCGGCGGATACGCCGTTCCGTCCGCGCACCAAACATTCACTCGGGTGGGGTTCTCATCCAGCACCACATAGCCGCGCTGCACGTCGATCGCCCCGCAGAGCTCGCCGAGCACTTGCGTCAGCCGCGCATCGGTTTCGGCCGGCGGGCAGTTGATCAAGCGCGTCGAGGTCTCGGCAATGACGCGCTCGAATGCCGTCTGCCGTCTCAGCGCAAGGGCGCGGGCACGCAGCCGCAGGCCGAGACGCACCAGCATGATGAGCAATAGCAGCGAGACCAGGTACAGAACCAGCCGAAATCGCTGCGCCGTCGCTTCGGCGGCGGCTTGACGGTTGGAGAACTGTGCACGCATCTCTTCGAGCGGCTGCCGGCTCGGCACGGCGATGAGGGCCTTCAGCGTTTCGTCGACCGCGGGCAGGAGATCATGCAGCAGGCGGGCATGCGCGAGCAGCGCCTGCGCTGCCTCGGCGTGTGGTCCGACCGTGGGCGCTTGCGTCGCAAACCGCTCGATCCGTTCCTGCAGCGCCTTGACGGCGTTCGGTGATGTATCGCGCGTCAGATAGAGGATCGCCGCCGCCAATGCGCCGGTTGCGGGTGCGAGCTGTGCATCCTGAGCGCCGAACGCCGGGCTTGCGCTCAGCAGCCCGACATAGGACAGAGAATTCTGCAAGAGCGCGTTGCTGCTCTTGAAACGCTCCGTCAGCTCCTCCCGCTGCGCGACCGTCGCCGCCAGGCGTTCGCCCGGCTCCGCGCCGAGGCCCTCGGCCTGGGCGAGGGAACGAAGCCGGGCGACCGCGTCCTCCATCGCCCTCACGGCGTTGACGAGTGGATCATAATCACGAAGCAGGCCGGCGCGCGCCTGCAAAAGGTCGCGGTCGAGAGAAGCCTCGGCAATCGCGAAGTCGTCAAAGGCCTGGAGCGTTGCCGCCTGGGCTGGCGCGTTGGTGTCGGTTGCCCGCAGCAGCAGCCAAGTAAGCAGCACGAGCAGCAGGAGTACCCCGACGGCACCCGGCACGAGTCTCATGGAGGCGCCTTGGCTGCACGCGGCGGGCTCATCGCGGGCGCGACCGCCTGGCCCCGGTAGGTGCCGGTCAGCGTGTTGAGAAAGGCGACGATGGCGGTGACCTGCTGATCGATCAGCACGCGGCCGAGCTGAGCGGTGCCCATCGTCCTGACTGCGTCCGACAGGGTGGGCGCGCTGCCGTCGTGGAAATAGGGCGGCGTCGTCGCCACGTTGCGCAGGCTGGGGACGCGCACCAATGCCGGCTCCGCCGAGCCGATCTGATGGAAAATGCCGTGCCGCTGGAAGAGGTTGCCGCCCACATTGACGCCTTGGTGGCAACTGACGCAGCCGAGCGACTTGAACAGCTGGTAGCCGGCGAGCTCCTCCGGCGTGATCGCGTCGGCTTCGCCCGCAAGCCAGCGGTCGAACCGGCTGCCCGGCGTGACGAGCGAGCGCTGGTAAGTTGCGATCGCATCCAGGAGTGCAGTGACGTCGGGCTCCCTGCCGTAGGCGTCGCGGAATTGCCTCACCGCTTCGGGGTCGGCGCGCAGCCTGCTCAGAACTTCGTCCGCACTCGACGCCATGATCCTGGGGCTGCGAAGTATCTGCTCGGTATGTTTTTCGAGCGAGCGGAAATTCCCGTCCCAGTTCAGCCGAAAGCTCAGGGCTGCGTTGAAGACCGTCGGCGTATTGCGCGGGAGCGGTCGCCCCTCGGGCGTCACGTCCAGGGCGTTGCCGCTGGCGCCGTTGGTTCGTATATCGTGGCAGGTCGAACAGGCGCGTGTGTTATCGTGAGAGAGTCGCCGGTCACTGAATAATCGCTCCCCGAGCGCCACACGCCGCGGGTCCTGCGCGGGCATGGCAGGGATCGGCGTGATCGGCTCCGGGCCGGCGGGGGTTGGCGATTGCGCGGCCGCCGGCGCGGCGGCGTTGAGGCAGACGAGTGCCAGCAGGAGGTACGCTATCCTGCAGCCGGGCACGGTGGCCGGCGGCGGCATCGATGCGGGAGCTGGAGGGCATGAGCGAGACATCGTCCAACGACCTGGGCCTTCGCGGGAGCGGCGATCGCCAAGTGTGCATCCTCGTCGTGGAGGACGATCCCGCGCTGCAACGCATGATCCTAAGCTATTTCGGCGAGAACAACATCCGCACCCTGGTGGCGTCCGGTCGCGAGGAGATGGTCCGTCAACTCGGCGGCACCGACGTGAATCTGGTGATTCTCGATCTTCGGCTCGGCCAGGAGGACGGCCTTGATCTGCTGCGCGAGATCCGCTCGAGCTCCGACGTGCCGGTCATCATCATTACCGGTCACCGCCGCGACGACATTGATCGCGTCGTCGGGCTCGAGCTCGGCGCCGACGATTATCTGACGAAACCGTTCAATCTGCGCGAATTGCTCGCGCGCGTCCGCGCGGTGTTGCGACGGTTCGATGTCGGACGCACTGCCCCGGCGCGCGATCCCGAGCGCGGCCGCTTTCGATTTTCCGGCTGGCAGCTCGACCGCAAGACCCGGCGGCTCACCGACCCGGCCGGCGCTCCGGTCGCATTGACCAAGGGCGAGTACGCACTGCTGCTCGCCTTTCTCGATGCGCCGCAGCGCCCGCTCAGCCGCGAGCATCTGCTGCAGGCCACGCGGATGCACGAGGACGTCTTCGATCGCAGCATCGACGTGCAGATTCTTCGCCTGCGGCGCAAGCTGGAACGCGACCCCAGCGCGCCGCGCGTCATCCAGACGGAGCGCGGCGTGGGCTATGTGTTCGCCGTTCCGGTCGAGCGGGTCTAAGCCGTCGCCGCCGCCACCGCCCGGCGCGCCAGCACGCCGATGAGATGGGCGCGATATTCGGCGCTGCCGTGGATGTCGCTCGCCATGCCGTCGGCCGGCACCGTCATCCCTTCCAGCGATTTCGCCCCGAAGCGCTTCTTGAGCGCATCCTCGAACGATTTGACCCGGAACACGCCGTTGGAGCCGGCGCCGGTCACCGCCACGCGGATGTCGGAGCCGCGCTTCGAGACGAACACGCCGACCAGCGCGTAGCGCGACGCCGGATTGGGAAATTTCTGGTAGGCCGCCTTGTTGGGCTTGGGGAACTGCACCTTGGTGATGATCTCGTCGGGCTCGAGCGCGGTCTCGAACAGGCCCTTGAAGAACTCGTCGGCCGCGATGCGCCGCTTGTTGGTGATGATGGTGGCGCCCAGTCCCAGCGCGCCGGCCGGGTAGTCGGCATTGGGGTCGTTGTTGGCGAGCGAGCCGCCGATGGTGCCGCGGTGGCGCACGGCGGGATCGCCGATCTTGCCGGCGAGCTCGGCCAAGGCCGGGATATTCTCCTTCACCGCCGCCGAGGTGGTGACCTCGACGTGCGGCGTCATCGCTCCGATGATGAGCGAGCGGCCGGTCATCTCGATGCCGCTCAAACCTTCGATCTTCGACAGGTCGACCAGATTCTTCGGCCCGGCCAGGCGCAGCTTCATGGTCGGGATCAACGTGTGGCCGCCGGCGAGCAGCTTGGCTTCTTCCTGCTTGGCCAACAGGCTCGCCGCCTGCCGCACGGTCCCCGGACGATGATAGGTGAATGCGTACATCGTGACCTCTCCTAAGCCGCCTTGCGGCTGTTGCCGACCTTCTGCAATGCCTGCCACACCGTCTGCGCGGTGGCCGGCATCGCCAAATCCTCGGTGCCGATCGCGTCGGTGATGGCGTTGATGACGGCGACCGGCGCCGCGATCGCGCCGGCCTCGCCGCAGCCCTTGATGCCGAGCGGATTCGACGGCGCCTTGGTCTTTGTCATGTCGACCTTGAGCGTCGGCAGATCGTGCGCGCGCGGCACGCAATAATCCATCAGCGAGCCGGTGACGAGCTGGCCGTCCTTGTCGTAGATCGCGCCTTCGAGCAGCGCCTGGCCGACGCCCTGGGCGATGCCGCCGTGCACCTGGCCCTCGACGATCATCGGATTGACCACGGTGCCGAAATCATCGACCGCGGTCCAGGCCACGATCTCGCTCTCGCCGGTCTCTCGATCGACCTCGACCTCGCAGATGTGGCAACCGGCCGGGAAGGTGAAGTTGGTGGGATCGTAGAACGCGCCCTCCTTCAATCCCGGCTCGAGCTCCTGGCCGGCGAATTTGTGGGCGATATAGGCGTTGAGCGCGACGTCGCCCCAGGCCGCCGACTTGTCGGTACCGGCGATCGTGAACTTGCCGTCCTTGAATACGATGTCGCCTTCGGCGGCCTCCAGCAGGTGGGCGGCGACCTTCTTGGCCTTGGCCTCGACCTTGTCGAGCGCCTTCACGATCGCCGAAATGCCGACCGCGCCCGAGCGCGAGCCGTAGGTGCCCATGCCGAACTGCACCTTGTCGGTGTCGCCGTGCACGACGCTGACGTTGTCGAACGGGATGCCGAGCCGCTCGGAGACGACTTGCGCGAAGGTGGTCTCGTGGCCCTGGCCGTGCTGGTGGCAGCCGGTGAGGACTTCGACACTGCCGGTCGGATTGACCCGCACTTCGGCGGATTCCCACAAGCCGACGCCGCAGCCGAGCGAGCCGACGGCCTGGCTCGGCGCAATGCCGCAGGCCTCGATATAGGTCGAGAAGCCGACCCCGCGCAGCTTGCCTTGGCGGGCGGATTCGCGCTTGCGCTTGCCGAAGCCCGCATAGTCGGCGATCTCCAGCGCCTTCTTGAGCGACGCATGATAGTCGCCGGCGTCGTAGGTCATGATCACCGGCGTCTGGTGCGGAAAATTCTTGATGAAGTTCTTCTTGCGCAGATCGGCGGGATCGATCGCCATCTCGCGGGCGCCGACTTCCATCAGCCGCTCGACCACATAGGTCGCCTCCGGGCGGCCGGCGCCGCGATAGGCGTCGACCGGCACGGTGTTGGTGTAGACGGCGTCGACCTCGCAGTAGATCGCCGGGATTTCATACTGGCCGGAGAGCAGGGTGCCGTAGAGATAGGTCGGCACCGACGACGAGAACGTCGACATGTAGGCGCCGAGATTGGCGATGGTCTTGACCTTGAGTCCGGTGACCTTGCCCTCGGCGTCGAACGCCATCTCCGCGTGGGTGACATGGTCGCGGCCATGGGCGTCGGCGAGGAAAGCCTCCGAGCGCTCCGACACCCATTTCACCGGCCGGTCGATTTTTCGCGAAGCCCAGAGGCAGACCACCTCCTCCGGATAGATGAAGATCTTGGAGCCGAAGCCGCCGCCCACGTCGGGAGCGATCACGCGGAGCTTGTGCTCGGGCGCCATGCCGACGAAGGCGGAAATGACCAGGCGGGCGACGTGGGGATTCTGCGTCGTGTTCCAGAGCGTGAGGCTGTCGGTGCCGGCGTCGTATTCGCCGATCGCGGCGCGCGGCTCGATCGCGTTCGGCACCAGGCGGTTGTTGATCAGGTCGAGCCTGGTGACGTGCTTGGCCGCGTTGAACGCGGCATCGACCGCCTTCGCGTCGCCGAGATGCCACTGATAGATGGTGTTGTTGGCCGCGACCTCGTGGATCTGCGGCGTGCCCTGCCCTTGCGCCTTGGCCGGATCGGCCACCGCCGGCAGCACCTCGTAGTCGACCTTGACCCGCTCGGCGGCGTCCTTCGCCTGCGCCAGCGTCTCGGCGACGACGACCGCGACCGCATCGCCGACATGGTTTGCCTTGCCATGGGCGATCGCCGGGTGCGGCGCCATCTTCATCTGCGAGCCGTCCTTGGAGGTAATCATCCAGCCGCAAATGAGATTGCCGATCTTGTCGGCGGCAAGCTCGGCGCCGGTGAGCACCGCGAGCACGCCCGGCATGGCGGCGGCCGCCTTGGCGTCGACCTTCCTGATCTTGGCGTGGGCATGGGGCGAGCGCAGAAAATAGGCATGGGCCTGGCCCGGACGGTTGACGTCGTCCGTGTAATGACCCTTGCCGGTGATGAAGCGTCGGTCCTCTTTGCGGCGCACCGCCGCGCCGATGCCGGTCGCGCTCATGGCGGTTTCCTCCCTCGCCTGTGCTGGCCAGGATCTACGTGCTGGCCGGTCGTCCGCCTCCCTTGGCCATGGCCTTGGCACCGGCCGCGATTGCCTTGACGATGTTGTGGTAGCCGGTGCAGCGGCAGAGATTGCCTTCGAGCTCGTGACGAATGGTCGGGTCGTCGAGGTCGTTACCCTTGCGGTTCACCATATCGACCGCGGTCATGATCATGCCGGGCGTGCAATAGCCGCACTGCAGCCCATGATGCTCGCGGAACGCCTCCTGCATCGGATGCAGCGGCCCGCTCGGCTCGGCGAGGCCCTCGATGGTGAGGACGTCGGCGCCCTCGAGCTGCCAGGCGAACACCGTGCAGGCCTTCACCGCCTTGCCGTTCACGAGCACCACGCAGGCGCCGCACTGCGAGGTATCGCAGCCGACATGGGTACCGGTGAGCCGCAGGTTTTCGCGCAGGAATTGCACCAGAAGGGTGCGCGGATCGACGTCACCGGTGACGGCTTTGCCGTTCACCGTCATTGCGACGGCGGACATGGGTTCCTCCTCGAAATCGGCCGAAAGGCCTCGTTTTTCGCACCGACGGGCAACGCCGGCGGCGGATCGGGTCAAAATCGGGCCGATTTTGCCCCGGAGCGTGGCTTAGAACAAGCCGACTGTGAACCCCCGGCGCAGCGGTGGTCAAGAGCATCGGGGTGGTTGCGAGGTCGCAATGACCATGATCTTCAGCTTCCCTTTGCCACGGCTTCCGCGAACTTCACGAAGAAATCGTCGGCGGTCTTCTTGGCCGCGCTGTTGATCAGGCGCTGGCCGAGCTGGGCAAGCTTGCCGCCGATCTGCGCTTCCACGTCGTAGGTCAACAGCGTGCCGCCGTCCTTGTCGGAGAGCGACACCTTGGCGCCGCCTTTGGCGAAGCCGGCGACGCCGCCCTCGCCTTCCCCGGAGATGCGATAGCTGTTCGGCGGGTCGAGGTCGGACAGCCGCACCTTACCCTTCCACCGCGCCTTGACCGGCCCGACCTTGACGGTGGCTACCGCCTGGAACTCGTTGTCGGAAATCTTGTCGAGCTGCTCGCTGCCGGGGATGCAGCTCTTGAGCACCTCCGGATCGTTGAGCTTGGCCCATACCACCTCGCGGCTGGCAGCGAGCTGGACCTGCCCATTCATGGTCATGGCCATCGGCGTTCTCCGTCGTTTCGCGCACCGATATAGAGCGCCGGCGGGCCGAGGGGAAAGCGCTTTCAGCGAGGGCGGGCAATGCGCGCAGGACGATTGCGCGGGGGTTGGCGCGCGGCCTGCAGACGGCTAAAGGGGTTCGCGCTCCGGCCGATCAGCCATGACCAGCCCGTTTTGTCACCGCAGGCGGGCGGCGGCAGGTGCTGACCGACGGCCAGTGTCGCGAAGGGAGA
>JBEVIH010000180.1:0-11681 GCA_040510815.1 Xanthobacteraceae bacterium | reverse complement strand
GTCCTGGCGAATGATCGATGTCTTTGATATCTTTGGTAAAAGGCGGCGGTCCCGGAACAGAAACCTGACCTCACCGGCATGAGCGGAGCGCGCAAGGTCCACATCAAGTCGTTCGGCTGCCAGATGAACGTCTACGATTCCCATCGTATGGCGGACACGCTCGCGCCCGAAGGTTTTGCCGAGACCGCCACGCCCGAGGACGCCGACCTCGTCATCCTCAACACCTGCCACATCCGCGAGAAGGCGGCCGAGAAGGTCTATTCCGAGCTCGGCCGCATGCGCGTGCTCAAGCAGGCCGCCGCCCGCGACGGGCGCCGCGTGGTGATCGCGGTCGCCGGCTGCGTCGCCCAGGCGGAAGGCGAGGAGATCATCCGCCGCGCGCCGACGGTCGATCTCGTGGTCGGGCCGCAGAGCTACCATCGGCTTCCTGCTCTGCTGGCGCGCGTCGGGCGCGGCGAAGGCGTGGTCGACACCGACTTCCCGGTCGAGGACAAGTTCGATCTACTGGCGCCGCCGAGCCGCGCGGCGACGCGGGCGCGCGGCGTCTCGGCCTTCGTGACCGTGCAAGAAGGCTGCGACAAGTTCTGCACCTTCTGCGTCGTGCCCTATACGCGCGGCGCGGAGGTGTCGCGCCCGGTCGCGCAGGTCGTCGCCGAGGTCGCGCGGCTGGCGGACGCCGGCGTGCGCGAGGTCACGCTGATCGGCCAGAACGTCAACGCCTATCACGGCGACGGCCCGGACGGACGGCCGTGGACGCTCGGGCGCCTGCTCGAGCGCGTGGCGCAGGTGCCGGGCATCGCGCGGCTGCGCTACACCACCAGCCATCCCGGCGACATGGAGGCGAGCCTGATCGCCGCGCATCGCGATCTGCCGAGCCTGATGCCGTATCTGCACCTGCCGGTGCAGTCGGGATCGGACCGCGTGCTCGCCGCCATGAACCGCCGGCACACGCGCGCCGATTACCTCGATACCATCGCGCGCATGCGCGCGACGCGGCCGGACATTGCGTTCTCCTCCGACTTCATCGTCGGCTTCCCGGGCGAGCGCGACGACGATTTCGCCTTGACGCTTTCGCTGGTCGACGAGATCGGTTTTGCCGGCGCCTTCTCGTTCAAATATTCGCCGCGACCGGGAACTCCCAGCGCCGAGATGGCCGAGCAGGTGCCCGAGGAGTTGAAATCGGAGCGCCTTTACCGCCTGCAGGCGGCGATCGACCGCAACCAAGCCTCCTTCAACGCGCGCTGCCTCGGCCGCACCTTCGACGTGCTGTTCGAAAAGCCCGGACGGCATCCTGGCCAACTGGTCGGCCGCTCCCCATATCTGCACCCGGTGCAGGTCATGGCCGCACCCAGCATGGTCGGGGAAATCGCCGCGGTGACGATCACCGAAATCAGCGCCAACAGCCTGTTCGGCACGCTTGCGGACGGACCCGTCCGGGCGCGGTCGACGCTGGCCGCCGTGGAGGCCTGATACCGTTGCGCTCGCCCCGATCGGACAACGGATTCCCATCGCCGGTCGCCGTCGGCGAAGCTGCCGCAACCCAGGTCGTGCTCGCGTTCGACGACAACCGCTTGGCCTCCATCCTGTTCGGCCAGTACGGGCAGAACCTGGCGCTGATCGAGCGCCGGCTCGGCGTGGTCGCCGAGCAGCGCGGCAATCACGTCACCATCGACGGCTCGCGCGACGCCTGCGAGCAGGCGCGGCGCGTGCTCGAGGGCCTTTACGAGCGGCTGCGGCGCGGCGACGAGCTCGTGTCCGGCGACGTCGAGGGCGCGATCCGGCTGGCGATCGCGCAGGGCTCGCTGTTCGACTACGACCCGGCGACGACGCGGCCGAGCTTCGAGGAGATCAACCTGCGCAAGCGCCCGGTGCGCGCCCGCACCGCCGCGCAGGACGCCTATATCCGCGCCTTGCGGCGCCATGCGCTGGTGTTCGGCACCGGCCCGGCCGGCACCGGCAAGACCTGGCTTGCGGTCGCCCAGGCGGTGCAGCTGTTCGAGCGCAAGGAGGTCGACCGCATGGTGTTCTCGCGCCCGGCGGTGGAGGCCGGCGAACGGCTCGGATTCCTGCCCGGCGACATGCGCGAGAAGGTCGATCCCTATCTGCGCCCGATCTACGACGCGCTCTATGACCTGATGGACGCGCGCATCGTCGAGCGCGCGCTGCAGACCGGCGAGATCGAGATCGCGCCGCTCGCCTTCATGCGCGGGCGCACGCTCTCCAACGCGGTCGTGATCCTCGACGAGGCGCAGAACACCACCACGATGCAGATGAAGATGTTCCTCACCCGGCTCGGCGAGAACAGCCGGATGATCGTGACCGGCGATCCCAGCCAGGTCGATCTGCCCCATGGCCAGACCTCGGGCCTGCACGAGGCGGTGCGGCTGCTCGAGAAGGTCGAAGGCATCTCCCACGTGGTGTTCACCGCCGAGGACGTCATCCGTCACGAACTGGTCGCGCGTATCGTGGAGGCCTACGACAAAGCCGCGCTCAAGGCGCGCACGCGCGAGAGCAAGGAATGAGCCGATCGCCCCTGCGGCGGCCCGCGCTCGCCGTCGATATCGTGGTCGAGTCCCCGCTCTGGAAGGCGCAGCGCGGCGCCGACGCCATGTTGCGCCGCGCGCTCGCCGCCGCCGCCGCGCTGGTGCCGAGCGACGGCGAGCTCGCCGTCGTGCTGACCGACGATGCGGCCATCCGCGCGCTTAACCGCGACTGGCGCGGCAAGGACGCGGCGACCAACGTGCTGTCGTTCCCGGCCAAGGAGGCGCGCCCCGATCGCCGCGCGCCCCGCCTGCTCGGCGACATCGTCATCGCCTATGAGACCGTGGCGCGCGAGGCCGCCGCCGAGGGCAAGCCGTTCATACACCACCTCGCCCATCTCGCCGTGCATGGATTTCTGCACCTCGTCGGCTACGATCACGAGGCCAACGAGGACGCGGACGCGATGGAGGGGCTCGAAATCGCGATCCTGGCCCGGCTCGACCTTCCCGATCCCTATCTGCTGCGCGACCAAGCCTGACGCGCGACCGCCATGCCCGACTCCGAGCCATCGTCACCGAGCGAGCCGGTCGCTTCCGCGACCGAGATCCGCAATCTGCCGGTGCCGGTGCCGCGCCCGAGCGAGGTCGCCCGCGGCAACGGCGAAGGCTGGCTGGCGCGCGCGCTGCGGGCGATCTTCGGCTGGAAGGCGAGCACGATCCGCGCCGACCTCAAGGACGTGCTCGAAGGCAGCGCCGGCGCGCACGGCTTCTCGCCGCAAGAACGCAAGATGCTGCAGAACATCCTGGCGCTGCGCGAGCGGCGGGTCATGGATGTCATGGTGCCGCGCGCCGACATCATCGCGGTGCAGCGCGACATCGCGCTCGGCGAGTTGTTGAAGGTGTTCGCGAGCGCGGGCCATTCGCGGCTCGTCGTCTACGACGAGACGCTCGACGACGCCATCGGCATGGTCCACATCCGCGACCTCATCGCCTTCATGACCGCGCGCGCCGCCAACGCCAAGGCCAACGCCCGGCGCAAGAAGCCGCTGCCGGCCGGCCTCGACCTCAAGGCGGTCGATCTCGCAATGCCGTTGTCGGAAACCAAGATCGTGCGCGAGATCCTGTTCGTGCCGCCGTCGATGCCGGCAATCGACCTGCTCGCCAAGATGCAGACCACCCGCATCCACCTCTCGCTCGTGGTCGACGAATATGGCGGCGCCGACGGCGTCGTCTCGATCGAGGACATCGTCGAGCAGATCGTCGGCGACATCGAGGACGAGCACGACGAGGACGCGGCGCCCGGCGTGGTGCGCCAGGCCGACGGCTCGTTCGTGGCCGATGCCCGCGCCAGCCTCGAGGACGTCGCCGCGTTCGTGGGGCCGGAATTCGAGGTCGGCGAGGTCGCCAAGGAAGTGGACACGCTCGCCGGCTATGTGGCGACCCGGATCGGCCGCGTGCCGGTGCGCGGCGAGCTTGTGCCGGGGCCCGGACCGTTCGAGATCGAGATCCTCGACGCCGACCCGCGCCGCGTGAAGAAGCTCAAGATCTACCGCAGCTTGGACCGGCCGCGCGGCGGTCTCCGCGACCCCCGGCGGCGGCCGGGCGAGCCCGACAAGGCGCCCACGGCGGTCGGCGCGCCCCCGCCGCCCGCCGAGCTCCCGGTCGCCGGCGACGAATCGGTTAAGCTGTCCCCCGACGCAGCGCCATCGAAATCCGCACGCCGCCCGTGACGCTCACCCGCTTCGCCCACACCATCGTGCTGGCCTGGGGATGGCGGCGCGCGCTGGTCGCGTTCCTCGCCGGCGCCTCATCGACGCTGGCACTGCCGCCGACCGACATCTGGCCGGTGGCGTTCGTCACCTTCCCGATCCTGGTCTGGCTGGTCGACGGGGCCGGCGCCGGCCGGTTCGGCGGCGTGATCGCGGCGGCGAGCGCGGGCTGGTGGTTCGGCTTCGGATATTTCCTCGCCGGCCTCTATTGGGTCGGCAATGCGTTTCTGGTCGATGCCAAGACCTTCGGCTGGCTGCTGCCGTTCGCGGTGGTCGCCTTGCCGGCCGGGATGGCGGTCTACACCGCGCTCGGGCTGGCGCTCGCCCGCCTCATCTGGACACGCGGCGCAACACGCGTGCTGGCGCTGGCGGTGGCGCTCACCGTCGCGGAATGGCTGCGCGGCCATCTGTTCAGTGGCTTCCCGTGGAATGCCTACGGCTATGCGCTCATCTCGCCGTTGTGGCTGGCGCAGGGCGCGGCGCTGGTCGGGCTGTGGGGCATGACGTTGCTGGCGGTGGCGGTCTACGCCAGCCCGGCCGTGCTCGCCGACGACCGCGCCGATACCAGACGTCCATGGCTGGCACCGGCGCTGAGCGTCGTGGTGATCGTCGCGCTTGCGGGTTACGGCGCGTGGCGTCTGGCGAGGACGCCCACGACCTATGTGGACGGCGTCCGGCTTCGCATCATGCAGCCCAACCTGCAGCAGGACGAAAAATTCAGGTATTCGCAAAAGCAGCAGGTGATGAGCCGCTACCTGGCGCTGTCCGATCGCGCCAGCGGGCCGCAATCGACGGGCGTGCGCGACGTCACCCATCTGATCTGGCCGGAATCGGCATTTCCGTTCTTCCTCACGCAGGAGCCCGATGCGCTCGCCCAGATCGCCGCGCTGCTGCCGCAAGGCACGGTGCTGATCACCGGCGCCATCCGGCCGCCGGAGGCGGGGTCCGGTGCGCTCGCCAACCGCGCCTACAATTCGATCTACGTGATCGGCCACGACGGCTCGGTCCTGTCGGCCTACGACAAGGTCCACCTGGTTCCGTTCGGCGAGTATCTGCCGCTGCAGAATTGGCTCGAGCGGCTCGGCCTGATGCAGCTCACGCAGGTGCGCGGCGGGTTCATCCCGGGCGACCGGCGCCGCAGCCTGAGCGCGCCGGGCGTGCCGAATTTCGTTCCGCTCATCTGCTACGAGATCATCTTTCCGGGCGAGGCGGTGCCGCGCAACGAGCGGCCGGGATGGCTGCTCAACCTCACCAATGACGGCTGGTTCGGGATGAGCCCCGGCCCCTACCAGCACTTCCAGCAGGCGCGCGTGCGCGCCATCGAGGAGGGCCTGCCGCTGGTGCGGGCCGCCAATACCGGCATATCGGCGGTGGTCGATCCGCTCGGCCGCGTGCTCGCGGCGCTGCCGCTGGGCACCGAAGGGGTGCTGGATTCCGGCCTGCCGCGCCCCGTTTCGCCGACGCCCTATGCCCGTCTGGGCGACGGTCCGGCGGGCCTGCTGATCGGGGCGGCGCTGGTTGTGCTGTTTCGCGTCCGCACCCGCCGGCCATCCCTATAGCTCAAGCCAGACCATCAACTTTCGCATAGGTCTTCTTCGCCAAGCCGGTCTACAACTTATCCGAGCGGGAGTGCGGCAACTTGTGTAAAATCGGCCACTTAACGGAAAGTTGTGTGGCCGAAACGGCTGCTCTCGCTTAGTTTTAAGCTCTTGGAAATAGACCCTAAATTGCAATCCAATTTTACAGTCTATTGTGGGTGATCGAACCAGGGCGGGAGAGTCTGATTGCATTCCCGCTCTGTAGAATGATTATTACGACGCGCCGAGGCGGCATAGGAGATTGTTATGATGGCCAAGAAGGCCCCGAATCCCATCGATAAACACGTGGGCAGCCGGGTACGAATGCGTCGCATGATGCTGTCGATGAGCCAGGAAAAGCTCGGCGACGCGCTTGGCTTGACGTTTCAGCAAGTCCAAAAATACGAGAAGGGCACCAACCGGATCGGGGCCAGCCGGTTGCAGCAGATTTCCCATATCCTGCAGGTGCCGGTCGCATTCTTCTTCGAGGGCGCGCCGAATTTGCACGGGCACTCGGGCGACATCAAAGACGCACCCTCCCCCGCCTATGTCTCCGATTTTCTCGCCACCTCCGAAGGACTGTCCCTCACCAAAGCCTTCATGAAGATCAAGGAGCCCAAGCTGCGGCGCCGCATCGTTGATCTCGTCGAGGAGATCGCGGGCGACGACAATTGAGCGAAGGACCGCGGACAGCGAATGGCGCATAGCGCATAGTCTGTTCCGGCCCCATTCGCGACTCGCGGTCTTTGCTCGTCCCAACCCTGCCCACATCTTGACCGCGTTCGGCGGCGCTGCAAGAAACAGCCGCCGGCTGCCGCGGCTCGATCCTGCCAGGGGAGCGTTCAGTGTCACGCGCCAACTATCTCTTCACCAGCGAGTCCGTTTCCGAAGGTCATCCGGACAAGGTTTGCGACCAGATTTCGGATGCGATCCTCGACGCCTTCATCGAGAACGACGTCAGGCTCGGCATCGCCGACGAGAGCAAGGTGAACACGCGGCTCGGCTGCGAGACGCTCTGCACCACCAACAAGATCGTCATCGCCGGTGAATGCCGCGGACAAGAGCCGCTGGTGAAGAAGCTCGGCTCGCACGGGGTGATGAATCGCGAGCTGCTGACCGAGATCGCGCGCGGCGTGGTCAAGGACATCGGCTACGACCAGGAAGGCTTCTCCTGGCACGGCGCCGATGTCGAGGTGCTGCTGCACGGCCAGTCGCCCGACATCGCCATGGGCGTCGACGCCAAGAAGAAGAAGGGCGAAGACCAGGAAGGCGCCGGCGACCAGGGCATGATGTTCGGCTTCGCCTGCACCGAGAGCGAGGTCTACGAGAAGAACTCGTTCATGCCCGCCCCCATCTACTTCGCCCACAAGGTGCTCAAGGTGCTCTCCGAGGCGCGCCGCTCCGGCAAGCTGTTCGACCTGCAGCCCGACGCCAAGAGCCAAGTCACCGTGCAATACGTCGACGGCAAGCCGATCGGCTGCACCAAGGTCGTGGTCTCGACCCAGCACAATGCCCAGACCCGCAACGGCAAGAAATACAATCCCGGCATGGTGAAGGACCTGATCGGCGACACGGTGGCCTCGGCGCTGCCGGAAGGCTGGATGCCGAAGAAGGCATCCGACTTCCTGGTCAATCCGACCGGAAATTTCGTGGTCGGAGGTCCCGACGGCGACTGCGGGCTGACCGGCCGCAAGATCATCGTCGACACCTATGGCGGCTATGCCCCGCATGGCGGCGGCGCGTTCTCCGGCAAGGACCCGACCAAGGTCGACCGCTCGGCCGCCTATGCGGCGCGCTACCTCGCCAAGAACGTGGTCGCCGCCGGGCTCGCCGAGCGCTGCACCATCCAGATCGCCTATGCGATCGGGGTCGCCGATCCGATGTCGCTGCTCGTCGACATGCACGGAACCGGCAAGGTCGACGAAAAGAAGCTGCAAAAGGTGCTGCCCGAGCTGTTTCCGCTGCGGCCGACGAATATCCGCCGGGCGCTCAAGCTCAGCCGGCCGATCTATCGCCGGACCGCCGCCTATGGGCATTTCGGCCGCGCCCCCGAGAAGGATGGCGGCTTCTCGTGGGAGAGGACCGACCTGGCGGACGCGCTCAAGCGCGCCGTCCGCTGACGCAGGTCAGCAGCGCGACGTCATCTCCGACTTGTGGTGCCCGCTGGAGCCTGCCCCGACTTGATCGGGGCGCGCATGGCATCGAGATTGAAGCTCGTCATGCCGGTCGAGCACAAAGCACGCAGGTCGGGCGCCTTCTTCGGGCGGCGCAAGGGTCATCGGCTGCGGCCGCATCAGGCGGAGCTGTTCGATACCCTGTTGCCGCGGCTGGCCGTCGAGCTTGCGGCGCCGGCGCCGCAAGATCTCGCCAAGCTGTTCCCCGGCCCGGTCGATGAGGTGCGCCTGGAAATCGGGTTCGGCGGCGGCGAGCATCTGATCGCCGAAGCCGAGCGGCAGCCGCGCGCCGGCTTCATCGGCGTCGAGCCGTTCGTCAACGGCATGGCCAAGGCGTTGGCCGCGATCGAGGCGAAGCAGCTCGCCAATGTCCGGCTGCACTTCGACGACGTCGTCTTCCTGCTCGAATGGCTGCCGCCCGCCTCGCTGGCGCGCGTCGATCTGATCTATCCCGATCCGTGGCCGAAGCGGCGGCACTGGAAGCGGCGCTTCGTGCAGGACCGCAGCGTCGCCGAGCTCGCGCGCATCCTGCGGCCAGGCGGCGAATTCCGCTTCGTCACCGATATCGCAGACTATGCGGCGTGGACGCTCGCCCGGCTGACGCGCTCGCCTGCCTTCGCCTGGAGCGCCGAGCGCGCCGACGACTGGCGGCGGCCGTGGCCGGGCTTTGCCGGGACGCGTTACCAGGCCAAGGCCGTTCGCGAGGGCCGGGTGCCCTGCTACCTGAGCTTTCGGAGAACAGAGCAATCGACAGCGAATAGCGAATGGCGAAAGGGGAATGGCGAATAGACCTACTCGCTATTCGCTACTCGCTCGGTCTTCCGCAATTGCCAGAACCGCATCACGCGCTGTGCGGTCGCCGGCGACAGCCGGTCGAAATTGGAATAGGCGGTGTCGAGCCCCTGGCTCGACGGTCCCTTGCTGCTCGGACGTGCCATGATGACGGCTTTGACGGTCGGCCATCCCCAGCCCGCCGACTTGCAAAGGATGAGGATCGGATCGGGCCGGTCTCCGCCCATCAGCCGATCCACGACGTCAATCGGCACCGAGCAAAGCGACGCCAATGCCGCGATCGTTTCCTCGTATTTGCGGCCCTTGGCGAAGTCGACGAGCGCGGCCTCGTCGAGCTTGCCCTCCCGGTGCAGCTCTTCGATCGTGCGCTGGGCCTGCGAGTAGTCGCGCGGTGCCGCGTAGGCGCCGACCTCGTCGGAGACCTTTGCCAGCACGCGGCGGATCTCGGCTTGCGTCTCGGGCCTGGCCGAGGCGAACAGCCGCTGCTGAACCACCTCGGTCGCCTTGAGCAGGAGATCGCGAAACAGTCGCGGCGGGATGTCGGGGCGCAGCCCGACCTTCTCGGCCAGCACGCCGTCTTTTTCGGCGCGGTCGACCAGCGCGGAGAAGCTGTCTTCGGAGAGACGCGCCTGGCGATTCTCCGCCACGGTGCGCGCGACCTCGCGATCGCCGCGCCGGACCAGCACCTCGGTCACCGGCTCGGCGATGCCGGCGCGGCCGGATATGGCCAGCAGGTGCGCCTGGCTCTTGGTCCTGGCGATGTCGACGAGATCGGTTTCGGCGAGGCGGCGCGACTGCGACAGCAGCGGGCCCGCGACCGCGATGTCGTCGTCCTTGGCGAGTCGGCGCACGACTTCCACCGGCGCGTTGGCGACCGGAGCGAGGCGATGGGCGAGCTCGGCGCGCGCCTTCGATTCGATCTCGGCGATCAGGCGGCCGAACACGTCGTCGAACAGGCGGACATGGTCTTCGTTGAACCGGCTTGCCCCGCTCAGGAAAAAAGCGGTGATGCGCTTGAGCGCTTCGGCGCGCTGCTGCGGCGAGCCGGCCTGGATGACGTTTTCAAGCTCGGGGATCGGCGAGGCGGAAGCGGCCATACGCAAGTCCACAACACACAACATTCGACGGCAATCGGAGGGGCTGCCGTCGGCCCGCAACCTAGAGGGGGAGTCTGAAGGAACGGTTAGTTAACGACCCGCAAAGCGGGTCCCCGGCCGGCGCCGAGAGCGACAAGGCCCGCCCGACCAGCGCCGCGCGGCCCTTGCATCGGGGCGCCAAATCGCTATATTTCGATCGTCCGTTTAGGACATCTCATAACGATCGGATTGCGATCCGGTCGGCTTTTGAGAGTGGGTTCCCCCGGGACCCGCTCTTTTTTGTTACCGCGAACGGCGCCTAAGACCGGTCGCATCCGGGGCGACTTCTTAACCGAAAGTTGCTTCGCCGAAAGCGAGCAAATGACGCAAGCGATCGATACCAGTCCGGCGGACAGCGAGCCGCGCCGCATCGTCGAGCAGGGAGCCGCGGCGCGCGTCGCCGCCATCATCGAGCCCGTGCTTGGCGGCATCGGTTACCGTCTGGTTCGGGTCAAGATTTCCGGGCTCGAGGGCTGCACCGTGCAGATCATGGCGGAACGGCCGGACGGCACCATGACCATCGAGGACTGCGAGACCGTTTCGCGCGCGCTGTCGCCGGTGCTCGACGTCGCCGACCCGATCGAGCGCGCCTATCGCCTCGAAGTGTCCTCGCCAGGCATCGACCGCCCGCTGGTGCGGCGTTCGGATTTCGAGCGCCAAGCGGGCAATCGCGTGCGGGTGGAAATGGCGGTCGCGATCGATGGGCGGCGGCGGTTCCGCGGCCTGCTGCTCGGCGCCGAAGGCGACGCCGCGCGCATCCGCCGCGACGACGCCGCGCCCGACGAAGCCGCCGAGGTGCTGCTGGCGATCGACGACATGGCGGAAGCCAAGCTCGTGCTCACCGACGCGCTCATCACCGAATCGCTGCGGCGCGACAAGGAAGCCAGACGACAGAGACCAGACCACAGAGAACAGATGGAGGAGGTCGGAGGACAGAACGGGCGAACCCATGTTCCGTCTTCCGTCGCCCGTCATCCGTCACCCGAAACCGAAGGAGAGTGACCGATGGCCGTCAGCGCCAACCGGCTCGAACTATTGCAGATCGCCGACGCGGTTGCCCGCGAGAAGGCGATCGACCGCGGCATCGTCATCGCCGCCATGGAGGACGCGATCCAGAAGGCGGCACGCTCGCGCTACGGCAGCGAGACCGAGGTGCGCGCCGAGATCAATCCGAAAACCGGCGAGATGCGGCTGTCGCGGCTGCTGCTGGTGGTCGACCAGATCGAGAACGACTCGACGCAGATCTCGCTCGAGGACGCCAAGAAGCGCAATCCCGCCGCCCAGGTCGGCGACTATATCGCCGAGGCCCTGCCGCCGCTCGAATACGGCCGCATCGCCGCCCAGTCTGCGAAGCAGGTGATCGTGCAAAAGGTTCGCGAAGCCGAGCGCGATCTGGGTCGAGTCGTTCTCGACCGTGTCGACGACTAGCAGCAGCCGCGACAGCCGCATCTCGCCGGTCTTCGGATTGATCTCGGCCCGCACTTCGGTCTCGCTGCCATAGCGTGAACGTGCCGCCTTCTGGATCGCATCCTCCATGGCGGTGATCACAATGCCACGGTCGATCGACTTTTCGCGTGCGACCGCGTCGGCGATTTGCAGCAGTTCGAGCCGGTTGGCGCTGACAGCCATCGTTAGTCTCCTTCGTTCTGAGCCACTTGCCGGTCGGTTCCCGGCATCCGCTCCCCGTCCTGGCGAGCGGCGGCAGCCCCGTTCGTATGTGCCCCGTTGGTCGTTTCGTCGTGTTGCTGAGCTT
>JBEVIH010000179.1:0-27107 GCA_040510815.1 Xanthobacteraceae bacterium | reverse complement strand
CCGTAAGCGAGAGGATGACAACCATGCCCATCAAAGTCGGCGATCGGCTGCCCGAGGCGAAGTTTCGCGTGATGACGTCGGAGGGACCGGCGTGGAAGACCACCGACGAGGTGTTCAAGGGCAAGAAGGTCGCATTGTTCGCCGTGCCCGGCGCCTTCACCGGCACCTGCCACAAGATGCACGTTCCCTCGATCCTGCAGAGCGCCGACGCCATCAAGGCGAAGGGGGTCAACACCATCGCGGTCACCGCGGTCAATGACGTCTTCGTCATGGACGCCTGGAAGAAGGCGACCGCCGCCGACAAGCTCGACTTCCTGGCCGACGGCAACGGCGAGTTCGCCAAGGCGATCGACCTCGCCTTCGACGCCTCCGGCAACGGGCTCGGCACCCGCTCGCGGCGCTATGCCATGCTGGTCGAGGACGGCGTGGTGAAGAAGCTCAATATCGAGGAAGCGCCCGGCAAGGTCGAGGTCTCGGGCGGCGACGCGCTGCTCAAGCAGCTTTAAGCGGTCCGCGCTTTTCCTCGCTCAACGCTCGCGGCCCTCTCCCCGCCTGGCGGGGGGAGGGTTTTTGCGTGCGGGCGGCTGCTCGCCCGCCAGTGCGCCAACTGCCCCTGCCCGCACCGCCGCGATTGCTTCGCGCGCGAGCTCGTCGGCGCGCTCGTTGAGAGCATGCCCGGCGTGCCCCTTCACCCAGTGCCAGCGCACGCGATGCTGCGCGAGCGCCGTGTCGAGCCGCTTCCACAGATCGGCGTTCTTGACCGGCGACTTGTCGGCGGTGCGCCAGCCGTTGCCCTTCCATTTGTTGATCCAGCTCATGATGCCGTTGCGCAGGTATTGGCTGTCGGTGTGGATGTCGACCAGGCAGGGCCGCTTGAGCGCTTCCAGCGCCGAAATCGCCGCCATCAGCTCCATGCGATTGTTGGTGGTGTGCGCTTCTCCGCCCTTGAGCTCCTTCTTGTGATTTCCAAACTCGAGGATCGCGCCCCAGCCGCCCGGCCCGGGATTGCCCGAGCAGGCGCCGTCGGTGTGGACGACGACATGCGGCTCGTGGGATTCGCTCATTGTCCAATCCCGTAATCGCGCACGCTGGCGATCGTCTGGTGGAAACGCAGCTTGCGGTAATATTCCAGCGGATCTTTCGGCCGCACCAGCGCGCCCGGCGGCACGTCGAACCAGTCGACCAGCCGGGTCAGCAAAAAGCGTAGCGCCGCGCCGCGCGCGAGCAGCGGCAGCGCGTCACGCTCCTCTTGCGTCAGCGGCCGCACCGCCGCGTAAGCCTGCAGCAGGCTCTTGCCCTTGGTCACGTTGTAGGAATGGTCGGTCTCGAAGCACCAGGCGTTGAGGCAGATGGCGACGTCGTAGGCGAGCGCGTCGGTGCAGGCGAAGTAGAAATCGATCAGCCCCGAGAGCTTGTCGCCGAGGAAGAAGACGTTGTCGGGAAACAGGTCGGCGTGGATCACCCCCTGCGGCAGGCGGCGCGGCCAGGCGCCTTCGAGATGCGCGAGCTCGGCGGCCAGCAACGGCTGCAAGTCGCGCTGCACCTCGTTCGCCCGCTTGCAGCAATGCTCGTAGAGGTGCCGCCAGCCTTCGACCGACAGCGCGTTGACGCGCTTGCCCCGAAAATCGAGCCCGGCGAGATGCAGCTTGGCCAGCGCCTCGCCCAGCGCCGCGCAGTGGCCCGCGGACGGCCGGCGGATCCACATGCCGTCGAGAAAGGTGATCACCGCCGCCGGACGGCCGGCGACCTTGCCCAGCACCTCGCCGTTCCTGTCCTTGACCGGCTGCGGGCAGGTGATGCCGCGGCCGTGCAGATGCTCCATCAAGGCGAGGAAGAACGGCAGGTCCTTGGCGGCGACGCGCCGCTCGTAGAGCGTGAGGATGAAATAGCCGCAGCTGGTGTGGACCAGGAAGTTCGAGTTCTCGACCCCTTCGGCGATCCCCTTGTAGGCGAGCAACTCGCCGATGTCGTAGCGGGCGAGAAAGGCCGCGAGGTCCTCCGCCGCCACATCGGTGTAGACGGCCATAACTACTCCGCCGCCTCGTTCTCCCTCAGCACGCGCGGCAACGGGAAGAACATGCTCTCCTCGGCCGTGGTTACGGTCTCCACGCTCACCACATAGCGATCGGCGAAGGCGCCGATGACCTCCTCGACCAGCACCTCCGGCGCTGACGCGCCGGCGGTGATCCCGAGGCTCGCGATCGAGCCGAACACCGACCAGTCGATATCGGCGGCGCGCTGCACCAGCGCGGCGCGCGCACAGCCGGCGCGCTCGGCCACCTCTTTCAGGCGTTGCGTGTTGGAGGAATTGGGCGAGCCGACCACGACCATCGCCTCGACCATCGGCGCCACCTTCTTGACCACCTCCTGGCGGTTGGTGGTGGCGTAGCAGATGTCTTCCTTGTGCGGCCCGTGGATCTGCGGAAAGCGCGCCTTGAGCGCCGCCACGATGTCGGCGGTGTCGTCGACCGACAAGGTGGTCTGCGTCACGTAAGCGAGACTGGCCGGATCGCGCGGGACGAAGGCCGCGACCTCGGCGACCGACTGCACCAGCGTGATGGCGCCCGCCGACAGCTGGCCGACCGTGCCCACCACCTCGGGATGACCGGCATGGCCGATCAGCACGATCTCACGCCCGCGCTTGTGATGGATCTCGGCCTCGCGATGGACCTTGGTCACCAGCGGACAGGTGGCGTCGAGCGCGAAGAAGTTGCGCTTCTTGGCCTCCTCGGGGATCGACTTCGGCACGCCGTGGGCGGAGAAGATCACCGGCGCGTCGGTCTCGGGAATCTCGTCGAGCTCCTCGACGAAGATCGCCCCTTTGGCCTTGAGGCTCTCGACCACGTAGCGGTTGTGAACGATCTCGTGGCGGACGTAGACCGGAGCGCCGTAGCGGTCGAGCGCCCGCTCGACCGAGTCGATGGCGCGCACGACGCCGGCGCAGAAGCCGCGCGGGGAGCACAACAGCACCTTGAGCGGGGGCTTTTGGCCGGTGGTGTGGGCGTCAGAGGCGGACATACGGACCTCGGTTCGGCACTCTCGCAGCGCCAATCGACATGGCCCTATGTGCGGGCGCTGTCAAGCGATGGGGCGGGCGGCAGGAACCGGTCCAAATATGGCCCCTGCTACGTCCGCTCGAGCCACGCATTGTAGCGCCCATAGAGCTCGGCCGTCTCCGGCCGGCCGTCGCAATAGACCACCGGCGCCAGCGCGCGGCCGGCGGCGACGAGGCGCGCCGCCATGTAGCGGTAAGGCTCCGGATAGCTCGACAGATCGCTCGCCTTGAACAGCCGGTCGAACGCCTCCGACGGCTCGACGGGGTCGAGCCGGTCGCGCTCGTAGATGGCGGTGCGCTCGACGATGGCCCAGCGGCCAAGGCGGCGCTCCAACCTATCGAGGAAGCGCGCATTGGAGGTCATGTCGACCGCCACGCCGCCGATATTCTGCCGCACCAGGATCACGATATTGGTCTCGGCCACCGCGCGATCGCCGGCCAAGCGCACGATCGACGGGAAGATCTGGTGCTTCGAGCGCTGGCCCGCCTCGAAGCTGCGGCGGCAACGATCGACGAATTCGCCGAAGCTGCCGCTGAACCAGGAGATCGAAATCTGCCCGTCCGGCACGAAGGTCGCCATCAACTCCGGCCATCTGCCCTGGTCGCGATAGAGGCCCCAGGCCTGGATCAGCTCGGCGCAGGCGTATTTGTCGTTCGCGTCCATGTAAGCCCCCATTCCGCCGACGTGTGCAAGCGACGCACCTTAAGGCAGCGCGCGAACGGCCCGCAATTGGTCTTTCGCGCGACGCTTGCTAAGATCGAAAATAGACCGGAAGAAAACGATGATCCGTTCGTTGCGCGCCGTTGCGGCCCTTGTCGTCGCATTCCTCACCGCCGCTCCCGCCTTCGCCCAGAGCTATCCGGCGAAACCGATCAAGCTGATCGTCTCGACCTCGGCCGGCGGCATCACCGACATCGCCGCGCGCATCCTCGGCGCGCACATCACCGCCCGGACCGGACAGCCGGTGGTGATCGACAACCGCGCCGGCGCCAGCGGCAATATCGCGATGGACGCGGTCGCCAAGGCGGCGCCCGACGGCTTGACGCTGGGCGTTGCCAATACCGGCAACGTCGTCATCAATCCGTATCTGATGCGGCACATGCCGTACGACCCGTTGAACGATCTCGTGCCGGTGGGCGTGATCGGCACGGTGCCGCTGTTCCTGGTGATGAACGCCAGCGTGCCGGCAACGACGCTCAAGGAGTTCATCGCCTACGCCAAGACGCAGCCGGAGAAAATCAGCTATGCGTCGGCCGGCGTCGGCACCACGCCCGACCTGGCGGCGCACGAGTTCAACCGGCGTTCGGGTTTGAAGCTCGTGTTCGTGCCGTTCCGCGGCACCGCACCGGCGGTCGCCGCCGTGCTCGGCGGCGACGTGCAGGTGACGTTCGTGTCGATGGGGCCGCATATCGAATTCGTGCGTCAGGGCAAGCTGCGCATCCTGGGCGCCGCCACGCCCAAGCGCGCGCCCTACGTGCCGGACGTGCCCACCTTCGCCGAGCAGGGATTTCCCGGCTTCGAGACCCTGACCTGGTTCGCGTTGTTCGCGCCGCGCGGAACGCCGGCCGAGATCGTCGATCAGCTCAACGGCTATGTGCGCGAGCTCGCCCAGGACGCCGACGCCAGGAAGCGGCTGGAAGCCAATTTCATCGATCCGGCGGCGATGACCGCGCCCGAATTCGCCGCCCTGGTGAAGGCCGATGCCGCCAAGTGGGAGCGTATCGTGCGCGACGCCGGCATCAAGATCGATTGAGACCAATCAACAAGCATTCCCGCTTCGCACCAGATTCCGACACCCTCCGAAAGCCTCGCATGAAAGCGATCGTGATCCATCAGTATGGCCCGCCGGACGTGCTGCAATACCAGGACGTGCCCGATCCCGCGCCCGGCGAGGGCGAAATCCGCATCCGGATCCATGCCGCGACGGTCAATCGCGTGCTCGACGTGAGCGTGCGCGCCGGTAGCGAAGCGGCGCGCGGGCCGGTGCTGCCGCTGATCCTGGGCGTCGATTGCGCCGGCGTCGTCGAATCGGTCGGGGCGGGCGTGCGCAAGTGGCGGACGGGAATGCGCGTCGCCGCCGCCGGCGTGATGCCGCTGCAACCCTGCGCCGAGGACGGCAACGGCTATTCCGGCCCGCTCGGCATGATGGGCATCAAGCGGCCGGGCGGCTTCGCCGAGCTGGTGGCGGTGCCGGCCTGCGCGGCGGTCGAGCTTCCGCAAAAGCTCGACTTCCATCACGCGGCGGTGGTGATGCGCCATGTGCCGACGGCGTGGAACCTGCTGTTCAACGTCGCCGAGCTCAAGGCCGGCGAGACCGTGCTGATCATGGGCGCCGGCGGCAATCTCGGCTCGATCGGCATCCAGATCGCCAAGAACGTGATCGGCGCCAAGGTGATCGCGGCCGCCGGCTCGGACGCGCGTGTCAAGGCGGGCCTTGCGCTCGGCGCCGACCACGGCGTGAACTACAACAAAGAGGACATCCACGCCGCGGCGATGAAATTCACCGGCGGCAAGGGGGTCGACGTGCTCTACGACAACGTCGCCAACCCGAAGGTGCTGCCGAGCGCGTTCCGCGCCATCGGCTTCGGCGGCCGGCTGGTGACCGCCGGCGCCCATGCCGGGCCCAACGTCACGATCGACTTCGCGCACCTCTACCACAAGCAGATCACCATCAAGGGGCGGCCGGGCTATCATCCGCCCGACGTGCCCAAATGCTTTGCGGCCGCCGCCGACGGCAAGGTGACCGCCCAGATCGAACGCATTCTGCCGCTCTCGCAGGCCGCGCAGGCGCATCGCCTGGTCGAATCGGGCGAATCCCAGGGCAAGATCGTGCTCGACCCGACCCTTGGTTAGGCAGTCCCCGGTTGCTCCGGCCGGGGCTTATGCCTATATTGCGGTCACTTCCGTCATCACCGATGACATCAGGCTTCGCCCGTGAGGGCGGGCGGAGCGCAGAGGAGGCTTAACCCATGGTCGCAGCACCCCTGATGCCGAAAGCGACGGCCGTCTGGCTGGTCGAGAACACCGCGCTCTCGTTCGACCAGGTCGCCGATTTCTGCAAGCTGCACCCGCTCGAGGTGAAGGCGATCGCCGACGGCGACGCCGCCCAGGGCATCAAGGGCCTCGACCCGGTGCTCACCGGCCAGCTCAGCCGCGAGGAGATCGAGAAGGCCGAGCAGGACCCGGAGTACAAGCTCAAGATCTCCGACCCGAAGGTGCGGCTGCCCGAGCCCAAGAAGAAGAAGGGACCGCGCTACACGCCGGTGTCGCGCCGCCAGGACCGTCCGAACGCCATCCTCTGGCTGGTGCGCAACCATGCCGAATTGAAGGACAGCCAGATCATGCGGCTGGTCGGCACCACCAAGTCGACGATCCAGGCGATCCGCGAGCGCACCCACTGGAACGCATCGAACCTGCAGCCGATGGACCCGGTGACGCTCGGCCTGTGCTCGCAGATCGATCTCGACCTGGAGGTGCACCGCGCCGCCAAGGAGAAGCCGGTCGACGTCACCGCCCAGGGCGCGACCTTGCTGCCCGCGTCGGAGACGACGATCCGGCCGCGCGAGCCCGAGCCCGAGGAGAAGAAGCCGGCCGAGGAGCTCAACGTCGACGCCGTGTTCGCCAAGCTCAAGCAGATCGGCGGCGGCAAGAGCGAATAGCGGTCAGTCGCGCTTGCGCGCCAGCAGCCAATCGACCGACCAGCGGCCGGCGCCGGTGATGAACAGCAGGACCTGGCCGCCCATCATCGAGACGTTCTTCCAGAACTGGGTGTGCTGCTGCCCGCGCTGGTTCGCGTCCGCAAAGTCCCAATAGCGGTGCGAGCTGAACGACGCGATGATGATGAACAGCAGCATCACCAGGGCGGTGTAGCGGGTCGCGACACCGAGCAGCAGGAACAGCCCGCCGATGAATTCGACCGGCGGCGCGATGTAGCCCATGACCTCGGGCAATCCCCGCCGCGGCATGGTGGCGACGAAGCCCGGGATATCCATCAGCTTGCGCCAGCCGCTCTGGACGAAGATCCAGCCCAGCAGCACGCGGCCCAAGAGCAGCACGAAGTCCTGCCACTTCGCCGCCAGGCCGTCGGCGTGCGAAAAGAACCACGGTGACGACGCTTCCGGTCTCGGTGTTTCGGCCGGCATGTTTCCCCCCGTATGGTTGCGGTTGCTGTCGTAAGAAGCCCAGCGCAAGCCCGAAATTCTCTCCTTCAAATTTGATCGGGGCCACTCAATTTCGTGGACAGCAGCGTGTAACGATGCCGCAGGCGCGTAGCCCGGATTGAGCGTCGCCGCTGCACGGTCATCCCAGCTCGAAGGTGGTGACGCCGAACACCCGCTCGAGGCGCAGCGGACGGATGGGGCCGGTATACATGCGGGCGGTCTCGAACACCGGTGCCAACCCGTGGGCTTGCGCCAGTGCGACCGCGTCGCGATTGACGCTCGGGACGTCCAGAAAAACCTCGCCGCCCCCGGCCGCCGCCAGCAAAGCCGCGAACACCGCCTCCGCGGCGGCGCGGTCGTCGGCAACGAGCGGCCCGATCTTGTGGCCGGTGCGGCAGGGGCGGATCACGCCCCAGGCGGCGAGCCGGCCGTCGCGAACGAGCGCGCGGCCGACATGTCCGCGCGCCGCGATCCAGGCGCGCAGGAAGGCCTCGCGCGGCGCCGGAAACACCGTGGCGTCGTCGGCCGCGATGGTTGCAAACGCAACGCCGTCGAGCGGCACGACCTGCGGCGGCGCGGCCGGCGCCGCGACCGTGCCGCCGTAGCGGATATTGGGATAGGCCAGCACGAAGCCCGATTTCTTGTAGTTGTCCTGCTGCGCCACCACGCCGTCGAGGCCGATGGTGCGCGCCCCCGCATGCGCGACCGCGGCGTTCCAGATGCGCAGCCCATGGCCGCGTCCGCGCAGCTCCGGCCGGACGATGTAGAAGCCGAGGAAGGAGAACCTATCGTCGTAATTGACGCAGGAGATGGTCGCGGCCGGCGCGCCGTCGATCTCACCGATCAGAAAGCCCGCGGGATCGACGGTGGCGAAGCAGGCGGCGTCCCCGTTGCCCGGATTCCAGCCCTCGGCCGCGGCCCAGTCGGCGGCGAGCGCCATCTCGTCGGGCCGCATGGCGCGGATTCGGAAGTCGTCGTCCGTCAGCGTCCTGGCCTTTTCATGATGGTGCGATGCCTTTTCCGCCTAACGCCTTCGGCCGCGCGGGTGCGACGGTTCCTGACGCCGACGAATTTCATCGACTTTGGCCCCGAATGAGCGTTTCATGAGTCTGACCGAAACGCCAGCTCAAAGCGGCCGGGCCTTCCCAAGCAACTTATCGCCGGAACCCGTCCGGGTGTCCGCTGCGCTTGCGGCAGAACAATCTATTCGAGGGAAACACCATGACACTATCGTCGATAATGGAAGAGGACTCGCTAAAGCGGATCCTTCTGGGCGTAGTCATTGGAGCAGTGATAACCATGCTCGCCGGGTTCCACACAATGGGGTGGACGACCGAGAACACCGCCAAGGAGATGGCCAAGAAAAGCGCCAGCGCGGCGGTCGTCGAAGCGCTCGCGCCCATTTGCGTGGACAAGTTCCTGCAGGCCGGCGAGGCCGCGAAGAACAAGGTCGAACTGATGAAAGTCAGTTCGTCGGATCAAGGCTCGTTCATACAGAAGGGCGGTTGGGCGACGTTACCCGGCAACAGCTCCGCCAATGGTCCGGCAGTGGCGCAAGCGTGCGCCAAAATGCTCAGCACTCTCAAGTAACCAAGGACTGCCCGATCATCGATCGTCGCCGGCATGGTCCAGGCCTCGCCGTCGGCGACCTTCCGGAAGCGCCGCTATTCCTCCTGCCCGATCGCCTTCTTCACGCGTGTCACCAGGTCGGGCGAGGCGGAGGTGAGCTTGTTGGCCAGCGCTTGGGCGTGCGCCGCGTTGCGCGGGTCGATGTCGATGTTGCGCTTCTGCGCGTCGGCCAGGAAGGCTTGATCCTTCATGAGGTCGTCGAACGCCCTGCGCAGCACGGCGACGCGGTCCGCGGGCACGCCCGGACCCACCGCCATGGCGCGGCCAAAGGGCGTTCCGGCGGCGAGGAATTCCACGATGTCCTTCTTGTCCGGCGGCGCCAGCTCGAGCAGCGTCGGCACGTCCGGCAACTGGCCCTTGCGCTCGAGCGTGAACGACAGCAGCACCGAGACCTTCTTCTCGGTGAGCCACTGCGGCCGCGTGCCGGCCAGATTCTCCCAGGAGGCGGCCCAGCCCTGGATCTCGCCTCGCTCCATCGCCAGGTTGCAATCGCTGCCGCTGCGGTAGCCGGTGATGACCTTGAAGTTCGCGCCGAGCACGTACTTCGTCATCGACGGCCATTGGTAGGTCAGGTGAGCCTTGGCGAACGAGCCGAAGGTGAGCGGCTTGGTCCTGAGATCGTCGATGGTGTTGGCTTGCGCCTCGTGCCAGATGGCCATCGTGTGCGCGATGGCATCATAGGTGCCGAGCCACTGGAACTTGGCCGATTCGAAACGAACGCCCTTGGGCTCCAGCTTCTCGGCCAGCGGTATGGAGTGCGAGAGCAGGATCTTGGTGCCATCCTGCACCCCCGGCCCGTAGATGTGGTTGCCGGCGATCACGCCGCCGGCGCCCGGCATGTGCTCCATGATGATGGTCGGATTGCCGGGAATGTGGCGGGAGAGATGCTCGCCGATGGTGCGGCCGTAGAGATCGTAGCTGCCGCCCGGATTCGTCCCCATCAGGATCGAGATGGTCTTGCCCTTGTAGAAATCGGCGCCGCCCTGGGCCGCGCAGGGCGCGGGGCAGAGTGCCGCCGCCAGCGCGGCGTAAGCGCAGAAGCGCGCGGGTGTGTGGTGGAGCATGGTCGACCTCCCATGGATGCGTCGTCGAGCCCGCAACATTTTTCTTTTCAGCGTTTCACACGCGTTGGGCCGGTTCAAGCGGCCGCAGGCGCGGCAAATCGCGTATCCGCAGGGTCGGACGCCGCAGCGCAAAGCATCGGCCCGCATCGCGCGAATGCGGCGTGACGCGAACGAGGGCTATTGACCGACGCCCTTGCCTTTGAGCGCGCCGCCGATCTCGTCGAGGATCGCCGGATCGTCGATCGTCGCCGGCATGGTCCAGGCCTCGCCGTCGGCGATCTTCTTCATGGTGCCGCGCAGGATCTTGCCCGAGCGGGTCTTCGGCAACCGCGGCACCGTGATCGCGAGCTTGAAGGCGGCGACCGGCCCGATCTTGTCGCGCACCAGCGCCACGCATTCGCTCTCGATCTCGGACGGCAGCCGGTTGACGCCGGCCTTGAGCACGATGAAGCCGCACGGCACCTCGCCCTTGAGCGCGTCGGCGATCCCGATCACCGCGCATTCGGCGACGTCCTTGTGGGCGGAGAGCACCTCCTCCATGCCGCCGGTCGAGAGCCGATGGCCGGCGACGTTGATGATGTCGTCGGTGCGGCTCATGATGTAGAGGTAGCCGTCGGCGTCCTTGAAGCCGGCGTCGGCGGTCTTGTAGTGGCCGGGAAACTCGGCGAGGTAGCTCTCCTTGAAGCGCTCGTCCTGCTGCCACAGCGTCGGCAGGCACGACGGCGGCAGCGGCAGCTTGACCACGATCGAGCCCATCTGGTTGGCCGCCACCTCCCGGCACTGCTCGTCGACGACGCGCACGTCGTAGCCCGGCATCGGCACGCCGGCCGAGCCGTGCTTGACCGGAAGCGCTCCGAGCCCGACCGGATTGCCGCCGATCGCCCAGCCGGTCTCGGTCTGCCACCAATGGTCGATCACCGGCTTCTTGAGCAGCTTCTCGGCCCAGATCACCGTGTCGGGATCGGCACGCTCGCCGGCAAGAAACAGCGTGCGGAATTTCGACAGGTCGTATTGGGCGAAGAATTTTCCCTGCGGGTCCTCTTTCTTGATGGCGCGGAACGCGGTCGGCGCCGTGAACATGGCGACGCAGCCGTGCTCGGCGATCACCCGCCAGAACGCGCCGGCGTCGGGCGTGCCCACCGGCTTGCCCTCGTAGAGGATCGAGGTACAGCCGTGGAACAGTGGCGCGTAGACGATGTAGCTGTGGCCGACCACCCAGCCGACGTCGGAGGCCGACCACCAGCACTCGCCCGGCTCGACGCCGTAGAGATGCTTCATCGACCATTTAAGCGCGACCATGTGGCCGCCGTTGTCGCGCACCACGCCCTTCGGTATGCCGGTCGTGCCCGACGTAGAGCGGATGTAGAGCGGGTCGGTGGCCGCCACCGGCACGCAATCGTAGGCCGACTTTGCCCAGACCAGCGCCTTCTCGCGCAGGCTCGCCCAATCATGATCGCGGCCTTCGACCATCGGCGCCTCGGCCTGCGGCCGCTGCAGGATGATGCAGGCCTGGGGCTTGTGGGTCGCCAGCGCTATGGCGGCGTCGAGTAGCGGCTTGTACTGCACGACGCGGCCGGGCTCGATCCCGCAGCTGGCGGAGAGGATGACCTTCGGCTTGGCGTCGTCGATGCGGGTTGCCAGCTCCTTGGCGGCGAAGCCGCCGAACACCACCGAATGGACGGCGCCGATGCGCGCGCAGGCCAGCATGGCGATCGCGGCCTCCGGCACCATCGGCATGTAGAGAATGACGCGATCGCCCTTCTCGACCCCGAAATCCCGCAGCATGCCGGCGAGCACCTGGGTCTCGGTCAATAGCCGGTCGTAGCTGATGACGCGTTTGGTCGCCGTGACCGGGGAATCGTAGATGATCGCCGGCTGCGGACCGCGCCCCGCCATCACGTGGCGGTCGACCGCGTTCCAGCAGGTGTTGCAGACGCCGCCGACGAACCAGCGGCCGTAGACACCGACGCTGGGGTCGAACACCTTTTTCGCCGGCTCGATCCAGTCGAGGTCGGCGGCGGCCTCGGCCCAGAATCCTTCCGGATCGCGCTGCCAGCGGCCATAGACCTCGGGGTAGCGGCTCGTGCGGGCATCCATGCGCTTCTCCGTGCGGTCGCGCGCGCTTTGGCCCATTGTGAAGCGGCAGGCGCTGTTTGCAAGCCGCGTGGCCTCGGCAATTCGGCCATGCTGCAAGACGCTGGCGCGCGCCGCGCCCCTGCGCTCTTATGGCGCGCCCACGCCCCTCACCTCCTCGCCTTCGCCGGATGGACCTGCTCTCAGACCCACTGTTCGTGGCCGCCTCGATCATCGGCGTGTGCCTGCTCGGGCTGTCGAAAGGCGGCTTCTTCGGGCTCGGGATGATGGCGCTGCCGCTCATGGCGATCACGGTGCCGCCGATGCAGGCCGCCGCGATCCTGCTGCCGACGGTGCTGGCGCAGGATGCGCTGACCATCTGGGCCTATCGGCGCGACTGGAGCGTCTGGAATCTCAAGATCATGATTCCCAGCATGGCGATCGGGATCGCGATCGCGACCTTGCTCGCGGCGTCGCTGTCCGCCACCCATATCCGGCTGGCGATCGGGCTGATCGCTTTCGCCTTCGTGCTGCGGCACTGGCTCGGCAGGCGTTTCGAGCGCCTGGCCGCGCGCGCCAATGTGGTGACCGGCGTCGCCTTCGGGGCGCTCGGCGGCTTCACCACCATGCTGGCCAATGCCGGCGGGCCGGCGTGGCAGATCCATCTGCTGCCGCAGGGGCTCGACAAGCTCACCTTTGCGGGCACGCTGACGATGCTGTTTGCCGCCAGCAACCTCATGAAGATTCCCGCCTACGGCGCCATCGGCCAGTTGACGTTCGACAACCTCGCGGTCGGCAGCGCGCTGCTGCCGGCGGCGATGATCGCCAACTATGCGGGCATCTGGCTGGTGCGGCGCACGCCGGCCGAGTTGTTCTTCCGCATCGTCTACGTGCTGATGTTCCTGATCGCGGTCGAGCTCATCCGCGGCTCCCTTGTCGAGCTGTGGCGAGGCTGACGCGCCGTCATGCAGAATAGCGGGTGGTGCGACGGGTGCTTCTCGGCTCATATCCGCCCGGCCGCGCCCACCATTTCATCCTCCGCATGACCATCATTCCCGATCCGCTGTTCTACCTGCTCGCGATCCCGGCGATCCTCGCGCTCGGCCTCGGCAAGGGCGGCTTCGCCGGCGTCGGCATGATCTCGACGCCGCTGCTGGCGCTCACCGTCCCGCCGCTGCAGGCGGCGGCGATCCTGCTGCCGATCCTGCTGATCCAGGACGCCATCTCGGTCTGGGTCTACCGCCACCAATGGAGCGGCTGGAACCTCAAGGTGCTGCTGCCCGGCTCCGTCGTCGGCGTCGCCGCCGCCGGGATCTTCGCCGCCCATGTGCCGAACGCCTATGTGGAGGTCGCGGTCGGCGTGACCGGGGTCTGCTTCGCGCTCTACACCTGGTTCGGCAAGGTGCCGGCGCAGCCGAGCCGGCCGAGCGTTCCGGTCGGGATGTTCTGGGGCACCCTCGCGGGCTTCACCTCCACCATCATCCAGGTCGGCGCCCCGCCCTACCAGGTGCACATCCTGCCGCAGCGGCTCGACAAGCTCACGCTGATCGGCACCACCATCATCTTCTTCGCGCTGGTGAACGTCATGAAGATCGTGCCCTATGTGGCACTCGGGCAATTCTCCACCCGCACGTTCGCGACCTCGGCGGTGCTGTTGCCGTTCGCCGTCGTCGCCAATTTTTTCGGACTTTGGCTGGCGCGCCGCACCCCGACCGAGCTGTTCTACAAGATCGCCTACGCGCTGATGTTCCTCATCTCGCTGGAATTGATCCGCAGCGGGATGGCCGCCATTCTGGCCGGCCGCGCGTCATAATAGCTTCTCAGAGTCGTCGTTACCTTCGGAATGGGGTTGCGGCGTCGAGGTAGGAGGAGCGCGCAGATGACAAGGGTTATCGCAGCCGCGATCGTTGCCGGGAGCCTGCTCGCACCGACCGCCGTCCACGCCTTCGACCTGCAGGGGCATCGCGGTGCCCGCGGCCTGGCGCCGGAGAATACGCTGGCGGGTTTCGAGGCCGCGCTGGCGATCGGCGTCACCACGCTCGAGCTCGATCTGGCGATGACCAAGGACGGCGTGCTGGTGGTGAGCCACGACAGCCGGCTCAATCCCGATCACACCCGCGGCCCGGACAGCAAATTTCTCGCCGCGCAGGGCCCGCCGATCCGCTCGCTGACCTTGGCCGAGCTCAAGCGCTACGACGTCGGCCGCCTCAAGCCGGGCACGTCCTACGCGGCGAGCTTCGCGGGGCAGCGCGCGGTCGACGGCGCGACCATCCCGGCGCTCGCCGACGTGTTCGAGCTGGTGCGGCGGGTGAAGGCCGACCACGTCCGGTTCAACATCGAGACCAAGCTGACGCCGACCTCCGGCGGCGACACGCCGGACCCCGACACCTTCGCGGCGGCGCTCGCCGCCATCGTGCGCGAGGCAAGACTCGAAGCGCGCGTCACCCTGCAGTCCTTCGACTGGCGGACACTCATGGTGATGCGCCGCATCGCGCCCGAGATCGAGCGGGTCTGCCTGACCATCGACGGCGGCAGCGGCGATACCTTGCAGCGTGGCAAGCCGGGCCCGTCGCCGTGGACGGCGGGGTTCGATGTCGACGAGTTCGGCGGCTCGGTGCCGCGGCTGGTATCGGCGGCGGGATGCTCGGTCTGGTCGCCTAACCATCGCAATGTCTCCGCGGCATCGCTGGCGGAAGCCGGGGCGCTGCGCCTCCAGGTCATCCCCTGGACCGTGAACGAGCGCGCCGACATGGCGCGGCTGATCGAGATGGGCGTGAGCGGCATCATCAGCGACTATCCCGATCGTCTGCGCGCGGTGATGATCGACAAGAAAGTGCCCGTTCCGCCCCTGGTCTCCGTCCGCTGAAATCGCCGCAGGGTCCTGGATTGCAGGGTCCTGGATTGATGGCGGGTGTCGCCGTCGGTTAGGCTTCCTTTGCCGGACTGCCGGCGCCGCAAAGGACCGCCGTGGCGAAGACGCCCTACGACCTCGACCTCGACCGCAACCCGGCGAATTTCCAGCCGCTCACCCCGCTCACCTTCCTGGCGCGGTCGGCGTCGGTGTTTCCCGATCACACCGCCATCATCCACGGGCCGCTGCGGCGCAGCTACGCCGAGTTTTATGCCCGCGCGCGCCGGCTTGCATCGGCCCTGGCGAAGCGCGGCTTTGCCCGCGGCGACACCGTCTCGGCGGTGCTCGCCAACACCCCGGCGATGCTCGAATGCCACTACGGCGTGCCGATGACCGGCGCGGTGCTCAACACCATCAACACCCGGCTCGACGCCGCGGTGATCGCGTTCCAGTTCGACCACGCCGAGACCAAGGTGCTGATCACCGACCGCGAGTTCTCCAAGGTGGTGAAGGAGGCGCTGGCGCTCGCCAAGGTCAAGCCGCTGGTGATCGACTACGACGACCCCGAGTTCACCAGCGCGGGCGAGCGGCTGGGCACGATCGAGTACGAGGACTTCATCGCGGCCGGCGACCCGGACTTCGCCTGGCAGACGCCCGACGACGAATGGGACGCGATCGCGCTCAACTATACGTCGGGCACCACCGGCGATCCCAAGGGCGTGGTCTATCACCACCGCGGCGCCTATCTGCTGGCGGTCGGCAACGTGCTCACCGGCAGCATGGGCAAGCACTGCGTCTATCTGTGGACCTTGCCGATGTTCCACTGCAACGGCTGGTGCTTCCCGTGGACGATCTCGGTGGTGGCCGGCACGCATGTCTGCCTGCGGCAGGTGCGCGCGCCGGCGATGTACGACGCCATCGCGGATTACAAGGTGACGCATCTGTGCGGCGCGCCGATCGTGATGGCGACGCTGCTCAACGCGCCGGCCGCCGAGAAGAAGCCGCTGCCGCACGTGGTCGAGTTCTTCACCGCGGCGGCGCCGCCGCCGGAGGCGGTGCTGGCGGCGATGAAGCAGGCCGGCTTCAACGTCACCCACCTCTATGGGCTGACCGAGACCTACGGCCCGGCCACCGTCAACGATTGGCACTACGAATGGGACGCGCTCACCCCCGCCGAGCAGGCGGCGAAGAAGGCGCGCCAGGGCGTGCGCTACGTGCCGCTCGACGCGCTCGATGTGCTGGACCCCGACAGCATGGCGCCGGTCGCGCGCGACGGCGAGAGCCTGGGCGAGGTCATGGTCCGCGGCAACGTGGTGATGAAGGGCTACCTCAAGAACAAGCAGGCGACCGAGAAGTCGTTCGCGGGCGGCTGGTTCCATTCCGGCGACCTCGGCGTGATGCATCCCGACGGCTACATCCAGCTCAAGGACCGCTCCAAGGACATCATCATCTCGGGCGGCGAGAACATCTCCTCGATCGAGGTCGAGGACGCGCTCTACAAGCACCCGGCCGTGCAGGCCGCCGCCGTGGTGGCGAAGCCCGACGAGAAGTGGGGCGAGACGCCGTGCGCCTTCGTCGAGCTCAAGCCCGGGCTTGAGGCGACCACCGACGAGCTCGTGGCCTGGTGCCGCAAGAATCTCGCGAGCTACAAATGCCCACGCTACGTGGTGTTCGCCGAGCTGCCGAAGACCTCAACCGGCAAGGTGCAGAAGTTCAAGCTACGCGAGATGGCGAAGGACGTGTGAGTGGACGCGCGCCGCTGGAAGCAAACAAGAAAACAGTGCGAGGGCAGGAAATGCAGGCAGCTTGGAAATGCGTCGCCTTGGTTTTGGCGGTGGCGGCGACTTGCTCCGCCGGCGCCTCGCGCGCCGACGATTATCCGTCGCGGCCGATCCGCATCATCGTGCCGTATGCGCCGGGCGGCGGCGCCGACACGGTGGCGCGCATCGTGGCGCGGCGCGTGAGCGACACCATCAGCCAGCCGATCGTGATCGAGAACCGCACCGGCGCCGGATCGATCCTCGGCACCGACGCGGTGGCGAAGGCGGAGCCCGACGGCTACACGCTGCTGCTCGGCCAGTCGGGCCCGATCTCGATCAATCCGGCGGTGTACAGGGACCTGCGCTACGATCCGGTCAAGGATTTCGCGCCGGTCACCATGACCACCGCCTATCCGTACATCTTGGTCGTCAACGCCAAGCTGCCGGCCAGATCGCTGCCGGAGTTCGTTGCGCTGGCGAAGAGCCCGCCGGGCGCGATGAACTACGGCACCACCGGCATCGGCGCCGCCAATCACCTGGTCGCCGAGCTGTTCAACGGCAAGGCCGGGCTCAAGATGACGCATATCCCGTATCGCGGCACCGCGCTGGCGGTCGGCGACCTGGCGGCCGGCCAGGTGACGATGGTGTTCGGCGATCCGATCAGCGTGCTGCCGCACATGCAGTCCGGCAGCCTGCGCGCGCTGGCGGTGACCAGCCTGCAGCGCTCGGCGGTGGCGCCCGAGGTGCCGACCGTGGCGGAGAGCGGCTTCCCGGGCTTCGACGCGCTGGCCTGGCACGGCATCCTGGCGCCGGCGAAGACGCCGCCGGCCATCGTCAAGAAGCTCAACGCCGAGATCGTCAACGCGCTCAAGCATCCGGAGACGCAGGCGCTGCTGGTGAAGCAGGCGATGCAGACGGTCGGCAATACGCCCGACGAGTTCGCCGCCTTCATCCGCAACGATATCGCGGTCTGGAAGGCGGTCGCCGCCGAGGCCGATGTTTCGGTGAAGTAAAACTTCGGCGCGGCAATTTCCGCCGTCGTCCCCGTGCAAGCGGGACCGATCGTGCCACACGCGCCGCACCCCGCGCGAATTCGTAGGGTGGGCAAAGGCGCGAATACATCGGTGATCTCTCCCCGCGGAACGAAGGCAGCGCCGTGCCACGCGTAAGCTTTGCGCCGTGTGCAGACGTCGGCGCGTGGGCACGGCGCGCAACAGCGCGCCTTTGCCCACCCTACGGAGACCTTAATTTCAGCGCCCATGCGCTCGCGCGGGGACGACACGGGCTGTGCTTCACTCACCCGCGCGGCACGGTGAGCGCGAGCAGGTGCGCGGCGTCCTCGCTGCGATCGAGCGTCCACACCGCGTCGATCAGCGGCGCCACGTCGTGGCCGGGACGCCAGCCGGCCGCGATGGTGCGCAGCTTGTCCTCGAGATCCCGGTCGGACATCGGATTGGCCGGGCTGCCGCGCGCGGCTGGTGTCGACAGGCGGTGCTTGGCGCCGTCCGTGGTCCACAGCTCGACCTCCGCCGCGATGGTCGCGATCGCCGGGTCGCGGATCACCTCGACCTTGCGGCGCAGCTCGATCACCGCCGGATCGCGGGCGCAGGCGTCGGTGAACTGATCGAGCCCGGCCTGGCCGTGCACCAGCGCGGCGGCGAGCGCGTGCTGCACGCTGACCTGAGACTCGCGGCCGGTCGAGATGTCGGGACGGTCGGTTCGTTGGGCGAGGAGCGGGTTGCCGCGCGCCACCACCCGCTCGACCGCGGCCGCCGGGTGGGCGCGCCGCCAGTCGAGCACGCAATCGAGAAACGGATGGATCACGAAGCCGCAGGGGTAGGGCTTGATCGAGTTTTGCGCAATCTCCCAGGTGTCGCCCAAGCCATCGGTGAGCGGCGCCCAGTTCGGCGGCTCCGCCATCGCGTTGAGAAAGCCCTGCACGCCGGCGATCGGCTCGGCCGGGCCCTCGAACCCCTTCTCGGCGAGCAGCGCCGACCACAGGCCGTTGCGCGCGGCATTGCCGACGCTGATGCTCTTGGCCGGCCAGCCCAGGCATTCGCACAGGCCCGACGACTGCGTGGACGCGTTGCCGAGCGCCCAGACCATGCGCCCCTCGTCGAGCCCGATCAGCTTGCCGGCGGCGGTGGCGGCGCCGAACACGCCGCAGCTCGAGGTGATGTGCCAGCCCTTGGCGTAGTGGCCGGGAGAGATGGCGCCGCCGATCCGGCATTGCAGCTCGACGCCGAGGAGGAAGGCGAGCAGCAGCTCGGACCCGGTGACGCGCCGCAGTTCTGCCAGCGCGAACAGCGCCGGCGCCACCGGTGCGGTCGGATGGATCACGGTCGGCAGGTGGGTGTCGCAGAAATCGAACACGTTGGCGCCGGCCGCATTCAGGAAGGCCGCGCTCAGCGCATCGACGCGCTCGCCGCGACCGATGACGGTCGCCTGCCGGCGGTCGGAGAATTCGGCGAGCGATTGCAGCGCCAGCTCCACCGGGCCGGTGCGGCAGCCCGCCAGCGCCACCGCGAAGAAGTTCAACAGCGCGCGCTTGGCTTCATGCCGGATCGCCTCGGGCACGTCGTCCCAACGGGCCTCGACCACGAAGCGGGCGAGGTTTTGCGTGATGCCGGGTTTGTGCAGCATGGCAATAGGTCCGGGTTTCTACGAGGCAGGTGTCGCCAACGCGCGGGCGTGTCAGCCCGACGATCGACGGCGCGGCGCGAGCCGTCGCGGCCTCACTTGCCGGCTTTGAGGCCGAGCGCCTTGGCGACGGTCGCCATCTGCTCGGCCTGCTGCCGCAGCGTCTTGGTCAGGTCCTCGGGACCGCCGAGGTTGATCGCCTGCCCGGTGGCGACCAGCCGCTCGCTGATCACCGGGTCGGAGACCACCGCGATCACGTCCTTGGAAAGCCGCTCGCGCAGCTCGCGCGGCATGCTGGCGGGGCCGTAGAGGCCGGCCGTCGTCTCCACCGCGAGCGCCGGGAAACCGGCCTCGTAGATGGTCGGAACGTCGGGGGCGAACGAGGCGCGCGTGCGGCTGGTCACCGCCAGCATCCTGACCTTGCCGGCCTGCGCCAGCGGCCGCACCGGCGCCGCCGACGACAGCAGGAACTGGATCTGCCCGGCGCCGAGATCGGTGACCCCCTGCAAGATGTCGCGGTACGGCACCTTGGTCACCGCGAGATTGTGGGCGTGGAGGAAATAGCCGAGCGTGAACTCCGGCACCCCGGCGGCGCCCGCGGCATTGAGCTTGTTCGGCTGCGCGCGCGCCAGCGCGACGAATTCCGCCACCGTGGTGGGCGTCGTCGCAGCCGGAACGCTGGCGGTGAGGATGGTGTCGGTCACCCGCGCGATCGGCGCCAGGTCGCGCTCCAGCTCGTAGGGTAGCTTCTCGTGCATGTAGGGATGCGCATTGAACGAGGCGCTCGACGCGTAGAGCAGCACGTGGTCGTCGTTGGCGGACACGAAGGCGCCGATGGCGAGCAGCCCGTCGGCGCCCGGCTTGTTCTCGATCACAATCGGCTTGCCCCAGCGCGCCGAGAGCTTGTCCGACATCATGCGGGCGGCGGCGTCGGTGGCGCTGCCGGCGCCGAACGGCAGGATGAATTTGACCGGCCGTTGCGGCCAGCCCTGCGCCGACGCGGCGGTCGCGAACGCGCCGAGCGAGCCCGCCAGCGCGGCGGCGACCGCCAGCGCGGCGAAGCTCCCGCGCCGCCCGGCAATGCGGCGAAGAACAGCATGGCAACCGTACATCGGCGTTTCCCCATTCATTTTCGGATCAAGCAAATGATATTGCGTCACCATTCACTCGCCAATTGCAATCCCCTTGCTCGGCGCGCCGCGCACCGTATCGATCAGCGCCGGCGCATCCTGCGGCGGCCGGTCGCCGCGCCAGGCGACGTGGCCGTCCGGCCGCACCAGCACCCGCTTGCGGCCGTAGAGGGCGGCGATCTCGCGCTCGGCGATGCGATGCACGGCGAGCGGCACGCCGCGCGCCGCGGCGGCGCGCTCCAGCGCCGCGGTCGGGACGTCGGCGAAGGCGAGCAGCACGAAGCCGGCGCCGAACAGGTCGAGGATCGAGCGGCCATCGCCCAGCCAGGCGTGCGGCGCCCGCGCGCCCGGGAACGCGGTCGGCGCGTAGCCGATTGTGTCGTCGGCGGGCTGGCGTGTTCCGTCCGGCACCACGATCGGCGAGGGATGATAGATGTAGCCGAGATGCACGCCGACCGGGTGCCAGGACTTCTCGTTCTCCTCCTCGAGCCGCGCGCCGACCTCGCGCCGTGCCGCCTCCCCGGCCGGCGTCGGCGCGCAGATCTCGGCGTGCGGCGCGGCGCTTCGCAGGCGGCGATAGTTGGAGAGCGACATCGCCGCGGCGCGCGCCGAAGCCGGCCGCCGCTCGCGGTCGTAGCTGTCGAGCAGCGCCGTGCCGCCCCACCCTTGCAGCGACGCGGCAAGCTTCCAGCCGAGATCGAAGGCATCCTGGATGCCGGTGTTCATGCCGAGCCCGCCGTTGGGCGGATGCGCATGGGCGGCGTCGCCGGCGAGGAGGACGCGGCCCTCGCTGAAGCGCTCGGCGACGGTGCGCTTGCGCTCCCACAAGCTTTTGTCCTCGATCCGATACGGGATGTCGCGGCCCATGCAGCGGCGCACGAGAGCGGGGATGTCCATGCTTTGCAGGCGCCTTGGATCGACATCAACGAATTGCAAGCGCCACAGGTCCTTGCCGTCGACGATCGACAGGAACGACCAGGTCCCTTCGGGCCCGACGAACACGTAGCGGAACGCTTTTTCCTTGTCGCAGAAGGCGAACAGATCCGGGATGCGCAGATAGACGGTCATCGACCAGTCGAGATGCGGCTCGCCGCGGATGGCGATGCCGAGTCGCTCGCGCACCGTGCTGGCAAAGCCGTCGCAGCCGACCAGATAGCCGGCGCGCAGCGTCTCGGTCGCCCCGCTGCGCTGATCCCGCAACGTCGCGGTCACGCCGCCGGGGTCCTGCGTGAAGCTCTCCAGCGCCACCTGGTGGCGCAGCTCGATCTGCGGATACGAGCGCGCGCAATCCTGCAGGATCGGGTCGAACCAGGTCTGCGGGCACGGCCGGCCCCGCTCGGGGCTGAACGGGGAATCGGCCGCGAGACCGAGCGCCGGCGTGCGCACCCGTCCGATCTCGTAGCCGGCAAGGTCGGTGACGAAGGCGCTGTCGAGCGGCCAATCGAGCGGGAAGCCCCAGTTGCGCACCTTCTCGGCGATGCCGAGCTGGCGGCAGAACTCCATGGTGCGGACGCTCACTTCGAGCATCTTCGCCGGGCCGAGCCGGTTGTCGTTGCGCTCGACCAGCACCGCCGCGATGTCGCGCCGGCCGAGATCGGCGGCGAGCGCGAGGCCGATCGGGCCACCGCCGACGATCAGCACCGGCGTGTCGGGGCGGCGAGCGGTATCCACGTCGTCCCTCTCTTTCCCTGTTGCGGGCGGAAGCTTACGCTCGCGATGAACTAGCCGAATTCGCGGCGTGCGCCAAAGGAGACATGAGCATGACGGCCCTGCCGCAAGCGCCGCGTCCGACCTGGAAGCAACTGCTGGCGCGCGAGCGGCCGCTGCTGCTGCCGTTCGCCCACGACGCGCTGTCGGCGCGGCTGATCGAGCGCGCCGGCTTTGCGGCCTACGGCATCAGCGGCTTCGCGCTGGTCGGCGCGCGCCACGCGCTGCCCGACGTCGGGCTCGCCGGCTTCGGCGAGATCAGCTCCGGCGTGCGCGACATCGTGGCGGCGAGCGCGCTGCCGGTGCTGGTCGATTGCGACGACGGTTATGGCGACGGCAAGAACGTCGCCCGCACGGTGCAGGGCTACGAGGCGATGGGGGTGGCGGCGATCTTCATGGAGGACCAGACCGCGCCGAAGCGGTGCGGTCACATGACCGGCAAGAGCGTGATCGAGCCTGCCGCCATGGCGGCGAAGATCCGCGCCGCCGCCGCCGCCCGGCGCAGCCCCGACACCTTCATCATCGCCCGCACCGACGCGCGCGCGGTGCACGGCCTCGACGATGCGCTGCGCCGGGCCGAGCTTTACCTGCGGGCGGGTGCCGACGGCCTGTTCATCGAGGCGCCGCAGAGCGTCGAGGAGTTGGCGCGCGTCGGCCGCGCGTTTGCGGGCGTGCCGCAGCTCGCCAACATGGTGGAAGGGGGCGGCCACACGCCGATCCTGCCGCCGGCCGAGCTTGCGCGCCTGGGCTTCGCCATGGTGGCCTATCCGACCACGCTGCTGTTCGGCGTCGCGCATACGATCGAGCAGGCGCTCGCCGACCTGAAGGCAGGCCGGCCGGCGAGCAAGAACGCCGGCGTCGATTTCGACACCTTCAAGGACATCGTCGGATTGGCGCGCTGGGCCGAGGTCGAAGCGCGCGCCGGCGACGCCGGCATGTCCGCCAGCGCGGCGCCAGCCGCGAAGACGCGCGCGGCGCGGACGTAATCACTCGGCCATTTGCCGATCATCTTGCGGCATTTGGCCGAATGATTTACGCTGAAAAAAGCAGGGTTTTGGAGAGCAGCAACCAATGTCGCGGGCCCGACCAAGACGCCCGAGCCGGCGCGCGCCGCCACCCGGATTGGCGGAGGAAGAGCGTCCTTTTGTCCACGACGAGATCCTCCACGGCATCGACGCCAAGAAGGTGAAGGGGCTGATCGATCGCGGCGTGCTCGGCGCCAAGCAGGTGTTCCGCGTCATCCCCGAGCGCACGTTCAACCGGCGGCTTGCCAAACGCGAAGCGCTGAAAGTGCCGGAAGCCGATGCAATCGGGCGGCTGCTGCGGGTCACCGAAGCCGCCAAGAAGACGTTCGGCGACGCGGACTTTGCGACCAAGTTTCTGAACCTGCCGAATCCGGCATTGAAGAATCGCATCCCGATGGAGATGGCCAAGACCGACGCCGGTGCCCGCGAGGTCGAGGCGATCCTGCTTCACATTGCCTACGGCGATTACACCTGATCATGATCGTCTGGCGGCTGTCACCGCCCGCGTTCGCCCACGAGCTCACCGGCGAAGGCAACCGCATCGTTGGCGCGCGCTGGAATTCGCCCGGCCGAGGCGTGGTCTATACCTGCGCGCATCTTTCGCTCTGCGTGCTGGAAACCTACGTCCACATCCCGCCGGAGCAGCGGCTGTCGCTTCCGGACTTCGAGGCGGTCTGTCTGGGCATCCCGGACGACGCCGGCATGACCGAGGTCGCGCTCGCCGAGCTGGAGCACTTGTTGTCGGCGCCGAACGCCGAAGTGGCGTGCCGTGCGCGCGGCGATCGCTGGCTTGCCTCCGGCTCGGACCTGGTTCTCGTCGCTCCATCCGTGGTCGTGCCGGAAGAGGCGAATCTCATGCTCAACCCGGGGCATCCTCGCATGCGGGATGTTGCGGTCCTTTCGAGCCGGCGGTTTCGCTTCGATCCAAGGCTGTCGCCGATCCGGTAGCCGCGTTGTTGCGATCAAATAAACCATTGAATTTCCTCACTCTTCGTCCAAAACGGACATTTCTTAAGATATATCTTGCAGAGCTAGTCCTTTTGAGCTATCTGAAGATATATCTTTAACTGAGGAGAAAACCGACATGTTCGGCATGAGACATTTTCAATCCCACGGCGAAGAGCGCTGGGCCGCGGGTCGCGGTTGGCGCCGCCGCCATGGCGGCCATGGCTGGGGCGGCCGTCACGGGCTCGGCGGCGGCGACATGGTGCGCGCCGGCCGCATGCTGGCGCAGGGCGACCTGCGCCTGATCGCGCTCGCGCTGATCGCCGAGCAGCCGCGCCACGGCTACGAGATCATCAAGGTGCTCGAGGAGAAGACCGAGGACTGGTACTCGCCGAGCCCCGGCATCGTCTATCCGACACTGACCTATCTCGAAGAAGCGGGCTACGTCACCGCGCAGACCGAGGGCGCCAAGAAGCTCTACACCATCACCGCGGAAGGCCGCGCCCATCTCGCCGACAACCGCGACTTCGTCGACGCGGTGCTCGAGCGCCTGGCCGCGGTCGGGCGCCGGATCGGGCGCATGCGCCGGCGCTTCGGCGAGGACGAGCGCCGCGAGGCCGGCGTGCCGCCGCTGGTGCGCGCCGCCATCGAGAACCTGCGCGAGGTCGCGGCCAAGCGTCTCGAGGACGACGCCGACGCCGAGGCGAAGATCGTGGAGCTTTTGGCGCGCGCCGCCACCGAGCTGAAGAAGAGCTAGCGCCTGGCGTCGCGAGCGGTTGCCGCACGCGCGCCCCTGGCCCGTGGGTGGAAGGTTCGGTTGCCTGAGCTTTTGCAGATGCTGGGACTGGCTGTGCTCGCCATCGGCGCCGGCGTGAGCGTCGTCGCCCAGCAAGCCTTGAACGCGAGCCTGCGGGCGAGCATCGGCTCCGCCACCTGGGCGGCCTTGATCAGCTACCTCGTGGGCTCGCTCACCTTGCTGCTGGTCTTGCTGGCGACGCGCGAGCCATGGCTGTCGTCGGCCGCGATCGCCAAAAGCTCTATATGGTCATGGACCGGCGGAGTCTTCGGCACGATCTATATCGTGGCCGCCATCCTGCTGTTGCCGCACATGGGGGCCGCCACGTCGGTGGCGCTGCTGGTGACCGGGCAGATGCTGGGCTCGCTCGTCTTCGATCATTACGGTCTGTTCGGCCTGGCGCAGCATCCGGTCGATCTTTCCCGTCTCGCCGGCGCAGTGCTGCTGATCGCCGGCGTCGTCCTGATCCGGCACTGAGCATTTTCAGGAAAAGTGGAAACCGGTTTTCCGTCCGAAAATGCGATCAATGCAAAAAAGCTAGAGCAAGTTCAGTTTCCACTGGAAACTGAACTTGCTCTGAGCCGCCCGGCGAGGCGACGCACCGACGCACGCCCGGTTGTTGTCCGGAGCGCCCGGATGACCTAGCCTCGTTTGCAGGTTTCGCAACAAGCCGCAGGCAGCGGAGGCATCGATGGCGTCCACCCCAACCCGATTGCACGCCGGCCTGGCGGCGTTGGCGGCGGCCGTTGGCGCAATTTTGGCGGCCGCGCCGGCGGCGGCGGCCGATTTCTACGCCGGCAAGAGCATCGATCTGGTGATCGGCGCGCCGCCCGGCGGCGGCTACGACATCTATGCGCGCGTGGTCGGCCGGCACCTCGGCCGCCACATCCCCGGCCAGCCGGCGATCGTGCCGAAGAACATGCCGGGGGCGGCCAGCGGGCGGGCGGCCGGCTACATCAGCGCGATCGCGCCCAAGGACGGCACCGCCATCGCCGCCGTCATGCCGGGCGCCGTCATGGGCCCGTTGCTCGACGAGAAGGCCGAAGCGCTGTTCGACCCCACCAAGGTCAACTATCTCGGCACCGCCAACAACGGCAACCGCGTCTGCGTGACGCTCAAGGGCACTAAGATCAAGAGCTTCGACGACGTGCTCACGCAGAAGGCCGTGTTCGGCGGCGTCTCCACCAACGACTCCACCTACGAATACGGCCACCTGCTCAAGCGCACCGCCGGCGCGCAATACGACGTGGTGGCCGGCTATCGCGGCACGCCCGATATCGCGCTGGCGATGGAACGCGGCGAGGTCGACGGCGTCTGCGGATGGGACTGGTCGAGCTTCAAATCGCAGAAGCCCGACTGGCTGCGCGACAACAAGGTGAACGTGATCCTGCAGGTCGGGCTCGAGCCGCATGCCGAGCTCACCAGCATGGGCGTGCCGTCGGTGTTCAAATACGTGAAGCGCGAGGAGGACCGCAAAGTGGTCGAGCTGGTGATCAGCCAGCAGGTGTTCCAGCGGTCCTATATCGCGCCGCCCGGCATCCCGGCGGAGCAGCTCAATACGCTGCGCACCGCCTTCGACGCGACCATGGCCGACAAGCAATTCCTCGACGACGCCGAGAAGCTGCGCATCGAGATCTCGCCGCTGCCCGGCGGCAAGGTGCAGGAGCTGGTGCAGAAGCTGCATTCGGCGCCGAAGGACGTGGTCGAGCGGGCGCGGCAGGCGATCAGGCCGTAACGAAACGAAAATCTCTGCGCCGGAACGCGGCGATGAAGCCCGATCTGGCGCCGGTCCCAGGCCATGCAGACAAAAACGACATGGAAGCAGCTGCTGGAGCGCGAGCGTCCGCTGCTGCTGCCCTGCGCGCATGACGCGCTCTCGGCGCGGCTGATCGAGCGCGCGGGCTTCGCCGCCTATTCGATCGGCGGCTTTCCGCTGGTGGGCGCGCGCCACGCGCTGCCCGACGTCGGGCTGGTCGGCTTCGGCGAGATGAGCGCCGGCATCCGCGACATCCTGGCGGCGACCGACCTGCCGGTGCTGGTCGACGGCGACGACGGCTATGGCGACGCCAAGAACGTCGCACGCACGGTCGCGGGCTACGAGGCGATGGGCGTGGCGGCGATCTTCATCGAGGACCAGCGCGCGCCCAAGCGCTGCGGCCACATGGCCGGCAAGGACGTGATCCCGGCCGAGCAGATGGTCGCCAAGATCAGGGCGGCGGCGGGCGCGCGGCGCAGCAAGGACTTCTTCCTGATCGCGCGCACCGATGCGCG
>JBEVIH010000178.1:0-12220 GCA_040510815.1 Xanthobacteraceae bacterium | reverse complement strand
TCGACGAGCTGAAGCTGCCGGCGTCGATCCTGCTCAACAGCATGGTCTGCTATCAATACCCGGAGATCATCGAGAAGATAAAGCAACGCGGCGACGACGTGCTCGGCCACGGCCGCACCAACGCCGAGGTGTTGCGGCCGATGTGGGAGCACGACGAAGCGCGCGCCATCCAGGAGTGCACCGAGGTCATCGAAAAGCACGTCGGCGTACGGCCGACCGGATGGATGGGCCCGGGCGCGGTCGAATCGAACGTGACACCCGATCTGCTCAAGGAGGCCGGCTACACCCACCTGCTCGACTGGCCGGTCGACGACCAGCCGATCTGGATGCAGACCCGATCGGGGCCGCTATTGTCGGTCCCCTATCCGATGGAGCTCAACGACGCCGGGACGCTGGTGCACCGCGACCATACCGGCCGGGAGTTCGGCGAGATGATCGTGGACCAGTTCGAGGAGCTGCTGGAGCAGTCCGAGCGCCAGCCGATGGTGTTCTCGCTGGCGCTGCACGGCTTCATCGTCGGCCAGCCGTTCCGGCTGCGGCCGCTGCGGCAGGCGATCAAGCATTGCGTCGAGCACAAGCACAAGGACCGGGTGTGGTTCACGCGGGCGGGCGAGATCGCGAAATACTGCTTATCGCTTCCGGCCGGAGCGATCCCGGGCAGCGCAAAATAGGCCCCTCGCGAGACAGGAGCGACCGATGAACGTTGCTTTCGCCAAGGACGCCGCGACCGCCAAGACGCATGTGCTGCCATCGCGCCCGGAGACGATCCACTGGGGGTTTTTCGACGGCGGGCTCGACCCGGTGCTGACGATCGATTCCGGCGACCGGGTGGTGGTCGAGAGCGTGTCGGGCAATGCCGAATGGATGCCGCCCCCGGCGAGCGGCTTCGAGGTGCTGCCGGAGCTCCAGGTCATCCATCAACGCGTCAAGCGCGGCACCGGCAACCACATCCTCACCGGGCCGATCTTCGTGCGTGGCACCGCGGTCGGCGACGTGCTCGAAGTGCGGATCCTCGACATCGAGCTGCGCCAGAACTGGGGCTACAACCTGTTCCGCGCCTATGGCGGCACGCTTCCGGAAGACTTCCCCTACTACCGCATCATTCACGTCGCGCTCGACCGCAACAGCAACATGGCCATCCTGCCCTCCGGGCTGAAGGTGCCGATGCGGCCGTTCTTCGGCCAGCTCGCGGTCGCCCCGCCGAAGAGCTTCGGCCGCCAGAACAGCAAGGAGCCGCGCGAATTCGGCGGCAACATCGACTGCAAGGAGCTGACCGCCGGCAGCACCATCTATCTGCCGGTGTGGAACGAAGGCGCCCTGTTCTCGACCGGCGACGGCCATGCGGCCCAGGGCGACGGCGAGGTGAACGGCACCGCGATCGAGACCGCGCTCAAGGGCACGTTCGAATTCCGCGTGCGCAAGGATCTGGGCTGGCGGCTGCCGCGGGCCGAGACGGCGACGCACCTGATCAGCTTCGGCCTCGATCCCGATCTCGACCAGGCCGCGCGGCAGGCGCTGCGCGAGATGATCGACTGGATCACGGCGCTCACCGGTGTCTCCAAGGAAGAAGCCTATTCCTTGAGCAGCTTTGCGGTCGACCTGCACGTGACCCAGACCGTCAACAACGTCAAAGGCGTGCACGCGATGCTTGACCGCAGCATCGTCGGCCGGCCGGCATGACGCTTGCTTCGACGGGTCGCGGCCATGGCCGCGGACCTCCGTGCTACGATACCGCGCCCGGTCCCTGATCGGTGCAACGAGCGACAAAGGGCCCCGATGAACCTGGTCGACCTCGATCGTGTCTCGCTGCGGTACGGCGAGGATGATGACGGCACGCTCGCCCTGCACCGGACGACGCTCAAGGTCACCGCCGGCGAATTCGTGGCGGTGGTCGGCCCTTCCGGCTGCGGCAAGTCCACGCTGATGAAGGTCGTGACCGGGCTGTGGCCGCCAACCGCCGGCACCGTGCTGGTGAGCGGGCGCGAGGTCGCCGGCCCGTTGAGCATCGTCGGCATGGCGTTCCAGAATCCCACGCTGCTGCCGTGGCGAACCACGCTCGCCAACGTGATGCTGCCGCTGGAGATCGTGAAACCGCATTGCTCGCGGCTCAAGCGCGAACGGGCAGCCTACGAGGCGAAGGCGCGCGATCTGCTCGCGCTGGTCGGCCTCAAGGGGTTCGAAAATCACTTTCCGTGGCAGCTCTCCGGCGGGATGCAGCAGCGTGCCTCGCTGTGCCGGGCGCTGATCCATGATCCCTCGCTGCTCATGCTGGATGAGCCGTTCGCGTCGCTCGACATGTTCACCCGCGAGGAGCTGTGGCTCGCCTTGCAGGACCTTTGGCTGGCGCGCAAGCCGACCGTGATCCTGGTCACGCATGATCTGCGCGAAGCGGCGCTCCTCTCCGATCGCGTGCTGGTGATGAGCGCCCGGCCGGGCCGGATCATCGCCGAGCGCATCGTCGAGCTGCCGCGACCGCGCACCTTGGCGATGAGCTACGATCCATACTCGGTCGCGCTCGTGCACGAGCTGCGCGAGCATATCAGCTCGGCGCGATCGAGCGCGGCTTGAGACGGGGGATCGACGTGGCCGCAGGCGATTTGGCCGACGACCCGCCGGTAAGGCGCCGCAAGCCCCGCCTGTTGCGGCGAAAGACGCAGCGGCGCGTCCTGCCCTGGGTGGTGATCATCCTGCTGTTCGTGCTGTGGGAGGTCGTCGTCGACCTGTTCAAGATCGAGCCGTTCGTGCTGCCAGCGCCCTCCGCCATCTTCGCGGCCGGATGGCAATGGCGCTGGCCGATCCTCGACAATTCCTGGCAGACCTTCATGACCACCGCGATCGGATTCTTCATCGCGGTGGTGTTCGGCCTGCTGGCCGGCATCGCGATCGGCTCGTCGACGCTGGTGTACGACGGCTTTTATCCGGCATTGATCGGCTTCAATACGATCCCGAAGGTGGCGGTGATCCCCATCCTGGTGATCTGGTTCGGCGTCGGCACCGTGCCGGCCGTCATCACCGCGTTCCTGCTGTCGTTCTTTCCCATACTCGTCAACGTCGCGACCGGAATCGCCACGGTGGAGCCGGAGCTGCGCGACGTGCTGCGGGCGCTGGGCGCCTCGCGCTGGCAGATGATCCAGAAGGTCGGGCTGCCGCGGTCGATGCCCTATTTCTTTGCCTCGCTCAAAATTGCCATCACGGTCGCCTTCGTCGGGTCGATCGTCGCCGAGACGGTCGCCGCCAACAAAGGCATCGGCCACCTGATGCTGGTGGCCTCGTCGCGCTTCGAGGTGCCGCTCGCCTTCGCGGGCCTCTTGGTCACCAGCATCATGGGCATCGGCATGTATCTGGTCGCCGAGGTGATCGAACGGCGGATGACCGGATGGGCCACGCGCGGCGTCGACGGCGGGATGATGGCGTCGCAAGGTTGATCGGCCGCGGCTCCAAGCCCGCGTATGCCAGCAGATGCCTCACAAGAAACTCTGCGGATCGACGTCGACCTCGAGCCGCACATCGCCCTTGCGCTTGGGCGCGGCCTTAAGCCACTCGCGCAGGTAGGCCGAGAGGTCGAAGCCGCGCGGCGACTTCACCAGCAGCCGGAAACGGTGGCGCCCGCGCACCACCGCGAGCGGCGCCTCGGCGGGGCCGAGCACGCGCACCTCGTTCGAGCGCGGCGCGATCGCGGTCAGCCGGCGCCCAAAGCTTTCGGCGGCCGGCCGCTCGTTGGCCGAGATCAGCAGGCTGGCGAGCCGCCCGAACGGCGGATAGTGGGTCTTTTCCCGCAGCTCGATCTCGCTCGCGTAGAAAGCGTCGCGATCGGCCGCGATCAGCGCCCGCATCACCGGATGCTCGGGCTGATGGGTCTGCAGGAAGCCTATGCCGCGGCCTTCCTCGCGCCCGGCGCGGCCGACCACCTGATGCAGCAATTGGAACGTGCGCTCGGCGGCGCGCGGATCGCCGTTGCTCAGGCCGAGATCGGCGTCGACGACGCCGACCAGGTTGAGCTTGGGAAAATGGTGGCCCTTGGCGACCAGCTGGGTGCCGATGATCAGGTCGAAGCGGCCCTCGGCGACGTCGTTCAATTCCTCGCGCAGCCGCTCCACCGACTCCACCAGATCGCTGGAGAGCACCAGGATGCGGCTGCCCGGAAACAGCTCGGCCGCCTCCTGCTCCAGCCGCTCGACGCCGGGTCCGATCGCGACGAACGACTCGGTCGCCTGACAGTTCGGGCACTGCGCCGGCGGCGGCATCGAGAAGCCGCAATGGTGGCAGACGAGCCGGCGCTTGAAGCGGTGATCGACCAGCCAGGCGTCGCAATTCGGGCAGGCGATGCGAAAGCCGCATCGCCGGCAGAGCGTGAGCGGCGCAAAGCCGCGGCGATTGAGGAACAGCAGCGCCTGCTCGCCGCGCTCGAGCGCGCCCTGCACCGCCTCGGCGAGCCGCGGCGCGATGTAGCGTCCGCGCGGCGGGCCTTCGGCGCGCAGATCGATCGCCTCGATCCCCGGCAGGGGCGCCCCGCCGAAGCGCTCGGGCAATTTGAGGTGCCGGTAGCGTTCGCGCCGCGCATTGACCTCGCTCTCGACCGAGGGAGTCGCCGAGGACAGCACGATCGGAATATCGGCGCTGCGGGCGCGCACCACCGCCATGTCGCGGGCGTGGTAGCGCACGCCGTCCTCCTGCTTGTAGGCGGGGTCGTGCTCCTCGTCGACCACGATCAGCCCGAGATCCGCATAGGGCAGGAACAGCGCCGAGCGCGCGCCGACGACGACCTTCACCTCGCCGTCCGCGACCGCGCTCCAGGTGCGCGCGCGCAAGCGCGGCGAGAGCTGCGAATGCCATTCGGCCGGCCGCACGCCGAAACGCTCGGCAAAACGGTCGAGAAACTGGCTGGTGAGCGCGATCTCCGGCATCAGCACCAGCGCCTGCCGGCCGCGGCGGATCACCTCGCTCACCGCCTCGAAATAGACTGCGGTCTTGCCCGAGCCGGTGACGCCGTCGAGCAGCGTCACCGAATAACCGCCCTGGGCGATGGTCGCCCGCAGCGCGTCGGCGGCGGCGCGCTGGGCCGGGCCGAGATCGGGAGCCGAGAAATCCGGATCGGGTGGGCGCGCCACCGGCTCGGGCGGCAGCACCAGGGTGACGAGCGTGCCCTCGTCGATCAGGCCGTCGAGCACGCCGACGCTCACGCCGGCCTCCTCCGCCACCTCGCCCTTGCCGCGCGCCAGGCCGTCGGCCAGGAGCGCCAGCACGCGCTGGCGCGCCGGCGTCATGCGCGCCGGCGGCGGGCCGGCTAGCCGCACCCCGACCCGCTCGCGCGCGGGCCCGAGATGCTCGCCCATGCGCAGCGCCATGCGCAGCACCATGCCGCGGGCGCCGAGCGTGTAGTCCGCGACCCAATCGATGAACCTGCGCAGCTCCGGCCGCAGCGGCGGGACATCGAGCTTGCCCTCGACCTCCTTGAGGCGATTGTGCAGGCCGGGCCGCACCTCGACGTCGTCGGTCCACACCACGCCGGTCGCCGCCCGCGGCCCCAGCGGCACCGACACCAGGTCGCCCGGCGCGAGATCGAGGTCGTCCGGCACCCGGTACGAATAGGCGTGATCGAGCGCGACCGGGACCAGCACATCGACGACGCGTTTGGCCATGCCGCAGATCCGCCCCGATTCTCGGTGCTTAAGGAAGGATAAGGAAGCGGGTGAGATTATGCGCCTGCTGTCAAGAGTAGGGGTGTAGCGGGCGACCGTCCCGCGTGGCGACAACCCCGGCTATGAGCCTGCCGCAAAGCATGTCGAAGAGATCGAACGAGCCGCAGCTCCCCTTCACGTCCGCCGACGTTGCGGGCGAGCTCGTGCGCTGGCTTTCCTATCTCGGCGCCGAGCGGCGGATGTCGCCGAAGACCTGCGAGGCCTATGGGCGCGACGTCCGCCAGTTCCTCGCCTTCCTGTCCGAGCATCTTGGCCAGCGGGTGAGCCTCGCGGCGCTGGCCCGGCTGGCGCCGGCCGACGTGCGCGCCTTCATGGCGGCGCGGCGCGGCGACGGCATCGGCAGCCGCTCGCTGATGCGCACGCTGGCCGGCGCGCGCTCGTTCGCGCGCTTTCTCGAACGCTCCGGCAAGGGCAGGATCGGCGCGCTCGCCGCCGTGCGCGCGCCGAAGCTCGCCAAGACGCTGCCGAAGCCGATCGCGATCTCGGCCGCCAAGCGCATCACCGAGACCGACTTGCGCGCCGGCGAGGCGCGCGAGCCGTGGATTCTCGCCCGCGACGCCGCCGTGCTCGCCCTGCTCTACGGCTCGGGGCTGCGCATCTCCGAGGCGCTCGGGCTCAAGCGCAAGGCCTTTCCGGCGCGCGGGCGCGGCGACGTCATCACCGTCACCGGCAAGGGCAACAAGACCCGCATGGTGCCGGTGCTGGCGCAGGTCGCCGACCTGGTCGCCGAATACGCCGCGCTCTGCCCCTACGAGCTGCCCGCCGACGGCCCGCTGTTCGTCGGCGCCAAGGGCGGCCCGCTCTCGCCGCGCGTCATCCAGCTCGCCATGGCGCGGCTGCGCGGCGCGCTCGGCCTGCCGGAGACCGCGACTCCGCATGCGCTGCGCCATTCCTTCGCCACTCATCTGCTGGCGCGCGGCGGCGACCTGCGCGCCATCCAGGAGCTGCTCGGCCACGCCTCGCTGTCGACGACGCAGATCTACACCGCGGTCGATACCGAACGGCTGTTGGAGGCGTACCGCAACGCACATCCGCGCGCGTGATGCGGCCATGGAACCCGCGATCGGGAGGTCCGCACGCGGCCATTGCGCCGCGGTAGCGGGATGCTAGCTTCTGCGGCAAACGCAGGAGATATTGCATGCGGGGACCAGGTATTTTCGCCGTTGCGATCGTGCTCGCAGTCGCCAGTTCCTCACCGGTCCCATCGCATGCCCAAGCGCCGTCGCCCCGATCGATGGAGGCGGCGCAGGCGCTGTTCGGCCTGTTGTTCGCGCACGGCTTCGTGTCGCTCAATGCGCAGGCGGTGGAGCTGGCCTGGCCGGGGATCGAAGGCGCGGTCCGCGCCCAGAAGCCCAGCGTCGACGCCGCGACCTTGGCGGAGTTGCGCCGCGAGTTCGAGCGCATCCGCCTCGCGCGCTTGCGTGAGATCACCAAGGACCTGCCGGAGATCTACGCCCGCTATCTCAGCGCCGAAGAGATGGAGGAAATCGCGGCCTTCTACAGCAGTCGCACCGGCGCGAAAATGCTCGGAATCATGCCCAAGGTGCTGCCGGAGGCATTCGCCAGCGTGCTTCCGCGCATCCAGGCGATGACCATGGAAACGCAGGACTCGTTCATGAAACTGTTACGCGAACGCGGTCTGTTGAACTAGGCAGTTCCGCGGAGACTATCAACAGCCCCTTGCGAAACACCGCCGCTTCGATACATCGTCCGCGCCGGACAACCCTGGGAGGGTCAGATCATGAGCCATGGCGTGCACGCGGTCCAACATGAAGTCGAACACGAGATCGAGCACGAACAACACGGACATGGAGGAGGTCACGGCAAAGGGATCATCGAAAGCATCAACAAGAAGGTCGCATTGCTGATCGCGGTGATCGCGCTGTGCCTGGCGTTCTCCGAAACTCTCGGCAAGAGCGCGCAGACGGCGGCGCTCAGCTACAATGTCGAGGCCTCCAATCTCTGGGCGTTCTACCAGGCGAAGACGATCCGCCAGACTGCGGTGCAGGCTGCCGTCGAGCTGCTCAAATTCGATCGCATGAAGATCGACGGTGAAACCTCACCTGACGCGCTCAAGAAGGCGATGGCGGAGCGCCTCGACACTTGGCAGAAGACCGTCGCGCGCTACGAGTCCGAGCCACGGCAGCGCGAGGTCCGCAAAGAGGCCGACCTGAACCCGCCCTACGGCGAGGGCCGGCGCGAGCTGATGGCGCTTGCGCTCGCGGCCGAGCGAAAGCGCGATACCGCGATGGAGCGCTATCACCACTACGAGGTGGCGTCGGCGGCGTTCCAGATCGGCATCGTGCTGGCCTCGGCGACCGTCATCACCGGCATGATCGCGCTGACCTGGCTGGCGATCGCTCTCGGCGTTGCCGGGCTGGCGTTCACGGCGATCGGGTTTTTAACCCCGCACGCGGTGCACCTGTTCTGACGCTCATGCACGGAATCGAAGCCGCGTAGGGTGGGCAAAGGCGCAGGCCGAGGCATTGCCGCTGTCCGCGATGGCGCGTGCGCCGTGCCCACGCGCGGACATTCGTGTCGTTGCAAAAAAACGCGTGGGCACGCTTCGCTTTGCCCACCCTACGGCGTCACGTTTACGCCGCCGCCCGCGTCGCCTGCATGCGCCGGCGGATGCGCACCAACAGCCGCAGCGTGCGCCCCGCCCGCCGCGGCGACCAGATGTGGAACCAGGTCTTGAGCCGGCGCTTGATCGGATCGATCAGCGCGTGCGCCCGATCGAGCCACACCATCACGTGCTCGTAGAGCCAGCGGAACCAGGCCAGCTGCAGGAGCTTCGGCCGCGTCAGGTCGAAGATGAAGGCGGTGACGCCGAGGCTCACCACCTTGGCGAGCGCGAGCACGCCGATCGCGCCGAGCCAAAGCCCGTGCGCCAGCATCCACAACCCGAGGAGTTTCAGCGGCAACAGCAGCAGCACCGGCACGACGAACACGACCAGCGTCGCGGCCGGCGGCAGGCGCTCGATGAAGGCCGCGACGGCGGCCTTGAGCGCGCGCAGCGGGATGCGCGCGACGATCCAGGCGACCAGCGGCGCCAAGTGCTGCCACAGCCAGGCCTCGAACAGGAAGACGAGGGCGAGGAGGATCAGGAACGGGCGCAGCAGCCGGCGCATGGGCCGCAATCTATCCCAGATGATGTTGATAGTATCCGGCTATTGGACAACATTTCGTGGTCAGGCCTTCCATTGCGCATGGAACCTGCTACTATCGCGCAGGGGTTGAAGCGGGGGGTGCATCGAGGAAGAACGATGCCCCTCTTGAAGTATTTCCTGGCCGTCGGCACCGTGCTGATGGTGGGTTTGTTCGCCATCAACGCGTATCTCGAGCCCGAGCCGTCCGATGCGGCAGCCAGGGTCTCGGTCGCGCCGACGACGGCGACGCTGCTGACCTTCGGTCCGGCGCTCGGTCCCCCGGCGAAGAAATCTAGATAAATTTGAGCTTTTCCGCGCCTGCGGACGCCGATCAGCGCCGCTCGGTCACCTGAACCGGGCGGCGCGATCACATATTGATCGACCGCTTCGCCACCGCCAGCGCCGCCTCCTTCACCGCCTCGGTCAGCGTCGGGTGCGCGTGGCAGGTGCGCGCGATGTCCTCGGAGGCAGCGCCGAACTCCATCGCCACCGCCGCCTCGGCGATCATGTTGCCGGCGTCGGCGCCGACGATGTGCACGCCCAGCACGCGGTCGGTCTTGGCGTCGGCGAGAATCTTCACGAAGCCGTCGGTCTGGTGATTGATCTTGGCGCGGCCGTTGGCGGTGAACGGAAACTTGCCCACGTTGAAGGCAACGCCGGCCGCCTTCAACTCCTCCTCGCTCTTGCCGACCGAGGCGATCTCCGGGAACGTGTAGACGACATTCGGGATCACGTCGTAGTTCACGTGCCCGGCCTGGCCGGCGATGATTTCCGCCACCGCCACGCCCTCGTCCTCCGCCTTGTGGGCGAGCATCGGCCCGGCGATCACGTCACCGATGGCGTAGACGCCGGGCACGTTGGTGGCGAAGTGCTCGTCGACCATCACGCGGCCCTTGTTGTCGGTCCGCACCCCCACGCCGTCGAGCCCGAGGCCGTCGGTGAACGGCACGCGGCCGATCGACACCAGCACCACGTCGGCCTCGATGGTCTCGGCGGCGCCGCCGGCCGCCGGCTCGACGCTGGCCTTGAGCGTCTTGCCGTTGGCGTCGACGGCGGTGACCTTCGACGACAGTTTGAACTTGATGCCCTGTCGTTCGAGGATGCGCTGGAACTGGCGGCACACCTCGTTATCGATGCCGGGCAGGATGCGGTCGAGAAACTCGACCACGATCACGTCGGAGCCGAGCCGGCGCCACACCGAGCCGAGCTCGAGCCCGATCACGCCGGCGCCGACGACCAACAGCCGCTCCGGCACCTTGTCGAGCACCAGCGCGCCGGTTGACGACACGACGCGCTTCTCGTCGATGTCGATGCCGGGAAGCCGCGCCACGTCCGAGCCGGTGGCGATCACGATCGCCTTTGCTTCCAGCGTCTCGCTCTTTCCGCCGGCGGACTTGACCTCGACCTTGCCGGGCGCGGCGATGCGGCCGGTCCCTTGAACGGTGTCGATCTTGTTCTTCTTGAGCAGGTAGGCGACGCCCTTGACGTTGCCGTCGACGCCCTCGTCCTTGAACTTCATCATCGCCGCAAGATCGAGCTTCGGCTTGCCGACCTTGATGCCCATCTTGTCGAACAGCAGCCCCGTTTCCTCGTAGCGCTCGGAGGCGTGCAGCAGCGCCTTCGACGGGATGCAGCCGACATTGAGGCAGGTGCCGCCGAAGGTCTTGTCCTTCTCGACCACCGCCACTTTCACGCCGAGCTGGGCCGCGCGGATCGCGCAGACGTAACCGCCGGGGCCGGAGCCGATGACGATGAGGTCGTAGGCCGGATTTGCCATGGCTGTCATCCTGATCGGCACGGACAGTGCCCGAAGCACCATAGCTAGACAAGCGCGTCGGGTGTACGACACGATATGACGATGCAGCGCGCGGATCGCCACCTGCGACACGTCATGGCAGCCGTGCTGGCGGTCACGGTTGCGGCGGTTGGCGCGGCTGCGGCGCAGCCGCCGTTGCCGGACACGCCGGAGGCGTTCGGCGCCGCGCTGAAAAATTGGGCGGCGAGGCACAAGGTCGCGCAGGCATTCGTCGTCGTCCGCCGCGACGGCCGCATCGTCCATCGATCGTCGGTCGGCGGCATCGACCCGACAGCGCCGGTCCACCTCGCCAGCTTGTCGAAGGCGATCACCGGCGCCTGCGTCGCGACGCTGATCCGCGACGGCCGGCTCACCTTCGACACGCCGGTCTCGTCGGCGCTGGCCAAATTCATCGCCCGGCACGGCAGGCTTGGCGACCCGCGCTTCGCACGCGCCACCGTGGCGCAACTGCTCACCCATCGCGCCGGCTTCGGCACCAAGGGCAACGATCCAGGCTCCGGTCCGGCGCTGGTGCAGTATCTCAAGACCAATACCGCGACGGCGCGGCCGAGCCCGGCCTTTCTGGGCTGGGCGCTCAACCAGCGGCTGGCGAGCGATCCGGGGGCGAAATTCGTCTACAGCAATACCGGCTATCTGGCGCTCGGCGCCGTGATCGAGGAGGCGACCGGCGCGCAATACGCGCCCTATTGCCGGGACGCCGTGCTCGCGCCCGCGGGCGTCGCCGGCGAGCTCGAGCCGAGCTGGCGGATCATGTGGTCGTACGGCGGCTGGCGCATGACCGCCGACGACTATCTGACATTCCTGGATCTGTTCGCCGCGCAGGATCAGCGGCTCGGCGGGGCCGCCAAGTCATGGATGCTCGACCCGACCGGCAAGGCGGCCGGCGGCGCGTTCTGGTACGGGCTGGGGACCTACCTGATCAAAGCCGAGCACGGCGTCACCGTCCGCCACTTCGGCTCGTGGGCCTACAACATGCGCGGCGCCAAGGACGGCACCCTGCGGACGAGCTTTCTCACCTTCGCGGCGCGTCAGGGCGACGGCACGGCGTGGTTCGTCTACGTCACGCCGCGCGTCGCCCAGGAGGGCAAGCCCGGCGAGGAGCTGGCGCGCGATCTGCTCGCCGCCTACCGCGCGGTGAGGAGGTGGAATTGAACTGACGAGAGAAACGGTCCGCGCCGAACCAGCCCGCCGTCACAGATCCAGCACCAGCCGCGCCGGGTCCTCCAGGATCTCCTTCACCCGCACCAGGAACGTCACCGCCTCGCGGCCGTCGACGATGCGGTGGTCGTAGGAGAGCGCCAGATACATCATCGGCCGCGGCTCGATCTTGCCGGCGACCACCACCGGCCGCTCCTGGATCTTGTGCATGCCGAGGATGCCGGACTGCGGCGCGTTGAGGATCGGCGTCGACATCAGCGAGCCGTAGACGCCGCCATTGGTGATGGTGAAGGTGCCGCCCTGCATCTCCTCGATCTTGAGCGCGCCCTCGCGCGCGCGACGGCCGAAATCGGCGATCTCCTTCTCGATCTGGGCGAGCGATTTCTGGTCGCAGTCGC
>JBEVIH010000177.1:0-24204 GCA_040510815.1 Xanthobacteraceae bacterium | reverse complement strand
ACCACCTCGCCCGGGACGGCGTCCGGATTGCAGGCGCGGCGGCCGTCGCGCCGGCGCATCAGGTCCACGTGGATATGGTCGTAGTGGTAGACGTTGGAGCCCGGCGCCAGCACGGTGTTGAACTGGTCGCAGGCGGCGCCCTGCACGTCGCGCAGAAAGCCCTGCTCCTCCGGCAGGCCGTGCCAGCCGTTCTTGACCGTAATCTTGCGGCCGTCGGCGAGCGTGAAGGAGGCGATGTCGAGAGCGTTGCCGAAGGCGTGCTCGGAGATGCGTGCACGCGGACTGCCGTTCATGCCGCGGCACGAATAGGCGGAGATCTGCTTGATCTCGGCGACCGGCGAGCCGAACCAGCGCAGCGCCGCCGGCTGCACGTCGTTGGCGAGCCATTGCTCCAGCACCGACACCATCGGGCAGGCGAGCGTCGCCGCGGGCGACACCGACACCGGCGTAACCGACCCGGTCACCGGCGCGCCGCGCGCGGGACCGAGCGCCGGCAGCGGCGCCGGGCGGGCGGCGGCCGCGGGCGGCGGCTCGCGCGGCGCGGAACGCATGGCGTCCGAAGGCGGCAACGGCTCGGCGCGCACAGCGCCGCGCGCCGGCGTGGGCGGCTCGGGCCGCGAGCCGTCGATCACCCGCCGACGCTCGTAAGGGACCGGCGAGAGGTCATAAGCCGGCGGGCCCACCTCCCGCCACGGGCCGGACTTCGGCGGCGCGGGCGGCGGCGAGGCGCCGTAGGGCCTGCGGAAATCGTACGGATCGGCGACCGCGCCGGGGGCTTCGCGGCCACCGTTCGGATTGAGCGAAATAGGTCCTTCGGCATCACCGGTGGATCGATATTCGGGCAGCACGCGCGAGGGCGGCTGGACGCTGCGCGATGGGTACGACGGATAGGCGGGCGGGCGCGTTTCGTAGGGCGGCGGAGCATCGGCGGGCGCGGCGGTCGGCCAGCGCGGCTGCGCGGCGCCGCCCGGGATCGAGCCGGGCGGGCGCGGATCGTCGGAATAGCCGAGCGTCGTCGTGCCCTCGCCCAGCTCCGAAACCCGCAGCGGAAAATCCGCCCCGCAGGCGCCAGGCCCGCGGATCTGCTTGATGCGCACGATGCCGGCGCCTTCCTTGACGGCGCCGGAATTGATGCATTGCGCCTCGGCCTCGTGCCGCCACGGCTCGCGCTCGACAAAAATGTTGCCGCCGCTGCAGCCCGCAAGCGCGCCGAGAACGCCGAGGACGCCGGAGCCGACGAGATACCAACGAACTCCCCACCTCATGGTCGGGAGAATGCGATGGAGTTTGTTAACGACTCTTCAAAGAGTCGGCCCGGGCAGGCGCGGCTGGTCTCACCCTCGCGGTATGGTTAAGAAGGGCTGCGGCGCAGGTCGGCGGGGGGGGGGACGCTTCATGGAAGGCAAGGCGCGGTTCATCTTTCCGGTCCTCATCACCGCCATCATCGTATTCGTGGTCAGCGCCGTCGTGACCTACAGCAATATCGGCATCCATCCCGACTTCGTGCGGCGCTGGCTCAAGGCCTTTCTGGTCGGCTGGCCGGTGGCGGCCGTCACCGCCTTCGTGGCGATCCCGTACGTGCGGCGTTCGACGGTATGGATCGTCGGCCTCATCGAGGGCAAGGCTTGATGCTTTCAGCTCTCGATCTCGTGCGCCGGATCGCGGCCGGCGAGCTCACCCCGCGCGCCGTGGTCGATCTCTGCGCCGCGGCCATCGCGGCGCGCGAGGCCGAGATCGGCGCCTTCGCGGCGCTCGACCTCGAAGCGGCGCGGCGCAGCGCCGAGCGGCCCGAGCTTGCACGCCTGCCGCTCTCCGGACTGCCGGTCGGCATCAAGGACATATTCGACACCGCCGACCTGCCGACCGCCTACGGCTCGCCGATCCATGCCGGCCACCGGCCGAACGCCGACGCCGCGCTGGTGATGATGGCGCGGCGCGCCGGCGCCGTCGTGCTCGGCAAGACCGTGACCACCGAATTCGCTTCGTTCGAGCCAGCCGGCACCCGCAATCCGCGCAATCGCGCGCACACGCCGGGCGGATCGTCATCGGGATCGGCGGCGGCGGTGGCGGCCGGCATGCTGCCGCTCGCCTTCGGCAGCCAGACCGGCGGCTCGGTCATCCGTCCCGCCGCCTTCTGCGGCGTCGCCGGCTTCAAGCCGTCCTACAAGATGTTGCCGACCGTCGGCATGAAGTGCTTTTCCTGGTCGCTCGACACCGCCGGGCTGTTCGCGGCGAGCGTCGCCGACCTGGCGTTCGCGGCGGCGGCGGTGAGCGGGCGCGAGCTCTGGATCGAGGCCGGGCTGCCGACGCCGCCGACGGTGGCGCTCGTCCGCACCCACCGCTGGGACCAGGCCGGCGCGCCGATGCAGGACGCGGTCGAGCGCGCGGCACGCGCCGCCGAGCAAGCCGGCGCGTGGGTGAGGGAGCTCGACCTGCCGCCGATCCTCGAAGCGGCCGAGCGCGCGCACCGCATCATCCAGGACTACGAAGCGTTTCGCGCGCTCGCCTTCGAATATGAGCGCCACCGCGACCGGCTGGGGCCGGCCCTACGCGCGCAGCTCGACACGGCGGCGGCCATCGATGCGGACGCGTATGACGATGCCCGGCGCACGACCCGGCGCGCGCGCCAGGCTTTCGTCGATCTTCTCGCCGACGGCGAGGTGATCCTCACTCCTTCGGCGCCGGGGGCGGCCCCGCCGCGGCTCGGCTCCACCGGCCAGGCGACCTTCAACCGGCTCTGGACCCTGTTGGGCGTGCCTTGCGTCAATGTTCCGGGCTTGTCCGACCCGGCCGGCCTGCCGCTGGGGGTGCAAATCATCGCCCGCTTCGGGCGGGACCGGTTTGCGCTCGCCGCTGCGGCGTTCGTCGAGCGGGCGCTCGCCCCAACGGCCGTCGCTGCTCGCTAACCTTATGTCGTGGAACGTATAATTTGGCACTTCCGAGCGTATAGTACCGTTAGACGAGATATCCACAAGCCGCGCCATGAAGTAACAAGCAAGTCTTATATGCGATCAAAAGTCATAGTGCTGGTAATTTTACGTCGAAATATCAGAATGTTGGCAACAGACATATGACCATCCTCGGATACGGCCAAGTAGATTTTCGCGGCGCAATACATTTGCCATTTCGGCCCGGTTCCATCCTCTGCTAGACTTTAGCCGGGTCAACCATCAGGGGAGTAGGACGTGAACCTTGCCTTGAGGCTCGATGTGCTGGCGGTGTTTGCCGTGTTCGCGTTCGTCGGCGCCATTTTGCTGGGTGCATTCTGAGTTCGAGTATCCAAGGACAACGCCAGATCCCAACCAAACCGTTTTGAAGCGGCTGCCAGCTTCCGGACACCGGAGAGGGACCTCTCCGGTGTTTGCTATTTGCGGCTTGCCGGCGGGCCATGACGCCGAGCGCCGGCGGCCGCTCAGCCCCGCGACTGGCTCCGCCCCGCCGCCCGCATAGCCTCGGCCACGGCCCCCACGCCCTCGTGGTCTCTCAAATCGTCCAAGTCGATCGGGAGCCGGTGGCGCCAGTTCGGATGCTCGTCGACCGTCCCCGGCAGATTGACCTGCTCCTTCACGCCCAAGAGGTCCTCGATCGACACCACCAGCAGCCGCGAAGGCGCATCGGCCAGATAGCGGCCGACCGCCGCAAAGCTGTTCGCTGCCAATCCGCGCCCGACCAGCGCCTGGTGCAGCGCATGGAAGGCCCCTTCCCGTTCCTCGCCGCTTTCGCCGGGGTCGATGCCGAGCGCGTGCTTGACGGCGAGGTCGTGCTTCTCACGCCAGCCCGCGTAGGTCGGCAGGTCGTGGGTCGCGAACGTGACCAGCGCATTCTCCCGATACGCATCCGGACCGGCAAAAGCCCCGCCCGGCAAGCGCTCGAACAGCATGACCTGATACGACCATATCCCCCAATCCGTCAGCGTCTCGCGGAATTGCTCCGGCACGGTGCCGAGGTCTTCCCCGATGACGATGCAGCTCGCCTCGACGCTCGACAGCGCCGTCACCGCCAGCAGCGCCTCGAACGGACAACGGATGTAGGCGCCGTGTTCGGCGGTCACGCCGTCGGGGACGAGGAAAAGCCGTTTCAAGCCGAGCACGTGATCTAGTCGGATCGCGCCGGCATATTGCATTGACGCCTGCAGCATGCGGCGAAACGGCTCGAAATAGCGGGCCTCGAGCGCCACGGGATTGACGGCGGCCAAGCCCCAATTCTGGCCCGACCTGTTGAGCGCGTCGGGCGGCGCTCCGATCGCCATGCCAGGCAATACGGCGTCCTGGTCGCACCAGGCATCGAAGCCGTCGCGGCGAACTCCCACGGCGATGTCGAGATAGAGCCCGATCGCCAGCCCCCGCTCGCGCGCCCGCATGCGACAGCGATCGAGCTGCTCATGCGCCAACCACTGCACGAACTCGAAGAAGCCAAGTTCTGCCTCCTCGGTTTGCCGCAGACCGGCGAGCGCCACGTCGCTCACCCTTCGCCATGGCGGGGGCCATTCCCACCATGGCGCATCGAGCTTGCGGCGCAGCAGCTCGAAGCACGCGAACCGCAACAGCACCGACCCCCGCGCGCGCCGAAACCGATCGAAGGCGTCGCGCCGCTCGGAGCTGCCGGACTGCCGAAAGTTGCCGTAGGCGAGTCGCAGCGCCCGCGTCTTTGCGTCGGCCACGGCGCGGTAGTCGACCCTGCCCTCGCCGCGAAGCCGCTCGACACCCGCCTCCAGGCCGGCGGCGCGCAGGCCGGGAAATTCCGGCACCGCGTCGAGGTCGATGTAGAGCGGATTGAGAAACAGCCGGCTGTTCGGGAAGTAGGGGCTCGGCTCCGACGGCCGATCGTCGAACAAGGCATGCAGGGGATTGAGCCCGACGCCGGAGGCGCCGAGATCGGCCGCAAGCTCGACCAGCCCCAACAGATCGGTGAAATCGCCATGGCCCCAGTTGCGGGCCGAGCGGACGCTGTAGAGCTGCACGGCCAGCGCCCACATCCGCCGTGGCGCGGATGCGTCGCCCTGATAGGCCCGATCCGGACAGACGACGAGCGATGCCTCCTCGCGGACGCGGCCGGCCGCAGTCGCTGCCGTCACCCGCAGACGAAACAGGCCGGTGGGCAGCCCCGGCGGCAGCGTCAACGAGGGCGCTGCGCCCTCCCCTTCGGCGATGGTCTGATCGCCGGCGATCTCCCACCGCAGCGCCTGTCCTTCCGCCGCGGCAACGGCGACGGCGCGGTCGCGCTCGCCGCGGACAATGATGGTCCGCGGCAACATCCGCGCAGCGGCGGCATCATCGGACGCGACCGCGCCGAGCAATCGGACCAGCATCTCCGGCTCGACCGTTCGCAGACGCCCGAAGGCGTCCTGGTAACGCGTCTCGATGCCCCACAGCGCTGCGCGTTCAAGAATCGGGTCCATCGCGGACGCTTTATGGTGGTGGGGCGTGCAGTGCAAAATTTCGTCCTGATTTCAACCGGACCGGTTACGGTTTGTTCCTTTGCAATCCAGTAAGCCTGCCCGCCGAATCTGCGCGTTTCCTGTGCATACGGGGCTTGCAACCGCCCCGCGGCCCGGAACCAAAGCCCGGAGCTGTCGGTTCCTTATGCATGGCCCCATCTGTCGTCCCGCGGCCTGACAGGATGGTTATGCAGGAGCGCGCCGCACCAGCCAACCTGAGCATCCCGTCCGTCGCCGGCCTTTCCAGCCCCCGCATCGTCATCGAGGACGTCTATCCGGCCCTCGATGCCGGCCGTTTTCCGGTCAAGCGCATCGTCCGCGAGCCGGTGGAGGTGTGGGCAGACATCTTGCGCGACGGCCACGCCGTGCTGGCGGCGGAGCTGCTGTGGCGGGCGGAAGCATCCGACCGATGGTCGCGCACGCCCATGCGGCTGCACGAGAACGACCGTTGGACGGCGACCTTCACGCCCACCTCTGTGGGCCGCTACCGGTACGCCATCGAGGCCTGGACCGACGCGTTCGGCACCTGGCGCCGTGATCTGCTCGCCAAACGCCGGGCCGGCCTGGACGTGAAGCTGGAGATCGCGGAGGGACGCAATCTGCTGGCGGCGCTCAAGCCGCCCGAGGCGTCCCAGGCGCGCTTGATCCGCGAGCTGTGCCGCACGGAGGCGGCGGCCGACGATCCGGCGCCATTGCTGTCGGATGAGTTGGCGGCCGCGGCTGCCAAGGGCCTGCAGGCCGACCTCACCCGCAGCGCCGAGTATCCGCTGGTGGTGGACCGGCCGATCGCCCGCGCCGGCGCCTGGTACGAAATGATGCCGCGCAGCCAGGGCCGCCTTCCCGACCGCCACGGCACGTTCGACGATTGCATCGCCCGGCTGCCCGAAATCGCCGCGCTCGGTTTCGATGTCCTCTATCTCCCCCCGATCCACCCGATCGGCAGCACCAACCGCAAGGGGCGCAACAATGCGCTCACCGCCGCCGCCGGTGATCCCGGCAGCCCCTATGCGATCGGCTCGCCCGAAGGGGGCCACGACGCGGTGCACGCCGAGCTCGGCACGCTCGAGGACTTCCGCCGGCTGGTGAAGGCCTGCGCGGAGCGCGGAATGGAAGTCGCGCTCGATTTCGCCATTCAATGCTCGCCGGACCATCCCTGGCTGACCCGGCATCCGGAGTGGTTCAAGCGCCGGCCCGACGGCTCGATCCAGTACGCCGAGAACCCGCCGAAGAAATACGAGGACATCGTCAATCCCGACTTCTACGGCGGCGACACCCAGGGGCTTTGGCGAGCCTTGCGCGACGTCGTGCTGTTCTGGGTCCGGCAAGGCGTGCGCATCTTTCGCGTCGACAATCCGCACACCAAGCCGTTTCCGTTCTGGGAGTGGCTGATCCGCGAGGTGCAGTCGGTCGATCCCAACGTGGTTTTCCTGGCGGAAGCCTTCACCCGGCCGAAGGTCATGAAGGCGCTCGCCAAGCTCGGCTTTACCCAGTCCTACACCTATTTCACCTGGCGCACCGGCAAGGAGGAGCTGCAAGCCTATCTGAGCGAGATCACCCGTTATCCCGAGCGCGAATATTTCCGGCCGAACTTTTTCGTGAACACTCCCGACATCCTGCCCTTCCATCTGCAGACCGGCGAGCCCTGGATCTTCAAGGCGCGTGTCGCGCTCGCCGCCACCTTGTCGGGGAACTACGGCATCTACAACGGATTCGAGCTCATCGAGCACGAGCCGATCCCGGGCAAGGAGGAATATCTCAATTCCGAGAAATACGAGCTCAAGGTCCGCGACTGGAACAAGCCGGGCAACATCAAGAGCTATATCGGCCGCCTCAATCGCATCCGGCGCGGCAATCCGGCCCTGTTGCAGACCAGCCGGCTGCGCATCGCGCAGGTCGACGACCAGGAGGTGATCGGCTTCGGCAACGAGTCCTCCGACGGCGGCAACGCGATGGCGGTCGCGATCGCGCTGGCGAAGGAGGGGCCGCGGGAGTTCTGGTTCCATTTCGGCGACATCGAGATCGGCCCGCGCGACGCGCGCCAGCGCGTCAGGGCCATTGAAGACCTGATCACCGGCGAGCGGCACATCCTCGAATGGGGCGGGGTCCGCTTGCGCATCGACCAGCAGCAGGATCCCGCACTGCTGTTCCGCTGCCTCGCGTGAAGGCCCAGCCATGAACGTCGCTCCCGACATCAGGGCCGACCCCAAGCTCGAAAGCGACGAGCTGTGGTTCAAGGACGCGATCATCTATCAGCTGCACGTCAAGGCCTTCGCCGACAGCAACAACGACGGCATCGGCGACTTCGCCGGCCTGACCGACAAGCTCGACTATCTGCAGGACCTCGGCGTCACCGCGCTCTGGCTGTTGCCGTTCTATCCCTCGCCCGGCCGCGACGACGGTTACGACATCTCGGATTATCGCCAGATCAATCCCGATTTCGGCACCATGCAGGACTTCCGGCGCTTCATGCAGGAAGCCAAGCGCCGAAAGCTCAAGGTGATCACCGAGCTCGTGATCAACCATACCTCCGACCGGCATCCCTGGTTCGAGCGCGCACGCCGCAGCAAGCCGACGTCCGACGCCCGCAACTGGTACGTCTGGAGCGACAACGACCGGAAATACGCCGGAACGCGTGTCATCTTCAACGACACCGAGAAATCGAACTGGACCTGGGACCCCGAAGCCAAGGCCTATTACTGGCATCGCTTCTTCTCCCATCAGCCGGATCTCAACTACGACAATCCGCGCGTGTTGATGGCGATGATCCAGATCATGCGGTACTGGCTCGATCTCGGCGTCGACGGTTTTCGGCTGGACGCGATTCCCTATCTCTGCGAGCGCGAAGGAACCAACAACGAGAATCTGCCCGAGACCCACGCCGTCATCCGGAAAATCAGGGCCGAGCTCGATTCCTATGCGCCGGGCAAGGTGCTGCTGGCCGAGGCCAATCAGTGGCCCGAGGACGTCAGCGCCTATTTCGGCGACGGCGACGAGTGCCACATGGCCTATCACTTTCCGCTGATGCCGCGGATCTACATGGCCATCGCCCAGGAAGATCGCTTTCCGATCACCGACATCCTGCGGCAGACGCCGGACATTCCGGACAACTGCCAATGGGCCACGTTCCTGCGCAATCACGACGAGCTCACGCTCGAAATGGTGACCGACGTCGAGCGCGATTATCTCTGGTCCACCTACGCCACCGACCCGCGCGCGCGCATCAATCTCGGCATCCGGCGGCGCCTCGCCTCGCTGATGGACTGCGACCGGCGCAAGATCGAGCTCATGAACTCGCTGCTGATGTCGTGCCCAGGCGCGCCGATCATCTATTACGGCGACGAGATCGGCATGGGCGACAATATCTATCTCGGCGATCGCAACGGCGTGCGCACGCCCATGCAGTGGACGCCCGATCGCAACGGCGGCTTCTCCCGCTGCGATCCGGCGCGTCTCTACGCGCCGATGATCATGGACCCGGTCTACGGCTACGAGGCGGTCAACGTCGAAGCGCAGTCCCGCAGCCTCGCCTCGTTGTTGAGCTGGACCAAGCGCCTGATATCGGTCCGCAAATCCAGCAGGATCTTCAGCCGCGGATCGCTCAGCATCATCCGGCCGGCCAACCGCTCGGTGTTCGTCTACGCGCGGCAGTACCAGAACGACGTCCTGCTCTGCGTCGCCAACCTGTCGCGCTCCGCGCAGGCCGCCGAGATCGACCTTGCACCGTGGCGGGGCCGCGTTCCCTTCGAAATGCTCGGGCGCACGAATTTCCCGCCGATCGGCGATGGCCCCTACATCATCACGCTCGCGCCCTATGGTTTCTACTGGTTCCAGCTCTGCGAGCCGGCCGGGTCGGCGCTCGAGACCAAAACCACGCCCGCGGAATTCGAGACGCTCGTGGTTCTCGACGGCTGGCGCTCGCTGTTGCAGGGCCGTTCCCGATCGGTGCTGGAGCGCGACGTGCTTCCCGCCTTTCTGGCCGGCCGGCGCTGGTTCGCGGAGCGCGGCAATGCGTCGACCCATACTCACGTACTCGGCGCCTTCCCGCTCGACGCCGCCGACCACGATCTGGGAGTTGCGATCGTCGAGGCCAGGGGTCACCACGAGACCGGCAATTACCTGCTGCCGCTGACCATCAAATGGACCCGCTTCGATCCGGTGCGACCGAATCCCACCGCGCTCGCCGCCGTGCGCCGCGGCCCACGGCAAGGCACCTTGCTCGACGCGGCCGCCGATCCTGGCTTCATCGCGTTCGTGCTGGAGAACCTGCGCACCGCGCGCACCATCGAGGGCGAGCATCGCCGTCTTGTGTTCCGGCCGACCGGGAAATTCCCGGGCGGCGAGCCAATCACCATCGAGGACGTGCGCGCAGTCGACACCGAGCAGTCGAATACGACTGCGCTCGTCGGATCCGAATATGTCGTGAAGCTGTTTCGCCGGCTCGAAGCCGGCGTCAATCCGGAAATCGAGGTGGGACGGTTTCTCACCGACACGGTCGCGTTTCCGAACACGCCGCCGCTCCTGGGAGCGGTCGAGCTGGAGGAAAAAGGCGTCCGCAGCGCCGTCGCGGTCGTGCACGGCTTCATTCAGAACCAGGGTGACGCCTGGACGGTGACCAGCGCCTATCTCGACCGTTTCGTCGAAGAGCAGCGCCTGCTGACCGCCGAAGCGGCGGAGCACAGCGACGAGCAGGCGGCCTACGCCCGCCGCATGGAGCAGGTGGGCCGGCGGGTGGCCGAGATGCAGCTCGCGCTCGCCAGCCGCGACGACCTGACCGATTTCGCTCCCGAGCCGATCACCGCCGCCGACGTGCGCGACTGGACCGATCGCGTCCTGCAACGCGCCGAGCAGACGCTCGACGCGCTGGCGCGCCGCCGCAAGGACCTCAAGGACCATGACGGCCGCCTCGTCGACGAGCTGCTGTCCAGGCGGCAAGCGCTGCCCGATCGATTGAGCGAATTGCTGCCGGCGAGCCTCGACACCATGAAGATCCGGCATCACGGCGACTTTCATCTTGGGCAGATGCTGATCGTCAAGGACGACGTCTTCATCATCGACTTCGAAGGCGAGCCCCGGCGCAGCCTCGAGGAGCGCCGCCGCAAGGCGCCGGCCGCGCGCGACGTCGCCGGCCTGATCCGCTCGATCGACTATTCGGCGACCGCCGCGCTCGAGCGCGCGCTCAAGTCGGCGCCCGATGAGCAAGGCCGGCTCGCCCGCGCGCTCGACGGCTGGCGCGAGCACTCGGTCGCCGCCTTCCTCGCCGGCTATCGGCAAGCATTGGGCGGTGCCAGGCTTTGGCCGCGGTCGCTCACCGACGCCGACCGGCTGCTCGATTTCTTTCTGCTGGAGAAGGCGTTCTACGAGATCGAATACGAGCTGGCGCATCGGCCCGATTGGCTGCGGGTGCCGCTGGCCGGCACCTGGCATATCCTCACCCGCTCGGAGGGGACGCCGCAATGAACGCGCTCTCGCCTGAAGCTTATGCCGTCATCGAGGGGCGTCATTCCGACCCCTTCCACTATCTCGGCCCGCATGTCGAGGGTGACGTGCCGCTGGTCCGCGTCTTCCTTCCCGATGCCGAGGCTGTCGCCATCGTCGACGAGCAGGGCCACGAAAGCGGCCTCGAGCGCGTTCATGACGCCGGGTTGTTCGAGGGCCGGCTGTCGAATGGCTCGCGCCGCTATCGCGTGCGCGCCCGCTACGGCGAGCGGCAGGTCGAGATCGAAGACCCGTATCGGTTTCCTCCGATCCTGTCCGATGTCGACCTCCACCTGCTGGGCGAAGGGACGCACATGCATCTCTACGAGAAGCTCGGTGCGCATCCCATGGTCCTGGACGAGGTCGCCGGCGTGGTATTCGCGGTGTTCGCGCCGACCGCGCGGCGGGTCAGCGTGGTCGGCGATTTCAATTTGTGGGACGGCCGGCGCCACGCCATGCGCGTGCGCGGCAACGGCTTCTGGGAAATCTTCGTGCCGGAAGCCAGGGCCGGCGACAAATACAAGTATGAGATCATCGGGCCGGATGGCCGCATGCTGCCGCTGAAATCCGACCCGATGGCGTTCGCCGGGGAACTGCGGCCGGGAACCGCTTCGATCGTGGTGGACTGGGACGCGATCCCGCGTCCGCAGCCCGCACCCGCCAACGTCAACGCGTTGGATGCGCCGATCTCGATTTACGAGGTGCATCTCGGCTCCTGGCGCCGCCACCCGCAGGAGGGTGGCCGCTGGCTGAGCTACCGCGAGCTCGCCGAGCAATTGCCCGCCTACGCGCACGACCTGGGCTTCACCCACGTCGAATTCCTGCCGGTCAGCGAGCACCCGTTCGACGGATCGTGGGGCTACCAGCCGACTGGCCTGTTCGCTCCGACCAGCCGGTTCGGCAGCCCCGCCGACTTCGCCGCTCTGGTGGATGCCTGCCACGGCGCCGGGCTTGCCGTCATTCTCGACTGGGTGCCCGGACATTTTCCGGACGACCCGCACGGGCTCAGCCGGTTCGACGGCACAGCGTTGTACGAGCACGCCGATCCGATGCAGGGACGTCATCTCGACTGGAACACGCTGGTCTACAATTACGGGCGCACCGAGGTCGCGAACTTCCTCATCGCCAATGGCTTGTTCTGGCCCGATCGCTATCGCATCGACGGGCTGCGCGTCGACGCCGTCGCCTCGATGCTCTATCTCGATTACAGCCGGCCGGAGGGCGGCTGGATTCCCAACCGGCATGGCGGCCGCGAGAACCTCGAAGCCATCAGCCTGCTTCGCCGTTTCAACAGCGAGCTGTTTTGGCGCTTTCCGAACGCCACCACGGCCGCCGAGGAATCGACCGCCTGGCCGATGGTATCGCGGCCGGTCGACTGGGGCGGGCTCGGCTTCGGCTACAAGTGGAACATGGGGTGGATGCACGACACCCTCGACTACATCAGCAAGGATCCGATCTACCGCAAGCATCACCACGGCCAGATCCTGTTCGGCCTGCACTACGCCTTCTCCGAAAATTTCATCCTGCCGCTCTCCCACGACGAGGTCGTGCACGGCAAGCGCTCCCTGCTCGGCCGCATGCCCGGCGACGAATGGCAGCGCTTCGCCAATCTGCGCGCCTATTACGGCTTCATGTTCGGCCATCCCGGCAAGAAGCTTCTGTTCATGGGCGGCGAGTTCGGCCAGGAGAACGAATGGCGCCACGATCACTCGCTCGATTGGCACCTCGCCGAGCGTCCGTTGCATCGCGGTGTCCAGTCGCTGATCCGCGACCTCAACCGCCTCTACCGGACCCTGCCGGCGCTGCACGAGCTCGACTGCGACGACGCCGGGTTCGAGTGGCTGGTCATGCACGACGCCGAGCGCGGCGTATTCGCCTGGCTGCGCAAGGGACGCGGCACGCACGACCGCTGCCTGGTGGTGGTCAATTTCACGCCCGAGACCTACCGCGATTACCGGATCAAGGTTCCGTTCTCGGGAGTCTGGCGCGAGATCCTCAACACCGATTCGAGCCTCTACGGCGGCAGCAATGTCGGGAACGGCGGGGCCGTGAGCACGTTGGACGAAGGCACGATTCCCGAGGTCAGCCTTGTTGTTCCGCCCCTTGCTGCAGTTTTTCTCGTCCCGGAACGTTAACGCCCGCCTGTCGGCCGGGGCGCCGCATCCGCTCGGGGCAACCTGGGACGGGCGCGGGACCAATTTCGCGCTGTTTTCCGCCAATGCCGAGAAGGTCGAGCTTTGCCTGTTCGATCGCCAGGGCCACCGTCAGATCGAGCGCATCGCGCTGCCGGAGCGCACCGAGGACGTCTGGCACGGCTATCTCAACGACGTCGCACCCGGGCAGCCGTACGGATATCGGGTCCACGGGCCTTACGATCCGGAGCGCGGATTTCGCTTCAACTCGCACAAGCTGTTGCTCGATCCGTATGCAAAGCAGCTGATCGGGCGGCTCGCCTGGAGCGACGCGCATTTCGGTTACCGCGCCGGCAGCGCGAAGGCCGACCTGTCCTTCGACCGCCGCGACAATGCGCGCGGCATGCTCAAGGCGGTGGTGGTCGACGAGGCCTTCACCTGGGGCGAGGAACGCAGGCCCGCGATCCCGTGGGAGGACACCGTCATCTATGAGGCGCATGTCAAGGGACTGACCCAGCAGCGCGAGGACGTTCCGCCCGCCTGGCGCGGCACCTTTCGCGGACTCACCGCGCCGGCGGTGATCGATCATCTCAAGCGGCTCGGGGTGACGGCGATCGAGCTGCTGCCGATCCACGGCTTCGTCGACGACCGGCAACTGATCGAGCGCGGGCTCGTCAACTATTGGGGCTACAACAGCCTGTGCTTCTTCGCACCCGAGCGGCGCTATTCGTTCGACGCCCCGCTCGACGAGTTTCGCTCCACCGTCTCCCGCCTGCACGATGCCGGCTTCGAAATCATCCTCGACGTCGTCTACAACCACACCGCCGAAGGCAATCACCTCGGCCCGACCCTGAGCTTCCGCGGCATCGACAACACCTCGTACTACCGGCTGTCGCCAGATGAGCCGCGCTACTACGACGACGTGACCGGCTGCGGCAACGCGCTCAACCTCGCCCATCCGCGCGTGCTGCAGATGGTGATGGATTCGCTGCGCTACTGGGTGGAGACCTGCCATGTCGACGGCTTCCGCTTCGATCTCGCCAGCACGCTCGGGCGCGGGAGTGCCGGCTTCGACCGCGGCGCCGCGTTCTTCGCCGCGATCCGCCAGGACCCCGTGCTCGCCGGCAGCAAGCTGATCGCCGAGCCCTGGGACATCGGGCCGGGCGGCTACCAGGTGGGCGCTTTTCCTGCCGGCTGGTCGGAGTGGAACGATCATTTCCGCCGCACGCTGCGGCGCTATTGGTCGGGCGAAGGCAGTCTCATCGGCGACGTCGGCGCGCGGATGACCGGCTCCGCCGACCTGTTCGACCACGACGGCCGCAGCCCGCGCTCGAGCATCAACCATGTCACGGTCCACGACGGCTTCACCCTCGCCGATCTCGTGAGCTACGAGCGCAAGCACAACGAGGCCAACGGCGAGGACAATCGCGACGGCTCCGACGACAATTACAGCACCAATTGCGGCGTTGAAGGACCGACCGACGATCCAGCCATTCTCGAACTGCGGCGGCAGTTGCGGCGCAATCACCTGGCGAGCCTGATGCTGGCGCAGGGGGTGCCGCTGCTGCTGGCAGGCGACGAAGTCGGCAACAGCCAGAACGGCAACAACAACGCCTATTGCCAGGACAACCCGATCGGCTGGGTGGACTGGTCCGCGCTTGGGCGCGATGGCGACGACATGGCCGACCTGATCGGCCAACTCACGGCGTTGCGCCGGCGCTTCCCGCAGCTTCGCCCGCGCGCATGGGTCAACGGCCGTCGTCCGGACGGCTCTTTCGGCGTGCTCTGGTTGACGCCGCAAGCCACCGAGATGACCGAGCAGGACTGGAATTTCCCGGAGGGACGCTTCCTGTCCTACCTGCTCGGGTCGCCGGATCAGGGCGAGCCGCCGCTCTATATCGTGCTCAACGCCGCCCCCGAGACGATCGAGTTCACGTTTCCAACCCTCCCCGACTACCCACGCTGGACAATGCTGCTCGAGTCGGCGCCCAGCCCGCGCACCGGCGAGGAGTTCGCGGCTGCCGCCAAGCTGCACTCTCAGCCGCGCTCGGTGCTGGCCTTCGCGGGAACGACATGACCGCCGGCGCCCGCTTTGGCGCGGAGCTGCATCAAGACGGGGTAACCTTCCGCCTTTGGGCGCCGACGGCCAGGCGCGTCGAGCTCATGCTCGACCGCGCCCATCCGCTGCAGCCGCTGGCGGAGGGCTGGTTCGAGACCACCATCGCGGGCCTGCGCGCCGGTGCGCTCTACAAGTACCGCATCGACGGCGAGATCGAGGTGCCGGATCCGGCCTCGCATTTTCAGCCGCAGGACGTGAGCGGGCCGAGCGAGGTCATTGACCACGGCCGCTACGAATGGCGCACGCGCGCATGGCGTGGCCGGCCGTGGCAGGACGCGGTGATCCTGGAGCTTCACGTCGGCACGTTCACGCCCGGTGGCACGTTTCGCTCCGCGATCGAGCGGCTCGACGACGTGGTCGATGCCGGCGTCACGGCGATCGAGCTGATGCCGATCGCCGACTTCGCGGGCCGGCGCAACTGGGGCTACGACGGCGTCCTGCTCTACGCCCCCGACAGCGCCTATGGCGGTCCCGATGATCTGCGGGCCCTGATCGACGAAGCGCACGCGCGCGGGCTCATGGTGCTGCTCGACGTCGTGTACAACCATTTCGGCCCCGAAGGTAACTACCTTCACCGCTATGCGCCGGCGTTCTTCGCCTCGGCGCACACGCCGTGGGGGCACGCCATCGACTATCGCGTCCCGCAGGTGCGCGCATTCGCGATCGAGAACGCGCTGCATTGGCTGCAGCGCTATCGCTTCGACGGCCTGCGGCTCGACGCCGTCCATGCCATCGTCGAGCCTGGGCAACCGCCGATCCTGCACGACATCAGCCGCGTCGTCGGCCACCTCGCCGGCGCTGGCGGACGCGCGATCCATCTGGTGCTCGAGAACGACGACAATCGCGGAAGCCTGCTCGATCCGCGTGCCGATCCCCCGCAGGGAAAATACCGGGCGCAGTGGAACGACGACTATCACCACGCCTGGCACGTTCTGCTGACCGGCGAGCGCAAGGGCTATTACCAGGACTATGCGGCCGACCCGCGCCGTCACATCGCGCGCGCATTGGGCTCGGGCTTCGCCTACCAGGGCGAAGTCTCGCCTCACCGCCGAGGCCGCCGGCGCGGCGAACCTTCCGGCGCGCTGTCGCCGCTGGCATTCGTCGATTTTCTGCAGAACCACGACCAGATCGGCAATCGGCCGCTGGGCGATCGACTGGCGGCGCAGGCGGACGAGGCTGCGACGGCGGCGGCGCTGGCGGTCACGCTGCTCGCGCCGATGCCGCCGCTGATGTTCATGGGCGAGGAATGGGGGGCGGCGCAGCCGTTTCCGTTCTTTTGCGATTTCCCCGAGCCGCTGGCGACCGCGGTCCGTAACGGCCGGCGCGAGGAGTTCAAGGCCGCTTATGCCGAGCTGGGCGACGCCATTCCCGATCCGCTGGCGGAGGCGACCTTTCGCTCGGCGGTGCTCGATTGGGGAGCACGCTCGAGCCCCGCCGGGCAGCGGCGGCTGCGGCTTGTCCGCGAGCTGCTGGCGGTCCGCCGACGCGAGGTCACGCCGCATCTCGCGGGCGCGAAGTTCGGGTCGGCGCGGTGCGACGACAAGGCACTGACCGCGAATTGGTCCCTGAGCGACGGCGCAGCGCTCATCCTGCTCGCCAATTTGACGGATGTGGACGCGGACATGCCCGCGGGCTTTCAATCAGGACGGCCGATCTGGGGCGGTGAACCCACCGACAAGCTCGCGCCCTGGACGGTGTTCTGGAGCATCGGAGCGGGATGATGCCGCCCTCGGTTCCGATCGCGACCTATCGCCTGCAACTGACCCCGAGCTTCGGCTTCGACGACGCGGCCGCCGCGGTGCCTTACCTGAAGGCGCTGGGCATCACTCATCTCTATGCGTCGCCCTTCCTCAAGGCGCGCGCGGGCAGCAGCCACGGTTATGACGTGGTGGATCACAATGCGCTCAATCCCGGGCTCGGCGGCGAAGACGCCTTCGAGCGCTTGTGCGCGGCGCTCGCGCGGGCCGACATCGGGCTCATTCTCGATTTCGTGCCCAACCACATGGGAATTCACTACGCCGACAATCCGTGGTGGCTCGACGTGCTGGAATGGGGGCCGCGGTCTCCCTATGCGGCGTCGTTCGACATCGATTGGCAGACCCTGTCCGGTCACCCGCGCGGCGGCGTCCTGGTGCCGATCCTCGGACGCTCGTACGGCGAAGCGCTCGAAGCGGGCGAGATCGAGCTGCGCTACGATGCCGCCGAGGGCAGTATCTCCGCCTGGTACTACGAGCATCGGCTGCCGATCGATCCGGGCCGCTATGGCGAGATCCTGCGCAAGGTCGTGGCCGAGGCCGGCGCGGAGGAAACGCCCGCCGGCCGCAGGCTCATCGAATTGGCGGCGCGCTACCGCGGCCCGAATAATCCGCCGCGCCAGCAGGCGCCTGCATTCAAGGCCGAGCTTGCCGCGCTGGCGGGCGGCGAGGAGGTGATCGCCCGCGGGCTCGCCGCCTATCGGCCGAAGTCGGGCGCGGCGGGAGCGACGCTCGCCGTGCACCATCTGCTCGAGCGCCAGCACTATCGGCTGGCGCATTGGCGGCTGGCGAGCAGCGAGATCAACTACCGGCGTTTTTTCGACATCAATTCGCTGGCCGGGCTGCGCGTCGAGGACGCCGGCACGTTCCAGGCCGTGCACGCGCTGGTCCGCCGCCTGATCGCGCAGGGGCGGCTGCAGGGCCTGCGGCTCGACCACATCGACGGCTTGCGCGACCCGCATCAATATTTCCGCCGGCTGCAGCGGCTGATCGAGGTGAGCAAGCCCGCCGGCGGCGGCGAATTCTACGTGGTGATCGAAAAGATCCTCGCCGACCGGGAGCGTCTGCCGCGCTTTGCCGGCGTCGCCGGCACCACCGGTTACGAATGGCTCAATGTGATCTCGCGCCTGCTCGTGGACGAGCGCGGTCTGGCCACGCTCGATGAGACGTGGCGCGAGGCGAGCGGCGAAGAGCGCGGTTTCGACGAGATCCTGATCGAGGCCAAGCGGCGGGTGATCGCCAATATCCTGGACAGCGAATTCACGGTCTTGACCCGTCTGCTCACGCGCATCGCGGCCGGGCACTACAGCACCCGCGACTACGCGGCGGAACGACTGCGCGCCGCGTTCGAAGCGTTCATCCTGCATTTCCCGATCTACCGCACCTACCTGACGGCTTCGGGCCCGAGCCGGGAAGATCGCGCGATCATCGAGACCGCGCTCGCCAAGGCGCGCGCCGGCTGGTTCGGCCCGGACGCCGGCATCTTCGATTTCCTGCGCGACGTGCTCACCCTCGACCTGGTGACACCGGGCCGCACCGGCTACAGCATCGCGCGCGTTCGCCGGTTCGCGTTCAAGGTGCAGCAATTCACCGGTCCGATGATGGCAAAATCGATGGAGGACACCGCCTTCTACCGCTACCACCGGCTGCTGGCGCTCAACGAGGTCGGCGGCGATCCGGCCGCCGGCGCGCTGCCGATCACCGATTTTCACGAGCGGATGCAGGAGCGGGCCGCCAAGGCGCCGCATGGCCTGACCGCGACCGCGACCCACGACACCAAGCGCGGCGAGGACGCGCGGGCGCGCCTGCTTGCGCTTTCGGAGCTGGCCGACGAATGGGCGCAGAACGTGCGCGAATGGCGCGAGCTCAATGCCGGTTTGATCGATTCCTCGGGGCCGTCGCGCAGTCCGTCGCCCGCACACGAATACATGCTTTATGAGGCGCTGCTGGGCGCTTGGCCACTTGCAGGTCGGGACGCGAGCTTCGTCGAGCGCATGGTCGCCTATGCGGTCAAGGCCGCGCGCGAGGGCAAGCAGCAGACCAGCTGGCTTGCGCCCAACGAAAGCTACGAGGCCGGGCTCGAGCGGTTTCTCGTGGCCCTGCTCGATCCGGCACGCTCGCAGCGGTTCATCGCCAGCTTTGACGCGTTCGCGCACCGCGCGGCATTGATGGGCGCGCTGAACAGCCTGACCCAGGTGGCGTTGAAGAGCGCCATGCCGAGCGTGCCCGATTTCTACCAGGGAAGCGAGCTTTGGGATCTGTCGCTGGTCGATCCCGACAATCGGCGGCCGGTCGATCTGGGCGCGCGAGCATCACTGCTGAAATCCATCGGCGAGACGCCGGATTGGCGTGCGCTCGCGGCCAGCTGGCCGGACGGGCGCATCAAGATGGCGCTCACTCGCCGTCTCCTTGCCTTGCGGCAGCAACTCCCGCAGGTGTTCACGAACGGCGGCTATCGTCCGCTTGCAGTCGAGGGCGCGCATGCCAACGAGATCGTGGCCTTCGCGCGCGTGAGCGGCCGGGACGCCGTCATCGTCGCCTGCGGCCGTTCGTTCGGCCGCGCCACCGACAACGGGCGGCGATGGCCGGCGGGCGACGCGTGGGACGCAACTTTGACGGTCGATGGTTTTTCCGGCATCAGCGATGTGCTCACGGCCGGCAAGACCATGCGCGGACCCAAGCTCGCCGTGCCCGAGCTGTTCGACGCGCTTCCGGTCGCGCTGTTGCGGGCCCAGTACGTCCCCGCCAAGCGCGAGCGGCCGGCGGACCGGCTCAAGCCGGATGCCACGAGCCGCGTGCCGGCGCGCGTGTGATCGTGCTCGCAGCCTGACTCAAGCGATGCAAAAAAGGCCGTCCGGGATCTGGCAGGGCCGGACGGCCTCGCGGACGTCGTGCCGACCATCCAAGGATCGGTTCCCTCCCTCCGCTGAGTCGGCATCTTCGCAGCACGCCATCGAGCGGCAAACGAGCCGCTGAAGTGTTCTCCGATTATCAACAGACAATCCGGGCGCCCATGCTGGGCAAGGTTCATCGGGCGGAAAAAGACGCAACCCGCATGACTTGACTGCTCCACTTGGTACCGCCGCGGTCGACGCGATGCTGAGGCTGCACGGCCAAGGCAAAAACCGAACGTCGAACGAGAGGAGGAACCGTTCGCTCGGCGGGCGGAACGATCCCCACTCCGGAACTTCTGCATTGTCGGACCACGTCTGTAGATTAACTGTATTGACAGGAGAATGCACGCAGACGTAGTAACGGGCCAGTAGGGGATGGATCGTCAGCTCAATAACGGGCGCGCGCCAAGCGTCGGGGCGCTGGGGTTTAGCTTCTACAGAATTCAAGTGTGAACGTTGCTCTCGGCACGCGCGGAGCGCTGCCGAAATGGTGTCGCTCGGCCGGAGATCGGGCATGAAGTTCGTCGCTGGGTTCTTGAGGACGCCTTCGTTGTGTCGACGCTTGTTGGCGGTGTTGCTCCTGGCTCCTCTATTCACGAGCTGTGCAACGGTCCCCAACGCGCTTTCCCCCGATCAGATCCCTAGCCTCAAGCTCACAGCCGTGAATGTCGGATTTTCGCAGGATGCCCGCATCGTGTGGGGGGATGGCGAACGCGCCTACGCGGCTTCGAAGGGCTTGCCTTTTACCGAGTCGGACAAGGTCGCCAATACGCCGGAGGGGCAAGCGTATGTCCGTAACATCATCACGTCGAAGGTGAAGTCTGCAATGCAAGATAAAATTGCAGAGCGCCTCAACGGATCGCGGCCCGTCCGCGTCGAGGTCACCGTGACGGAACTAGCCATCGCTTCTACAGCTCAACGCATCATCATCGGCGGCAGCCATGGCATGACTGCCGACGTGGCTGTCGTCGATGCAAAGACTGGAGAGATTCTCGCTATTCATCCTGCGCTCCACGCGCCCGTAGCGGCTGGGCAGGGATTCGTGGGTGCGCTGCTCGAGAATGCATTCATCGAGGAACCCATCGACCGGGTGACCAAGCTTCATGCAACGCTGTACAGCATTTGGCTCCTGTATGGCGGCAAGAAGCGCACGGCGAGGAATTTCGGCGATACCTTTTCCGTTGCAGATCGACCGCCCTCCGCCGAGCGGAAGCGCCTGGACGTGATGGCCTCTCACTCCGCCGCCTGGCGGGCGGCCGCGACCGGGTCGTAGTTGAGCACCGGGGCGAGCCACTTCTCGGCCTCGGCCACGGTCCAGCCCTTGCGCTTGGCGTAGTCCGCGACCTGGTCGCGCTCGATCTTGCCGACCCCGAAATAATGACTCTCCGGGTGGCTGAAATAGAGCCCGCAGACCGAGGCGCCCGGCCACATGGCGAAGCTCTCGGTGAGCTTGACGCCGATGCGGCTCTCGCCGTCGAGCAACGCGAACAGCGTCGCCTTCTCGCTGTGGTCGGGCTGCGCCGGATAGCCGGGCGCCGGGCGGATGCCGCGATATTTTTCGCCGATCAGCTCCACGCTGCTGAGTGCCTCGTCGGGCGCGTAGGCCCAGAATTCCTTGCGCACGCGCTGGTGCAGGCGCTCGGCGAAGGCCTCGGCCAGCCGGTCGGCCAGCGCCTTGACCATGATCGCCGAATAATCGTCGTTGGCGCGCTTGAAGCGCTCGGCCACCTCGTCCTCGCCGATGCCGGCGGTCACCAGGAAGCCGCCGATATGGTCGGCAAGCCCGCTGGCGCGCGGGGCGACGAAGTCGGCGAGCGCCACGTTGGCGCGGCCTTCGCGGCGGGTGAGCTGCTGGCGCAAGGTGTGCAGCACCGCCTTCGGCGTCGCGCGCGCCTCGTCGGCATAGACCACGATATCGTCGCCGTCGGAATTGGCCGGCCAGAAGCCGATCACCGCGCTGGCACGGAACCAGCGCTCCGCGACGATGCGCGCAAGCATCGCCTTGGCGTCGTCGAAGAGGCTGCGGGCGGCGGGCCCGTATTTGGCGTCGTCGAGGATCGCCGGGAACTTGCCGGTCAATTCCCAGGTGGCGAAGAACGGCGTCCAGTCGATGAAGTCGATCAGCTCGGCGATCGAGTAGTCCTCGAGCACCCTGGTGCCGAGGAAGCTCGGCCGCTGCGGCAGCTCGTTGCCCGACCAGTTGAGCTTGAGCGCGTTGGCGCGCGCGTCCTTGAGCGACAGCCGCTGCTTGCCTTCCTCGCCGCGCGCATGGGCGGCGGCGATGCGGGCATATTCCGTGCGGACATTCTCGACGTAGCCCGGCCGCGCCGCGCCCGACATCAGGTTGCCGACCACGCCGACCGCGCGGCTGGCGTCGGTGACATAGACCGCCTGGCCGCGCCGGTAGTTGGGATGGATCTTCACCGCCGTATGCACGCGGCTGGTGGTGGCGCCGCCGATCAACAGCGGCAGCTCGAAGCCTTGCCGCTCCATCTCGGCGGCGACGTGGCACATCTCGTCGAGCGAGGGCGTGATCAGGCCGGAGAGTCCGATGATGTCCGCTTTCTCCTCAAGCGCCGTCTCCAGGATCTTAGCCGCCGGCACCATCACGCCGAGATCGACCACCTCGTAATTGTTGCACTGGAGCACGACCCCGACGATGTTCTTGCCGATGTCGTGCACGTCGCCCTTGACGGTGGCCATCACGATCTTGCCGTTGGAGCTCTTCTTCTCGATGCCCTTGTCCTTCTTCTCCTGCTCCATGTAGGGCATCAGATAGGCGACCGCCTGCTTCATCACCCGAGCGGATTTGACCACCTGCGGCAGGAACATGCGGCCGGAGCCGAACAGGTCGCCGACCACGTTCATGCCGTCCATCAGCGGCCCTTCGATCACGTGCAGCGGCCGCTCGGCCGCAAGCCGCGCCTCCTCGGTGTCGGTCTCGATGAAATCGGTGATGCCGTGCACCAGCGCGTGCGAGAGCCGCTCCTTCACCGGCCGCTCGCGCCAGGCGGTGTCGGCCTCCTTCTTCTCCCTGCCGTGCCCTTGGAATTTCTGCGCGATCGCGAGCAGGCGCTCGGCGGCGTCCGGCCGGCGGTCGAGCACCACGTCCTCGCAGGCCTCGCGCAATTCCGGATCGAGGTCGTCGTAGACCGCGATCTGCCCGGCATTGACGATGCCCATGTCCATGCCGGCCTTGATGGCGTGATAGAGGAACACCGAGTGCATGGCCTCGCGCACCGGCTCGTTGCCGCGGAACGAGAACGAGAGATTCGACACGCCGCCGGAGATATGCACGCCCGGCAGGTCCCGCCGGATCGCGCGCGCCGCCTCGATGAAGGCGACGCCGTAGCCGTTGTGCTCCTCCATCCCGGTGGCGACCGCGAAGATGTTGGGGTCGAAGATGATGTCCTCGGGCGGGAAGCCGACCTGGTTGACGAGGATGTCGTAAGCGCGGGCGCAGATCGCGGTCTTGCGCTCGACGGTGTCGGCCTGACCCTGCTCGTCGAAGGCCATCACCACGACCGCGGCGCCGTAGCGGCGCACGGTCCTGGCATGTTCGATGAAGGCGGCCTCGCCCTCCTTCATCGAGATCGAGTTCACCACCGCCTTGCCTTGCAGGCATTTCAGCCCGGCTTCGATCACCGAGAATTTCGAGGAGTCGACCATCACCGGCACACGCGCGATGTCGGGCTCGGCCGCGATCAGGTTGAGGAAGGTCACCATCGCCTGCTCGGAGTCGAGCAGGCCCTCGTCCATGTTGACGTCGATGATCTGGGCGCCGTTCTCGACCTGGTCGCGCGCGATCGCAAGCGCGGCGGGGTAGTCGCCGGCGGTGATCAGCTTGCGGAACTTGGCCGAGCCGGTGACGTTGGTGCGCTCGCCGACGTTGACGAACGGGATTTCCGGCGTCAGCGCGAAGGCCTCGAGGCCGGACAGGCGCAGGAGTCGCGGCACCTCGGGGAGCTTGCGCGGCGGCTTGCCCTCGACCGCGCGCGCGATCGCGCTGATGTGCTCGGGCGTGGTGCCGCAGCAGCCGCCGACCACGTTGACCAGCCCGGCGTCGGCGAACTCGGCTAAGAGGCCGGCCATGTATTCGGGACTCTCGTCGTAGCGGCCGAACTCGTTGGGCAGGCCGGCATTGGGATAGGCGCAGATGAGCGTGTCGGCGAGCCGGGCGATCTCGGCGATGTGCGCGCGCATCTCCTTGGCGCCGAGCGCGCAGTTGAGCCCGACCGAGAACGGCGCGGCGTGGCGCACCGAATTCCAGAACGCCCCCGGGGTCTGGCCGGACAGGAGCCGTCCGGAGCGGTCGGTGATGGTGCCGGAGATCATCACCGGCAGGCGCGTGCCGCACGCCTCGGCGACGTCAGCGATGGCGGCGATCGCCGCC
>JBEVIH010000176.1:0-18982 GCA_040510815.1 Xanthobacteraceae bacterium | reverse complement strand
AAGGCTCGGCTTGTCGCTCGTCGGTCATATTCAAGACCGCGACAGGCTGGACGAGACCCTGTCCGCATTAGCACCCGATATCGTGTTCGTCGGCCTGAGGGCGGGAGAATCCGATGACATCGGCCTGTCGGTTCTGCGGGTTGTGCCGGCCGCCAGGGTGTTGGCGATCAGCAGCGACGGCCGTAATGCCTACCTGCACGAGATGCGGCCGATCCGCATCAAGCTTGCGAATTTCTCGGCCATTAGCTTAGCGAATGCGATCATCGGATCAGGGCTCGACAGACGGCCGTCATCGTCGCGGCGCGAGGATTTAAATCACTAACTCATCCCATTCTCCATCCGAAGGCGGATGGACGCGCCGCGTGACCATCGGTCACTATCAAAGCGACGAAGCATCGTCCTCGGTTCAACTGGTGCAACGGAAGCGGGAGCGGACGGGCGAGCTTGTCCGGCCGTCGCAAATTGCTCGGACGTGCCGCGGCAATTCCGCAAATCCGGGTCAGGTCCATGAACTTCTTGCGCGCCCGCAGACCTTCAACGTGTATATGCAACGCAACGGATCGCGCGCCCCAAGCCCATGACATCTTGCGACGACAGGCTGTCCCGCAGGGCAACTCTATGGTCAGGGAGGAACAAGCATGGCTTCGGCATTGATCATACCCGGAGTCCAAGTCCGCGCTCTGTTCGAGCCTTCGCCGGTCCTGCCGGGTGCTACCGGCATTCTAGGCGCCGTCGGCATCACCGATCGCGGGCCTCTGTCGCCGACTCAGGTCGGCAACTTCACCGAGTTCACGGATCTGTTCGGGACCGCCAGCCGCTATAGCATGCCTGAGGTACGGACGGCATTTGCCAATGGCGTATCGCGAGTAGTCGTCGCACGCATCGCGCCCGGGCGGGGACAGAAGGCGTCCCTCGATCTCGTCGACGACGACGGCGAAAAGGTCGCCACGCTCGAGGCGCGGGCGGAGGGCGCCTGGGCCAACGGACTTTTGGTCCGCGTCACGCAGGTCAAGACACTGTCCGGCAAGGGCATCAGGTTCGTCAACCTCGACGTGCTGTTTCAAAACACGGTGATCGAGAGCTTCCCCAATCTGGTTAGCGACGAAGAGAGCCCCGATTATTTTTTCGACCGCATCAACAATGGATCGCGGGTTCTCATTGCTGTCGACCCGCGCTTTCAGAAGGGCCTGCCACGAGCGGTCTCGACCGCCGAGATTGCCGACTCCGACTCGCGGCCCGCCTTCGTGAACCTCAAGGTCGGCGCGACGGACGTGATCCACGTCGAGGCCAAACGCGCCGGCCGGGGCGGGAACCTCACCGCCATAGCGGTGAGCGATGGCAAGGCGGGCCTGCTGCTCGCCGGTGCGAACGATGCCAAGAGCGTCGATATCAGCGCTCGGGAACTCGGCACTGACGGCACAAAGATTCGCGTCAGCGTCGCTGCCGCTGGAGCGGACGGGGTCAACGTCACGGTCGTGCCGGCGGCAGGAACGCCGCGAACCCGCGGACCGTTCAAGACGCTGGACGAGCTGGTCGCCGATTTTCGCAAGGACCCCGATCTGACCGCTGTCGCTACCGGGACGATCTTGCCCTCCCCGCTGCAGAGCACGGCACTGAAGCGCCGCGTCGACATCGATGTCGTCACCGAAGGGCGCGACACGGCGACCTACGCTGGCCTCGAGGACGTCGGCGCCATCGTCGCCATCGACGACCCGGTCGTCACCTTCGCGGCCATCAACAATGCGACGCAGCTGCCCGATTCAACGCCCGGCGTGGACCTAGCCGGCGGCCGCAACAAGGGCGCGGCCCTGGCGCTCCCGCCTGACTCCGAAGACGTGCCGCTGCTCGAGCTGGTGCCGGCGCCCGGTGCGCGCGGCAAGCTGTCGGTCACGATCACGCGCGACACCTCGACCATCGACAACAGCACGGCGGTCTTCAGCCTGACGATCATGGTCGATGGTGAGGTCACCGAAAGCTATTCCAACCTGACGATGGACCCGGATGACGTCAACTATCTGCCGGCCGTACTGTCAGCGTCGGGGCTGATCCGCGCACATGATCTGATCGCCCGCAGCCGGACTACGTCGCTGCCGAGCAACATGGCACGCCCGAAGCCGCTGACCGGCGGCACCTCGCCTTTGGTCGACGAGTACGTCGACGCGCTCGAGCGGCTCGAATCCGAGGAAAGCGTTGACGTCGTGATTGGCTCGGCCGCCGCGCAATTGGACGACGCGGGCGTGCTTGCGGTTCATCAGGCCGTGGCGGCGCATTGCGCCAAGATGGCCGACGTGGCGCGCAACCGGATCGGCATCGGCTCGGTCACGCCATCGGAGACTAGCGACCCTAACAAGATCGTCGATCACGCCAACGGCGTTCGCAGCGATCATTTCATCCTGACCGCGCCAACCGGCATGGAGGGCGCAATGGCAGGATTGCTCGGCCTGCAGGACTATTTCCAGTCACCGACGTTCAAGACAGTGGCTGCGCCGTCGTCGCCGCCGGGCAGCTATACCGACTCGCAGCTCGAAAAGCTGATCACCGGCAACGTCACGGTGATTAACTCGCGGCGCAACCTCGGCATCATCGTGGTCAAGGGCCTTCTCACCAGCGGCCGTCAGATCAACGTGCAGCGCACCGCCAACAAGGCCGTCCGCGACGTCAAGGCCATCTCCGACAAGTACGTCGGGCTTCTCAACAACGAAGGCACACGCAACGCGCTGTCGCAGCAGATCGTGGCAATGTTCCTGCAGATGCAGCGCGACGGCGCCATCGTTCCGAGCGTCGACGGAAAGGATCCCGCCTTTACGGTCAGCGTATACTCGACCGAAGCCGATTTCACCAACGGCATCGTGCGGATCGACATCGCCGTCCGACCGGTCCGCGCCATCGACTACGTCTACGCGACAATCCTGGTGAAAAACTAACGCGAGCAGACGCGACGTCAGCCAGTTTGGGAGACATGGAGCATGCCACAGATCTTTACGGCGTTTGCCTCCGAAGTGAAGGTGAACGATGAAACGTTGGAAGGTCTGCAGTCCATCGAATACAGCATAACGAAGAGTCGACAGCACGTCGGCGCGATCGGAAGCGACGAAAGGATTGCCGTCTATTTCGGCATGAAGATGGTGACCGGTAAGCTGCGCGTAGCGTCGATTAACAAGACGCTCGACAAATTACTGCAGACCAACACAGAGTTCTTGATCAGCGCGACCCTCAAGCGCGCCGAGGCCAGCGCCAAGATCACGTTCGATTCCTGCTTCCTCGACGATAAGGCGTTTGCGATGGAAAAACAGGGGCACGGCGAGACGATTTACTCGTTCACCGCGGCGCGCGTGCGCGAAGAGTAGGCGACCATGCGAGCGGTCGTCGATTCGGCGGGCCACTTGATACGACGTGGCGAAGACGTCTGGCCGTTCCGGCTGGACGTGCGCGAGGGCTGCGCCACCATCGTGCTCGCGGGAGCCGATTTCCAGGTCCGCCCGCTGAGCTGGCAGGAGAAGCTTCGCTTGGCGACCTTCGCCCATATCGGCGAGGGGTTCGTGCAGTCGAGCTTTCTTGCCTGTTGCGTCACCGGCGGCGGGCGCCTCACAGCCGACGACGAGCAGGTCCTGATGGCGCTCGCGCGCTGGATCAACCAGCCCGACGGCGATGACGCCGGCCTGCCGTTCGACGGCAAGGAGCTCTGCAAGGTCACGCGCGACGTCTGCCGGTCGATGAACGTCGGGCCCGCGGCCATTCTTGGTCTTCCGGCCTCGATGGTGGAATCGCTGTGGCAAAGCCTCGAGCCCGCGTCCTCCTTCGATGGCAGGAAGCAAACGCCCGCAGACGCGCCGCTACAGACTAAGATCGTGATCATCCCGGACGCGGCTCCGACCGGCACACCGCCGCGGACCGCCTCCGCGACACCTGCCTCGGCCGACCCGCCTGCCGCGCCATGGCATCCTGCCGCGCCGATCGAGCAGGACGCGTCAGCCGCGCCCGATCCGGGCCCGCCCGCCGCCGAGCCGCCCGCGCAGGCGGACCGCTCCGCAGATGCGCCCACCGGGCTCGCACGCGCGACCGACGACGCTCCCGAAATCTCCCAGTCCGCGCGCAGCCGCGACGCTTCCGTCGCGCCGGCCGCCGCACCTGCTGGGCCCGGTCGGCGCCAGCCGCGCTTCCGCGTTTCCCTCCCCGCGGACGCTCCGAACGGACGGAGAACTCCGCAGCGACCGCGTCCGGATGCCGCGCATGCCGCGGAGACCCCAGCCGTGCCGGCAGCCGCAAGCGGCAACTCAGCGAACCCGCCCGCCATCGTATCCGGCGACGAGCCACCATCTCGCTCCGCGACATCGCCGATCGCTCGGCCGGGTGCTGTCGACCTCAATCCATCGACGCGGCCGCAAGCGCTGCTGCCGGCGCAGTTCACCGACATGGCGGCAGTCGACTTGGTGCTGGATGAACTCTGCAGGCGCCTCGACGAGGCGGCCGCCGATCTGGGAATCCTGGAAGAAGTGTAGCGCGCAATGCCAGTGCCAATGATCGACGACATAGAGCTCAAGGCGGTGCAGCACGTGTGCCAGGACACGGCCGCGGTGTTCGCCGAACAGCACATCGTTGGCCTTGACGGCACGCTGCATCAGAAGCTCGGCCGCCGCTCGCATCGCGTCGAGCTGCGCGGCCTTCTCCTCCCCGATACCGCGACCGACGACCTGAAAAGTCTCCAAGAGAAATCGTCCAAAGGGGACGAGGTCACCTTCACGGCCGACATCACGACTGCGCTCAGCATCGACAAGATGGTGATCGAGCGGTTCAGCGCCGAGCAGCACGTCGGACCGGCGGGCCAGATCGCCTACGAAATCGTGCTGGTGGAGAGTCCGCCGCTACCGCCGCCCGCGCAAGTCAGCCCGTTCGGAGGCCTCGGCGACTTCGGCCTCGGCGACCTTGGCTTCGATCCCGGCGGACTCGGCGGCGTGCTGTCCGACATCGCCGATCAGGCCGGCACCGTGATGGATGCAGTGGACGCCGCGGTCGACGCCGCCCAGGCGCTGTCGTCGCTCGCCGGTCTCGCCGACCTTGCCAGCATCTCCAATCCATTGACTCCGCTCGTCTCCAAGGTCGGCGACCTCGGCAAGCTCGCCGAGCCGGCCGCGGATCTGACCCAGGCGCTGGGAGACATTCAGCCATGACGACGCTGCTTGCTCCCACCTATTCGCTGCGGATCGGATCACAGATCTGGAAGGAACAGTTGCTTCGGTTGGAGCTGACGCTAACGGCGGCGCCCGGCATCGATATCCTGAGCGCCGTTCTCCCCGCATTGGCTCCGCTCGACGCCGCCGTTGACGACGACGTGGAGCTCACCCTCGACAGCGGCGAGCAGGGCGACAAAGTGTTCACTGGCGTCGTCGCCGTAATCCGGCGGTCGCATGCCGCGATCGATGTGAAGGCGGTCAACGCCGGCGGGGTGCTGTGCCGCTACCGGCCTGCCGCCACCTATGAGAACGCAACGGCCGCGACCGTCGTCCGCAACCTCGCGTCCGACGTCGGCGTCTCGACTGGATCGCTTGAGACCGGCTCAGAGCTCTCCTACTACGTCGCCGATCCCTCCCGCACGGCCTGGGATCACATCCGCCGGGTCAGCAGCTGGTGTGGCGCCATGGTCACGGTTTCGGCCGAGAACGAGGTGGAGTTGAAGGTCGTCAACGCGACAGCGGCTGATGCGGCGTTGCGGCACGGCCGCGAATTACTCGCGCTCGCGCGGGCGCAGACCACGGCGTCCATCGACACGTTCGTCGTCGCCGGGGAGAGCGGCGCCGGCTCCGTCTCCTCCGACCACATTCGCCGACCGACCACCGACTTCTTTGCCGGCAACCGCCCCGATGCTCCCTCGTCCACGGTGGTGTGGACGTGGGAGCCCGCGCTGCGCACCGCATCGTCGGCGGCCACCGCCGGCGCGGCGCGCAAACGCACCTACGGCGCGAAGACGGATCACGGGGCCTTCACGGCGTTCCTCCAGCCGAAGCTGCGGCCCGGCACGATCCTGGAGCTCAAGGAATTGCCCGACGGCCTCTCCGGCGGACCCGTATGGGTGTACACCGTGCGACACACGCTTTCGTCCGCGGGCGGAGTGAGCCGCATCGACTATCTCAAGGGTGGCGACAGCTTCGATCCGCTCGCCTTGCTCGGCTCGCTTGCCGGCGCTGTCCAAGGCTTGCTCTGACCATGCATTCCGCCGTCCAGACCATCCGCAGGATTGCCCGCTACGAGACGCAGCAGCGCTGGATCTCGGCGCTCGGCCTGGTCAAGTCGGTGCAGGATGCGCCGGCCGGCCGTCCGGGCAAATATTCGTGCACCGTCGAACTGCGCGAAACCGCGATCGTCCTGCCCGAGGTGCCGATCGCGACCAGCGTGATCGGAACCGTATCGCTGCCGCGCGAGAACGATCTCGTCGTGGTGCTGTTTCCGGGCGGCGATCTGCATGCGGCGGTCGTGCTGGGACGTCTCTATACGGAGCATGTCGCCCCGCCCGAGCATCGGCCGGGCGAGTCGGTCACCATCCTGCCCGGTGACGAAACATCGTCCGATAGGCGCATCGAGCTGCGCATAAAGACTCCGGGCGACGGCACCCGCAAGGTTGCGCTGACGCTTGATGGCAGCGTCAAGGTGGAGCTCACCGTCGACGGCGGCGGCATCACGCTGCAGGCGCAGGATACCCGCCTCAGCCTGCAGCAGAGCGGGAGCTCGGACGGAAAGGCCCAGCTTGCCGTCGGCGACTCGAGCGTAACGATCGAGCAGAGCGGTGACATCAAGATCGAGGCTTCCGGAACGCTCACCCTGAAGGCGAGCAAGATCGAGCTCAACGGCGACGCGTCGGTGAAGATCGCCGGACAGACCGTCGAGCTCAACTGAGGACGGCGCGTGATGGGACAGCCTGCTGCAAAGCAGAACGATCAGGTCTTCGCCGTCGATACGCACATCGTGATGGTGCCGGCGGGTCCCTCCCTTGTCCCGACGCCCTTGCCGCATCCGTTCGCGGGACAGATCAGCGGCGGCACCGTCGCGAGCGTGAAGATCGCGGGACAGCCCGCCGCCGTGGTCGGCTCGACGGCGGACAACCTGCCGCCGCACCTGCCGACGCCACCCGGCATCAGCTTTCAGAATCCGCCGGCCAACAAGGCCACCGTCCAGATGGGCAGCGCCACGGTCAAGATCGGCGGCCAGCAGGCTGCGCGAAACGCCGACACCTGCATGACCTGCAACGACCCGGCGGACATGCCGGTCGGCAATGTCATCGCGACCGGTACGGTGCTGATCGGAGGCTGAATGGCGAAAGCGAAATCATACGCGCGCCTTGGATCCGACCTCGCGTTGACGCGCTACACCGGCGTGCCCGCAAGCCTGCCGCTGCTGGAGGCCGACTCGTGGGGCACGCTCGATCTGCAGGCGGTGCCCGGCAGGGGAACCGGGCTGCAGAAGTCGACCGAAGCCCGCGACCTCGGGGCGATCAGCGGACGCGACAATCTCGGGCAGGCCCTGATCCTGCGGCTGCTCACGCACAAGGGCGCGCTCGCGCCGCTCGGTCATCCCGAATACGGCAGCCGGCTGGTGGAGCTGATCGGGCGATTGAATGACGAAACGTCGTACAACCTCGCGCGCCTGTACACGATCGAGGCGCTCTCGCAGGAGCCGCGCGTTCGCCGGCTTCTCGATCTGAGCGTCGACACAGCTGAAAGCAGCGCCGACACACTGCGAATTTCCTTCTCGGTCGTTCCCTTGGACGACGACGAACCTTTGGGCCTGGCATTGGAAGTGACGCTGTGACCTTCGTCGACCGAAAATATCCGGACCTCGTCCGCGACGTGCTCACCAACCTGACGCAGGGCGTCGCCGGCGAGCTGCATCGCGTGAGCTATGACCCGAACGCGCATCCGATCCAGATCCCCGACGTGGTGCTGAGCCGCCGCCCCGTCAAACGCGTCTCCGTCGTGGAGGGTCTGGTTGCGGGAGCTGCGCCCGACGATCCGCCGGTGCCCTACACCTTCGGTCTGAACGACTACGAGCTGGTGCCCGATGCGAACGACACCGATAGCCTGTCGACAATTCGCTTTCTTCCGTTCGGGCGGAAGCCTGCGCCGGACACCGATCTGCGCGTCAACTACTATCCGCGCACGACCGCGCCGGCACCCATCACCGATCTCAGTGTCGGCAGCGTGGTGCGCACCCTGCTCGAGACCTTCGCCAAGGAGCAGGCGATCCTCTATGCGCAATTGAACCTGGCCTACGACTCCGCCTTCGTGGAGACGGCGACCGGCTCGTCGCTCGACCGCGTGGTGGCCTTGCTCGGCTACCAGCGTTTCCGTGCCGGACGGCCGGTCGGGACTGTGACGTTCTCGCGGCGTGCCGGCGCGGTCGGCGAGATCACCATACCGGCCGGCACGCCGGTCACTGACGCGGCCGACAAGGTGCGCTACGAAACGGCGGAGAGCCGCTTGATGCGGGCGGGCGAGACTGCCGCCGAGATCGCGGTGCGTGGCTCAACCGACAACACGCCGCCGGTCGACGCCAACGCGCTCACCGTGATCCAGCGCGCCATCGCGGGTCTCGATGCGGTCACCAACGAGCGCCCCACCGCGCGCGCCACCAGCGACGAATCCGACGCCGAGCTTCGCGCGCGCACCCGCGACGCACTGATCTCTTCGAACAAGGGAACGCTCGGCGCGCTGCGCAATGGCCTGCTGCAATTGCCCGAGGTGCGCGACGTCAAGATCATCGAGATGCCGAACGGCGTGCCCGGCGAGGTGACGCTCAATGTCAGCCTAGCGCAGAACGTGACGACCCAGGGCGACGAATTGCCCGATGCCGTAAAGGCATGCATCGAGGACCTGCGCCCCGCCGGCATCCGCATTGTCGGCGGCAAGGCGGGCACCGTTGACCTCGCCGCGAAGGTGCAGTTGACGCTGGCCGGGAGCCAGCTCGCGAAGGCCGAGGTCAGCAAGGTGCAGGATCAGGTGAGAAAGACGCTGGTCGGCGAGGTTGCGAGGCGTGGTGTCGGCGACCGCGTCCGTATCAAACCGATGGTCGCCGCCGTGCTCAAGGACGAGCGCATCGTCGATGCCGACATCCTGCTTGCCATCAAGGGATCGGCGCCCGCCGGCACCGATCTCGACCCGCCGGCCGGTGCGGCGGTGCAGCTCGATGCTGCCAACATCAGCTTTAACCCGGAGACATTCGACCAGCCGTTGCCGGCCGGACAGACCGTCCCGCTCGATATCAGCGCCAAGGTCGGCGCGCTGCTCCAGGGCACTGTGACGGCGACCCAGGCACAATCGCTGCTGACAGCCAAATTGAAGAGCGCCTTCGGATCGGTCGCCGCCGACACCAGCGTCGACATCAACTTCCTGCTCAATGCGCTGCGCGATGACGCCAACTACACGCTCGATCCGATGAAGCTTCAGGTCACACTGACCTCTCCGCAGCAGTTCGTGCAGATCATGCAGGGCAGCGGCGTGTTCCGTGTCCTCGCCGCCTACCGGTTCAACGTCAGAGACGTCGAGGTCAGCCCGTGAACTACCTCCGGCGCATCCTCGACCTCCTGCCGCCGCCCTATACGCAGACGGAAGATTCCGTCCTTTCCGGAATCATCGACCTTGCGGCGCTCGAGCTCGAGATCGTGCAGGAGGACCTCGATCACATGCGACAGACGCATTGGATCGAGACCGTCTACGACATGCGGGACGCCACCAAGCTCGGCGCCCTATTCAACATCGCGCCCTTCCCCTGGGAGAATCTCCGGCTCTATCGAGACCGGCTGCTCGCCCTGGTGACGGCGCGCTTGCGCGGCGCCCTCGCACCCGATGACATCCGCCGCTTCGCGCTCGACTATCTGCAGCGCGGCGAGCGCGACCTCGATTGTATCTTCGTCCCGCCGGGGCTCAAGAACCTCACGATCTCCGATGCCTTCAAGGAGAAGCTCACGGCCGAGCAGCTCCAGGCGCGCCCCTCGTTTCGCGGCTTCGAGCTCGTGGAATATCCGAAGCGGACGCGCACCAGCCAGACCCTCGCCGACCGCAACGGGCGCGTCCCCTACCTGTTGCGCTGGAGCGAGGCGAATAAAGGGCTGGACCATACCGTGGTCGAGTTTCACGTCACCGGACTGGTCCAGAACCGTACCGTCGTGCCGACCCTGTTGAACCTGACAACCGGCGATCTGATCGGCTTTGCGGGGCGCGTCCCGTTCGGTCAGACCTTGAGCGTGCTGCGCGCCGATCCGGACGCAGCGCTCGACGACCGCAAGTTGCGCGCCACGCTCGACGGTCGCGACGTCGCCGACCGCATGTTCAGCGTCGGCAATGTCCAGCTCGGCGTCCCGTTCGGCAAGCAGCAGCAGGACCCGGCGCCGCAGCTGCCGCGCCTGCCGCGTGGTGCCAATGACTGGATTTTCCTCGCCGTCGGCTTGTACGACATCCGCGGGCTGGACCGTTTCTTCTTCGCCCTCGCCGGCAAGGATCTGCACGAGGCGGTGTTCGACGAGACCGCCTTCGATGCGTCGCTGTTTCCATCCGGCACGATCGCGCGCCTTGACATGGCTTGGACCGAGAGTGAGCCCGCATCGTTCGAGCTCCGCGTCCCCGCCCACCTCGTGATCGAGCCCGCAAGCGCCGACGTGTCCGCCGGTCCGCCTCATCGGCAGGTGACCGATGCGCTCGTCGCCAGCGTGGCCGACCTGCGCGCCGCCGGCGTCAAGGCGCAGGTCGTCTTCGTTCCGTTCGAGGAGTCGCAGCCGCAGACCGCAATCGCGCGGGTGCCGTGGATGGTGCTCGATCCCGAGACCGGGCCCGCCGGCGATACCGGGTCGATCGAGCTGGGCGGACGTTTCGGAGACTCGGCTCTCGACCGGGCACGATTTGAGTAGGGAGCCGAGGCATGATTCCCGCATCCCATCTCGTCCCCAAGGGCAGGCTGACGCTCGAGGTGCATGCCGAGGGCCGCCTCGTCGCCTCGCGTCGGGCCACCAACATGGTGCTGCGAAGCGGCGCCGGCCTGATCGCCAGGCTGTTCACCGGGGCCGCTGATACCAAGCCCGTGAACACGATCGGGGTCGGCTTCGCGCGCGAAGGCGGCGCGGCCGACCTCGCCGCCCTCACGCCGCCCGATCCGCCGGTCGCCAAGGAAGCGCTGCAGAGCCCGGTCGCCGCGCAGGACTTCGTCATCGACGCCAGCCAGCCGGGCTCGATCAAGGTGACCGTGAACGCGCCGTTCAAGCCGACCGTGGAGCTGACGGACGTGAGCGAAGCCGGCCTGCTCGCCGGCGACGTTCTCTACAATCAGGTCGTCTTCGAGCCCGTCACGCTGCGTCCGGGCCAGAACGTTACGTTTTTCTGGGAGATCAACTTTCCCTTCGGGCATTGACCGATTGGAACAGGGAGTGCGCCATGCAAGACCTGACAATGAACCTGCTCGGCTTTCCGGCTGTCAATCGGGATCTCACGGTGGAGTTGCGCGATCCCGCGTCGCAGAACGTCGTGCGCACCGTGAAGCCGTTTCTCGACGGCACCGTGCGCGTGCCGAAGATCGACCCCGGCGCCTACGAGGTGGCGGTGCGCCATCCCAATATTCCGGTGCCCATCCTCACGCGGCCGATCCGCGTGCTTCCAGTCGGCGACACCAAGATCTCGATCGTCATCGACCCGTCGAAGTTCCGCAACACGCCGATCGAAGACATTCCCGACGCCAACCTCACGCCGGTGCAGGACTTGGCGCAATCTGTGGCCGAAACGGTGCTGCCGCTCGCCAACAAGGTTCCGGGCGAAGCGATCCTCTCGCGCGACTGGAACGCGATGGCCTCCGCCGTGCGCGACCTCGCGCAGGCCGTCGGGGAGCTGACCAGACTCGTTTCGCCGATCGGGCACAACCATCCGGAGCTCGAGAAGAAGTTCGATGAGGTCACCGGCAACTTCGACACGCTGGTCAACACGGTAAGTTCGGTCGTCACCGAGCTGCAGCGGCAGATCCAGACCCAGCGCTTCCGCCGGCAGATCGACGACGTGCTCGACGCCGCGCAGATCGCTCCGGATTCGCCGAGGGCCAAGGAGCTCACCGACCTGGTCGCCAATCTCGAGAAGTCGGTGACCGTCTCACCGACCGCGTTCAGCCGCGAGGTCCGCAATGCGGCGCAGCAGCTCGGCACCAAGGTCGAGACGCTGATCGATGAAAAGCGGAGCTCCGACCCGGACTTCGCCGCTAAGCCGGCGGTGCAGAGCCTGAGCACGGCCATCGATCTCCTGAAGGAGCAGCGGTCGACCACCTATGACGCGGAGCTGAACCACCTGCGCAACCTCGACCGCAGCCTCGGGGGGGGCGCCATCAAGATCGGCCTGCGGTGACCCATGGCACAAGCAACCACTCAGCTCAACCGGATCGCCTTGCTGGTCGACAAGGTGACGCCCGTCGGCAACAAACAGCGCGGCATGCGCATCGAGGCCGACGACTGGAACACACTGGTCGACGTCGCATTGGGCATCCTGCAGCTTGATCGCCTGCAGGAGCAGCGCGCCGGAAACCTGCTGGAGGAGCGCTTCGCCCTCAAAGACCATGAGCATCTCGGCGAGGTGAGCATCGCCTGGCTCGATGCGGATCTTCAGGCGCGCCTGGGTGGCGCCAGTGCTCCGGTGTCCACTCGCCAGGCACTGGCCGACATGGATCAGAAGATCCGCGCGCTTTCGGATCAGGTCGGGCGCTTGCAGACGATCGTCGCGACCTCGCAGAAGGTGCTCGATGACGCGCAGGTCAAGGAGACCGACCGCTCTAAGGCCCTGCTCGATTTCGACCGGCGCTTCAAGGGACTCGAGGACATGAAGACCCTGGTAAGCACACTGGCCGGCGACGTCGGCTCGATCCGCACCAACATCGCGACCGTGCTCGATCTGCGCCGATCGCTGCAGGATCCGGCCGGTAATCCGATCGACATCGGGCAGGTCCGCAACGACGTCGCCAACCTAAAGGTGTTAGCGGCCAACCTCAACGGGGCCGACGGCCAGCCCATTCGTCTGCGCGATATCGAGGCGCGGATCGAGGACATCGCCAACGTGGCGGGGACCGCGGGCGCCGGCGGACTGGACGGGCGCCTGGCGGCGCTGGCGGCTTCGATCGAGGAAACCGTGAACGCGAATACGCTCGCGCTGATCGCCGATGCGAAGACGTCGTTGCAGACCGAGGCGGCCGGGAGCGAAACTCGACTGCGCAACGAGTTCCAGGCCTCGCTTGGGCAGACCCGCGATACGTTGCAGACGCAGCTCGCCGCGCAGCTCGCCGCCACCGAGACCAGATTCAACTCCACCCTCGACACCCGCATCGGAGCCCTGACCGACAGCGTGCGCAGGGACGCGCTGACGAGCGTCGGCGCGCTGGTCAACCAGCGGCTCGCCGACGTGCCGGATCAGGTGCGCGCCCAGGTCGCCAGCGCGGTAAACGCCCTGCAGGGAACGCTGAGCGCAAGTCTGCAGGCGACCCTGACTGCCACCGTCACGTCGCAGGTCAAGGTTGCGGAGACGCGCCTCAACCAGCAGATCGGCGCCATCCAGGCTGCGACCACGGCGCTGACGCAATCGATGCCCGGCGTGATAGCCGACCAGATCGATGCCACACTGCCGGGCCTGCAGACCACGCTTACCCAGGTCGTCACATCTCAGGTGGCGGCGGCCCGGCAGGGAATCGAGGTCACCATCGGCACGACGGTAAGCGGCTCGGTCGCCGGCGCGCTGCAGAACCTCGACGCCCGTATCGCGACCGGCGTCGCCCAGCAGACCGCGTCGGTCGGCGGCAAGATCAACGACGCCGTTACCGCCGCCACCAGGGATCTGCCGGCGCAGGTGTCGTCGGAAGTGAAGGCCCAGCTCACCGCGGCCAATCTCGACGGCAAGCTACAGGACAGCGCGAAAGCCATCACCACCCAGTTGCGATCGGAGATCAAGAGCGCGGCCGCCGATCAAAATGCCCAGACCTCCACGGCGATCCAGAGTGCCGTGACACTGCTGCAAGGGCAATTGGCCTCCGCGGTCGCCTCCGGCGTCAAGGAAACCAAGGAATTCGCGACCGCGCAGGTCGGTGGCCTGCGTACCGAGCTCAACAACGTCATCGACAGCAAGCTGCGGGCCACTCGCGACGCGGTCACATCGGATTTCAACTCGCGCCTGCAGGTCAGCCACGATGAGCTGAGCTCCGATCTCCAGGCCCGGCTCAGATCCGTCAACGAAAGCCTCACCACGCAGATCCGCGGGGCGCAGCAGATAAGGCGTCCACCATGATGCTAGCTGAGCTCGAAAGGAAGACGGCCGCGCTCATTGCCGACCACATGGCGCCGCGGACGCATCTGAGCGTGATCGCGGCGCCTGGTCCACCGAGTCCCACCGACGACGGCCGCGAGGTGGCCGTGGTGTCGATCGCCGAGGCTTCGACCGACGGCGAGTTTCAGGCCGAGCGCTTCGTGAGCCAGACCAGCCCAGCGCAAAGCCGGCGCGTGCTGCCCCTGTCGATCGTCGCGGGGATTGACTTTGCGATACGGCCCGCCGATCCCGCAGGTCTCGCCACCGCGCGCGCCCTGCTGCTCGAGGACGTGTCCCTGGTCAGCCATTTCCTGTCGAGCGACGGCATCCTTGGCGGCGCCGACTTCGCCATCGCGGTTCCCGACCCGGGCTTTCAGGTGCGCTCCTTTCGCGTGAGCAAAGATGTGGTCAATCGCGACCTCGCGCAGGGCCTGCTCACGGCGCGGATCGAATGCTGCGGCGACGTGGAGATCTGGCCACCCGACCAGGTTTCGCAGGAACACCTGATCGACAAGATTAGGCCCGCGATCGTCGCGCAGTCGATCGAGATCCTGCCGCTTCAGCCAGTCGTTCCCGTGGGAGGTCGCGTCCGTCTCAGGGTCGGCGGACTGCCGCGCCGGCGCGCCGCCGGTCCGCCCGCCGAGCCCTTCGCGTTTTCCGTGCACGTGCTGAGCAACGTGCCGCCCGACCAGCGCGGGACCATCAGCAGCGGTGCTGCCGGCGCCGAAGCCGGCTCGCGTCTTGTCAACGTCACCGGCGGATCGACCGAGATCGAATATGTCGCGCCGACCGCCAATGTCACCGGAATGCGTATCGAGGTCGTCGCCGTTCATTTCGCCACACCGGACGGCAGGACTGGCGCCTTTCTGGGCTCGGTGGCGGTGCGCGTCACCGGAGGGAACGGATGACGTCATTCGTCGGCAGCGCGCTGTTCTATCCCGTGAGCTATGCGTCCGCCCAGCTCCTCGATTTGGTTCGCGGTGTGATCGACCCGACGCTCCTCGATACCGTGGAGTTCACCGACGAGAGCGGCGGGGTAGGGGTTCGCCAGCTTGCGCTTCCGCGCCTGCCCGGCATCGACGAGGTGGAGGTGACACAGGCGACGTTGCAGATTCGGTCACTTGCGCGCGACATGGAGATATCGACCTACGGCGCCCAGACCGGCCCGGACGGCAAAGGCGTGTTTCTGACCCTCGACAAGCCCGGGCGATTGAAGAAGGTGGAGGTCGAATATGTGCTGCCGACGCCGGTCGTGGGCGAGGCGGCATACCACGTCATCGTCAGCTCGGCGAAGAAGGATCCGTCCGTACTGCAGCCCGGAACACCACTGTTTGCGGTCGACGACTTCGAGCCGCCCGGCCAGATGTTTCCACGAACGCTGGCCGGCATGACCCAGACCGCGCTCGGCCGCAACCGCTTCTTGCTGAATCTGCCGAGCGTGCTCGGCGACGCATGGCTCATTCAGCTCGCCAAGGGCAACTCGGCCGTCGACTTGGTTCCGCAGCAGATTGCCGTTGCGATTCGCAGCGTGACCCTCGACGGCGTGCCGAGCAACGTGGCCGTCACGCTGGCCACTGCCGGCGGCGACACGGCGCTGTGGAGCAATCCGCAGCTCCTGCTTCCGTCGTCCGGCGTCCAGGACATCAGCTTCACGCCGCTGGCACAAAAGGAGCTCGCCACAGCGTTGACGCTTGCAAGCGCCGATGCCGTCACCTTGCCGCTCACCGTCAAGTTCAGCTCGGCGAGCGGCGGAGCGCTCGGCATCGTGGCGCGCACGTTGCAGGCCCGCTACATCGTGCGCCCGGTCGCGCCTGCGACTATCACGCTCGCGGGCGCGCGTACGCCGCTCACCCTTACGGCGCCAGCCGGGCTGCAACCGCAAGGGAGCGCGTTGCGGCTGGTCGCCCGCTGCAAGGGGTGGGAGCTCAACGGCGGCTTGGCTGAGCCGCCGCCGGAAGAGCCTTCCACGGGTCTGCGGGTCACGCAGGCGAACATGGTTGCGCAAAGCGCGCGGTTCGATGGATCGGACTTTCCGCTAGTCAATGTAAGGCTGTATCTCGCGGCGCCCGGCGCCGCCGAGGTCGCGGTCGAACTGCGCGAGGACGTCGCCGGCAGGCCGGGCGCCATCATCGGCAAGCCGGTGGCAATGAAGATCGCCGGAACACGCGGCTGGCAGGATTTCGCCTGCCAGCCCACGCCATTCCGCAATGCCTCCACTGCGCTGTGGGTAGCGGCGCGGGTCACGAAGGGCGAGGTGTTATGGTTTGCCGCCGGCGACCAGGGCGCGTGCCTGATCAGCCTTGACAAGGGCGCGACCTGGGGCGCGCCCGACTCGGTGCTGACCAGCTCGTCCTCGCTGCTGGTGCAGCTGTTTCACGACCGTACGTCCGTGCCGCTGTCGCGCGCACCGATCGTTCGCGTGGACAGCGACGGCGCATCGGTAGTCGCGGACCTACTGGCGGGCGCCGCCGCGCCCTCCCCCAAGCAGGCCGCGTTTTGGCCGATGGAATTTGTCCTCGACGGATTCGCCCTGCCGGCGGGCCTGCTGTCGTTCTATGCCCGCCAGCCCGGCGCGGCGAAGATCGACCAGACCCTGCAACTATTCTCGCGCAGCGTCCTCGACCTGCGCGTCGAGTCGGCGGCGATCTTCTACGACCCGTTCGCAACTACGGCTTCGGTGACCTGACGCATGCCCAGCATTTCGGCAACGCTGCAACTCGACGCCGGCGGCCTCGCCGATCTGCAGGCGATCCCGCAGCAGCTCGAAATCCTGGTCAACACTGCGAAAGGCAAGCTCGATGCGATTCACGGCGGCGCGGCCGCCGGCGACCCGTTTTCCGGGCTGCTCGCCAACTTCAAGGCGCTCGAAACGCAGGCCGCCGATCTGCCCGATCTCGGTTCGGTGCTCGGACCGATGCAGTCGCTCGCAAAGGATCTTCCCGACGCCGGATTCGTGAACATCTCGGCGCTGACGCGCGACGTCGACCAGATGCTCGAGGTCTTCGGCCCCGCGAAGGATCTGCTGCTCAGCGGCAACCTGGATGCCAGCCTCGAGCAAGGCGCGGGGAAGGCCCTCGAGCTCGTGCAGGGTCTGCTCAAGCCGGGCGACGACAGCAAGTCGGTGCTCGACCAGCTGGAGCGTTTCTTCGACCTGTTTCGCTCGCTGCAATCCTGGGGGCATGCGCCCCCGGACGCGCAGGCGCTCGCCGACTTTCTCGGCCAGCTTTTCGTCGGCGTGCCGGCCGACCTGCTGGAGAAGCCCTACGCCGCATTGCGGGCCGTATTGGATCCTCTCGCCCATGTCCTGCCGCAAGGACCCGAGCTCACGGCGTGGCGTGGCGCATTTGCGGGCCGCGTGCAATTCTGGGCCGACGCCAATGCGCATCTCGCGGCTGCGAATATCGATTGGTCCGGGCTGGAGGCGAGCCTCCACGCCGAGCTGCAGTTGCTCATCGAGCTGCGGGCGAAGCGCGACCGCGTCATCTCGCTATCGGTGGCCAATCTCAACAGCCTCGATTTCCGCGCGCTCGATCAGCTCAAGGACGTCATCGCGATCATCGCCCGTCCGCCCGAGTTCCGTATCGCCAAGATCATGGACGGCATCCGCAGCCACATCGAGGCGCTTGCCACGAGCCTGGAGAGCTGGGCGCCGACACCGGAGGAGCTGCGAGTGGTCGTCAACGGGCTCACCGGCTCGTTCCGGCAATTTCTCGAGCAAAGCCCGCTCGGCGAGCTGCGCAACCTGCTGCTGCGCTTCCACCACCGCATGATGTTGGCGATCGAGTCACTCCCGTTCCGGGCGCTCGCTGGCGATGTCGAGAAGGCGCTGCTGCAGGTCGCGGACGCGATTGGCGTCATCGACCCCGACCTGGTCCGCAAGCCCATTCACGAGTTCTTCGACACGATCGAGTCCAAGATCAAGGAGGTTCCGCTCGCCGACGTCCAGGCCGCGGTCGGGGCGGTGTGGAACGAGGTCAAATCCGTTCTGCAGCAGATCGACACGCAGCTCACTGGCGTGAAGGACACGCTCACCGCGCTCACATCCCGCGTCAACGATCTCACCCAGCAGCTCAAGCCGATCCTCGATACGGTCAGCAAGGACATCGACACGATCAAGGCGATGCTCGACTCCTTCGATCTCAAGGAGCCGGCTTCGCTAATCGTTGACGATTTGCACCAGCTTCGCGACAAGCTGGCAGCGGTCGATTTTTCGGTCATTCCGGGCCCCGCACTGTCCGGCCTGCATGCCGGTGCGCAGCTCCTGCGCGGCCTCGACGTGGCGGGCGCCGTCAATCCGCCGCTCGGGGACGCGCTCGCGAAGGTCGATCCCACGCCGCAGCTGCAGAGCGTGACCGTCTCGCTGTCCGGAGCGACCGTCAATCTGCGGGCGGTCGACCCGTCCTCCGTCGTCGCGCAGCTAGACAAGCCGGTCGACGACCTGCTGAGGGCGCTGAACGAATTCGGCCCCGAAAAGCTCAACCGCCTTCTGCTCGAGGCCATTCGGCCAGTCGAGGACGCGCTGCATCAACTTGATTTCGGACAGATCCTGTCGCCGCTGACGAAGGCTTTTGCGGATCTGTTCGCCAAGGTCGACGGGGTACTCAACCCAGACCCGATTTTCGCGCCGCTCGACAAGCTTGTTCAGCCGGTGGTCGACGCCATCGACGCCGTGCAGCCGTCGC
>JBEVIH010000175.1:0-9742 GCA_040510815.1 Xanthobacteraceae bacterium | reverse complement strand
CGCCGGCCGTGATCTTCGCCGACGATCCCTGGTCGAAGCCGACGATCGATGCCGCCGCCGCCGCCGGCCTCAAGGTGCTGACCGTCGGGCGTCACGGCGATTTCCTGACGCTGAAGCGCGTCGAGCACGAGCGCTTCCGCCAGCGCGCAGAGATCGTTGCCAACGGCGAACTGCATGAGGTCGACCTGCCGCTCGCCGGCGATTTCCAGATCTACAACGCGCTGGTCGCCGCCGGGCTTGCCGCCGCGACCGGCACTCCCGTTGCCAAGGCGCTTGCCGCGCTCGAACATCTCAAGGGCGCACCCGGCCGGCTCGACCTCGTCGGTACGACGCCGGGCGGCGCGCCTGTTTATGTCGACTACGCCCACAAGCCCGAAGCACTGGAGAACGTGCTTGCCTCCGTGCGTCCGTTCACCACCGGCCGCGTCGTCGTTGTGTTCGGCTGCGGTGGCGACCGCGACAAGGGCAAACGCCCGTTGATGGGCAAGATCGCAGTCGATGGCGCGGACACAGTGATCGTTACTGACGACAACCCGCGCAGCGAGAATCCGGCGGCGATCCGCGCCGCCATCCTGCGGGCCTCGCCCGGCGCCATCGAGATCGGCGACCGCCGCCAGGCGATCGGCGCGTCGATCGGGGAGTTGCGCCGCGGCGACGTGCTGCTGATCGCCGGCAAGGGCCATGAAACCGGCCAAATCGTCGGCAAACAGGTGCTGCCGTTCAGCGACCACGAGGCGGTCGCCGCCGCGCTCGAAGGGAAGGTGGCATGAGAGATCGGCCGCTGTGGACCGTCGAGGCGATGGCGCAGGCGATGCGCGCCACGCGCACCGGCGCGCTGCCCGGCTCCATTCCCGGCCTGTCGATCGACACCCGCTCCATCGCGCCCGGCGAGGCATTCTTCGCCATCAAGGGCGACAACCGCGACGGCCACGATTTCGTGCCGGCGGCGCTCAAGGCCGGTGCCGCGCTGGCGGTCATCGCCGCCGACCAGCGCGACCGCTTTCCCGCAGATGCGCCGCTACTGATCGTCCCCGACGTGCTCGATGGATTGCGCGATCTCGCGCGCGCGGCGCGGGCGCGCTCGCCGGCGAAGATCGTCGGCATCACCGGCTCGGTCGGCAAGACCGGCACCAAGGAGGCGCTGCGGTTGACGCTGTCGCGCGACGGCGAGACCCACGCCTCGGTCGCCTCCTACAACAACCATTGGGGCGTGCCGTTGTCGCTGGCGCGCACTCCTGCGAGCGCGCGCTATGCGGTGTTCGAGCTCGGCATGAACCACGCCGGCGAGATCGAGCCGCTCACCCGCCTGGTGCGGCCGCACGTGGCGATCGTCACCACGATCGAACCGGTGCACCTCGAATTCTTCGGCTCGCTCGACGCCATCGCCGACGCCAAGGCCGAGATCTTCCTCGGCCTCGAGCCGGGCGGCGGCGCCGTCATCAACCGCGACAATCCGCAATATGCGCGGCTGGCGGATCGCGCCAAGGACGCCGGGGTCGGGCGCATCGTGTCGTTCGGCGAGCACGCCAAGGCCGATGCCAGGCTCATCAAGTGCTCGCTGCAGGCCGACCGCTCGACCGTGCAGGCCCGCATCCTGGGCACCGAGGTCACCTACAAGCTCGGCGCCCCCGGCCGGCACGTGGTGCTCAATTCGCTGGCGGTGCTGGCGGCGGCGGCGCTCGTCGGCGCCGATCTCGCGCTCGCCGCGCTGGCGCTCGCCGAGCTGCAGCCGGCGGCGGGGCGCGGCGCCCGCGTCACCCTCGACCTGCCGGGCGGCGCGGCGCTGCTGATCGACGAGAGCTACAACGCCAATCCGGCCTCGATGCGGGCGGCGCTCGCTTTGCTCGGGCAATCGGAGGTGGGACCGCGCGGCCGGCGCCTGGCGGTGCTCGGCGACATGCTGGAGCTGGGCGCCGGCGGCGCCGACCTGCATCGCGGACTGGCCGAGCCGGTGGTCGCCCACGACATCGATCTCGTCTTCTGCTGCGGCCCGCTGATGCACAGCCTGTGGGACGCCCTTCCCTCCGAGCGCCGGGGCGGCTATGCCGAGACCTCGGCCGCGCTCGAACCGCAGGTGCTTGCCGCCCTCCAGCCGGGCGACGCCATGATGGTCAAAGGATCGCTCGGCTCCCGGATGGGGCCCATCGTCAAGGCGCTCGAAAGCCGCCATCCCCGCCGCGCCGCGGCCGCGCCCGTCGTGGTGCCCGCCCGGATTTCAACCATGAACGGCTGACCACCCATGCTCTACTGGCTCTCCGCATTCTCGGACACCATCGGCCCGCTCAACGTGCTGCGCTACATCACGTTCCGCACCGGCGGGGCGATGATCACCGCGCTCGTGTTCGTGTTCCTGTTCGGGCCCTGGATCATCGACCATCTGCGGCTCCGCCAGGGCAAGGGCCAGCCGATCCGCAGCGACGGGCCGCAATCGCATCTCGTCACCAAGAAGGGCACGCCCACCATGGGCGGGTTGATGATCCTGTTCGGGGTCGTCATGTCGACCGTGCTGTGGGTCAATCCGGCCAACCGCTACGTCTGGATCGTGCTCGGGGTCATGCTCACCTTCGGGGCGATCGGCTTCTACGACGACTACCTCAAGGTGACCAAGCAGACCCACGCCGGCGTGTCCGGCAAGGTCCGGATCGTGATCGAGGTGCTGATCGCGGGGGCGGCGTGCTATTTCATCTCCTTGCTCGGGCGCCAGCCGTTCGCGAGCTCGCTCGCCTTCCCGTTCTTCAAGGAGCTGGTGCTGCCGCTCGGCTGGTTCTTCGTCGCGTTCGGCGCCTTCATCATCGTCGGCGCCGGCAACGCGGTGAACCTCACCGACGGGCTCGACGGCCTCGCCATCGTGCCGGTGATCATCGCGTCGCTCAGCTTCGGCTTCGTCGCCTATCTCGCCGGCAACTCGTTCTTCGCCGAATACCTCAACATCCACTACGTCGCCGGCACCGGTGAGCTGGCGGTGGTGTGCGGGGCGGTGATCGGGGCGGGGCTGGGCTTCCTCTGGTTCAACGCGCCGCCGGCCTCGATCTTCATGGGCGACACCGGCTCGCTCGCGCTCGGCGGCATGATCGGCACCATCGCGGTCGCCACCAAGCACGAGATCGTGCTCGCCGTGGTCGGCGGGCTGTTCGTGCTCGAGGCGGTGTCGGTGATCGTGCAGGTGCTGTCGTACAAGCTCACCGGCAAGCGCGTGTTCAGGATGGCGCCGATCCACCATCATTTCGAGCAGCTCGGCTGGACCGAGCCGCAGATCGTGATCCGCTTCTGGATCATCTCGGTGGTGCTGGCGCTGGCGGGGCTGTCGACGCTGAAGCTCCGGTAGATTTGGTGTTGGGCACGCTCAGTCGGCGCGGCGCATCATGACCCCGGTCACCAGTTTCGCCGGCAGCAAGGTCGCGGTGTTCGGCCTCGGCGGGTCGGGGCTCGCGAGCGCGAGCGCGTTGTTGGCCGGCGGTGCCGACGTGGTCGGCTGGGACGACAGCGCCGAGACCGTGGCGAAGGCGACCAGCGCCGGCATTCCCACCGCCGATCTGCGGCATATCGACTGGTCGCGGATCGCCGCGCTGGTGCTCGCCCCCGGGGTGCCGCTGACCCATCCGGCGCCGCACTGGTCGGTGGGGCTGGCGCGCGCCTCGGCGGTCGAGGTGATCGGCGACATCGAGCTGTTCTGCCGCGAGCGCCGCGGCCACGCGCCCCAGGCGCCGTTCGTCGCCGTCACCGGCACCAACGGAAAATCGACCACCACCGCGCTCATCGCGCATCTCTTCCGCGCCGCCGGACACGACGTCCAGGTCGGCGGCAATATCGGCACCGCGATCCTCTCGCTCGAGCCGCCGCGCATGGGCCGCGTGCACGTGATCGAAGCGTCGTCCTATCAGATCGACCTGGCGCCGACGCTCGACCCCTCGGTCGGCATCCTCATCAATGTCAGCGAGGATCACCTCGACCGTCACGGCACGCTTGCCCATTACGCGGCGGTCAAGGAGCGGCTGGTCGCCGGCGTGCAGGCGGACGGCACCGCCGTCGTCGGCGTGGACGACAATTGGTGCCAGGCCGCGGCCGACCGCATCGAGCGCGCCGGCAAGAACGTCGTGCGCGTCTCGGTGCGCCGGCCGCTTGCCGACGGCCTCTATGTCGAGGCCGGGCAGATCATGCAGGCCGCCGGCGGCATCGCCCAGTCGCTCGCGCTGCTTGGCGGGATCGGCTCGCTGCGCGGCGTGCACAATGCGCAGAACGCCGCCTGCGCCGCCGGCGCTGCGCTGGCGCTCGGCCTGTCGACGCCGGCGCTCCAGCAGGGGCTGGCGTCGTTTCCCGGCCTCGCCCACCGGATGGAGCAGGTCGGCCGCCAGGGCCGCGTGCTCTACGTCAACGATTCCAAGGCCACCAACGCCGACTCCGCCGCCCAGGCGCTGGCCTGCTTCACCGACATTTTCTGGATCGCGGGCGGCAAGCCGAAGACCGGCGGACTTTCCTCGCTGGCGGGCTTCTTCCCGCGCATCCGCAAGGCCTATCTGATCGGCGAGGCGGCGGCGCCGTTCGCCGCCGAGCTCGAAGGGCAGGTGCCGCATGTGGTCGCCGGCACGCTCGATCGGGCGGTCGCACTCGCCGCCCGCGACGCGGCGGCGGCGGACGTGGCCGAGCCGGTCGTGCTGCTGTCGCCGGCCTGCGCCTCGTTCGACCAGTACCGCAATTTCGAGGTGCGCGGCGACGCGTTCCGGGAGCTGGTGCTGGCGCTGCCGGGGCTCGTGTCGGTCGCCGCTGCGCCCGAGAAACCAACAGCTTGAGATGCGATCGAAGGGCAAATGTTGAGCCCTTGACTTTGGCGGTTGAGCGCATATTTCGTAGCTCGTCTGTCGTCCCGGCACCCAGCACAAGCGCATCGCACATCGCCACAGCACAGACCTTCGGGTCACCGCACCGGCACTTAGCACCGCGCACTTCGCACCAGCCACTGTGATGCAGACAGAGCTCCCGGGTCGCTCCTGCGGAGCCGAAAGCGTCAAACAGGTGTGCACATCACGGGTTAACCGCTCGTGGTCACGGGCAAACGCGGGAGTAGGTCCCATGTTTGTCTACGTACACGTGGACGCCGCTGCGCTGGTGCTTCTTACGCTTCTTCTGCTGCGGCTGTTCGCGCAATAACAGATGGCGGCGGGACTGGGAAACCGGTCCCGTTCGCTTTTGTCCGTATAGGAGGCGTTTGTGAACGTCGATTTTTTCCTCAAGAAGAGAACGGCTTTCGTCCGCAGGTTCTACGACGCGGCGGTGAAGGGCTTCCGGGAGACGCAAAGACTCATTGAGGCTGGAGACGCGCCATACGAGCCGCCGTACTACGGCGAGGACAGTGATGGTGAGCCTCCATTTTTGGAAGAGTGGTCGGAGGCTGAGACCTCCATCGAAGTGATCGGACGCACCGCGATCTCGATGCTGTCGGAGTCGCTGAAGGTCTACTTCATCCAGTGGGATGAGCTCCTTGGAATTCAGTGCGGCAAGCGCCTCAAAGCTGAATTCAAGAAGGGCTATTGGCACGGCTACCGCGAATGCTTCGCCAAGGCCTGCGGCATCGATTGGAGCCAATGCCCTGCCGACGCTGAGTTCATCGAGCAGATTGCCTTGGCACGGAATACGAGCCAGCACGGCGGCCGGATTACTTCGATGTCTGCGGACCATCCGAAAGACCTGCGCAAAAAATTTCGAAATCCCATTTTTGTGCCCGGGCATGAGAAGAACGCCGATGAGGACGAAATACGCGCTCTGACGTGGCTGGGATCTAAGCTCGTTGTGTCACGGGAAGCGCTCTTTGAAGCTATTCGACAGGTGGAGGTGCTGGTCGATTGGCTAGAGCCGCAGCTGCAGAAGGTTCGCTGGGGACACTAGTGAAACGAGACTTGCCTAGCCGGGCTTTCCGTGAGTCCTTGGAGTATCGAAGCGGAGGGTGATTTTTCTACGAAGGTGGCAGCCCGTCATATTGGCGATAGTGGTCGGCTTCGCGCTCGGGCAACTATCGGTAATAAAAGCCTGCTTCGGCCTCTAAACGGTCTTCACCGGCGGGCTGCGCCTGCCTTTGTCACGAATATCCTTGTACGTCTAGCCGTTGCTGACAACGACTAAGGCCGGAGCGGCGGTTTCTCGCTGCCTCGCTTCTTCCCCATGGAGTTCCGGCCGCTTTTCCACATCCTGTCCGGAATCCCTCAAAGCAAACATCGGCAGGGGAGTAGGATTGCGAGCATGGATTTTGTGCACCGGCCTAATAGCTGGAATGGGGCGGCGTCGAACTCCTCCGTCCACCTCTTTGGCTCCCGGAGGCGTGGCGCGGATTCGCCCCGGTGCGGGCTACGGGATACAGACAGCCCTTGACATCCATCCACTAATGCTGTATAGCGGCGAAATGGGATAGGTATTACTGCGCCCGCCGGCCCTGGCCGTGCGGGTTTTGTTTGATAAAACCGCGCTGAGCCGCGGCCTTGATCGAGTGTCTTGCGCCTGCCTCCCAGCCGGCCTGGCCCATCTTAATCCCCTGGAAACCAAGGACGATGCAGGAATAGGTGCGGGTGCGCGCCCGCCCCGGGGGAGTTTCATGGTCTCGCGCGTCGAACGCACGCCCTTTGCCGCCTGGTGGTGGACCGTCGACCGGCTGCTGCTGGCGGCGCTGCTGGCGCTCATGCTCGCCGGCATCGTGCTCTCGCTGGCGGCGAGCCCGCCGGTCGCCTCGCGGCTCGGGCTCGAGCCGTTCTATTTCGTCGGCCGTCACGTGCTCTATCTGATCCCCGCGCTCATCGTGATGCTGGCGACCTCGTTCCTGCCGTTCCGCTACATCCGGCGGATCGCGCTCGTGGTCTTCGTGCTCAGCCTCATCCTGGTGGCGGCCACGCTCGCATTCGGCGCCGAGGTCAAGGGCGCCCGGCGCTGGATCGTCATCCTCGGCGTCAACCTGCAGCCGTCCGAGTTCCTCAAGCCGGCCTTCGTGATCCTGGTCGCCTGGCTGTTCGGCGAGAGCGCGCGGCGGCCGGAAATGCCGGCCAACACGCTCGCGCTCGGGCTGCTGGCGCTGGCGGTCGGCGGCCTGGTGCTGCAGCCCGATTTCGGCCAGACCATGCTGATCGCCGGCGTCTGGGGCGCGCTGTTCTTTCTCGCCGGCATGCGGCTCATTTGGGTGATCGGGCTCGCCGGCGCTGCCGCCGTCGGGCTCACCGGCGCCTATTTCACGGTGCCGCACGTGGCGCGGCGCATCCAGCGCTTTCTCGATCCGACCTCGGGCGACACCTTCAACATCGATCAGGCGCTCGAATCCTTCCAGCGCGGCGGCTGGTTCGGGCGCGGCCCCGGCGAGGGCACGGTGAAACGCATCCTGCCGGAAAGCCACACCGATTTCGTGTTCGCGGTCGCCGCCGAGGAATTCGGCATCGTGCTGTGCCTGCTGCTGGTGGCGTTGTTCGCTTTCATCGTGCTGCGCGCCTTGCGCCATGCGGTGCGCAAGGAGGACCCGTTCGCGCGCTTCGCCATTGCCGGGCTTGCCGTCCTGTTCGGGCTGCAATCGGCCATCAACATGGCGGTGAACTTGCATCTGATGCCGGCCAAGGGCATGACGCTGCCGTTCATTTCCTACGGTGGCTCCTCGATGATCTCGCTCGCCTACGGCATGGGCATGCTGCTCGCCTTGACCCGCGATCGCCCGCGCGCCGAGCTCCTGGGCAGCCACGGCGCGCTCGCGCCCGCCGGGAGCCCCGCTTGACGGGGCAGGGCGGTGCGCCGCTCGTGCTGCTGGCCGCCGGCGGCACCGGCGGGCACCTGTTCCCGGCCGAGGCGCTTGCCCATGCGCTGGCCGTCCGCGGCGTCACCGTCGACCTCGCGACCGACGAGCGCGCCGAGCGCTACGGCAGCCGGTTTCCGGCCCGCGACATCCACGTGATCGCGAGCGCAACGGTGCGTGCGCGCAATCCGATCTCGCTCGCGCGCACCGCGGCGCTGCTCGGAGTCGGCGCGCTGCAGGCCTGGCGCCTGCTCGGCCGCATCCGGCCGGCCGCCGTGGTCGGGTTCGGCGGCTATCCGACCGTGCCGCCGGTGCTGGCCGCGGCGCTGCGCGGCATCCCCACGCTCATTCACGAGCAGAACGCCGTGATGGGACGCGCCAATCGGCTGTTGGCGCCGCGCGTGCGCGCAATCGCGTTGAGCTTCGCCGGCGTGCTCGATCGCGAGCCGAAGCTCGCCGCCAAGGCGACGCGCACCGGCAATCCGGTGCGGCCGGCGGTGATCGCGGCGGCGGCCACGACCTACGCGCCGCCCGACTCCACGGGTCCGCTGCGCCTCACCGTGTTCGGGGGCAGCCAGGGCGCGCGCATCATGTCGGATATCGTGCCTCCCGCCATCGAGCGGCTGGCGGCGCCTCTACGCGGACGCCTCGCGATCGTGCAGCAGGCGCGCGAGGAGGACTTGGCGCGCGTGACGGAGACCTATGCGCGGGCGAAGGTGACGGCCGAGGTCGCGTCGTTCTTCACCGACCTGCCGGCGCGGATCGCGGCCAGCCATCTCGTCGTTTCCCGTTCAGGCGCCTCGACGGTGGCCGAGCTGGCGGCGATCGGCCGGCCCGCCATCCTGGTGCCGCTGCCGCACGCGCTCGATCAGGACCAGGCCGCCAATGCCGGCGTGCTCGCACAGGCCGGCGGGGCGATCCGGCTACCGCAGGAGGAGTTCACGCCCGACCGGCTGGCGGCCGAGATCGACGCGCTTGCCAGCGCGCCGCAAAAGCTCGTAGCAATGGCCGCCGCGGCCCGCGGCCAGGGCGCGGTCGACGCCGCCGAGCGGCTCGCGGATCTCGTCCTCAAGACAATGGGAACCTCACGATGAAACTGCCGCGCGACATCGGTCCGGTGCATTTCGTCGGCATCGGCGGCATCGGCATGAGCGGCATCGCCGAGGTGCTGATGAACCTCGGCTATACGGTGCAGGGCTCCGACGCCTCCGACAGCGCCAACGTCAAGCGGCTGCGCGACAAGGGCGCCAAGATTGCGGTCGGCCACGCCGCCGGCCATCTCGGCGACGCCGCGGTGGTGGTGGTGTCGACCGCGATCAAGCGCGACAATCCCGAGCTGACCGCCGCGCGCGCCAAGCGCCTGCCGGTCGTGCGCCGTGCCGAGATGCTGGCCGAGCTGATGCGGCTCAAGAGCTGCGTCGCCATCGCCGGCACCCACGGCAAGACCACCACCACCTCGCTGGTCGCGGCGCTGCTCGACGCCGGCAACTTCGATCCGACCGTCATCAACGGCGGCATCATCGAGGCCTACGGCACCAACGCGCGGCTCGGCGCCGGCGACTGGATGGTGGTCGAGGCCGACGAGTCCGACGGCACCTTCCTCAAGCTGCCGGCCGACGTCGCCATCGTCACCAACGTGGACCCGGAGCACCTCGACCATTTCAAGACCTTCGAGGCGGTGCAGGAGGCGTTCCGCGCCTTCGTCGAGAACGTGCCGTTCTACGGCTTCGCGGTGATGTGCACCGACCATCCGGTGGTGCAGCAGCTGGTCGGGCAGATCACCGACCGCCGGCTGATCACCTACGGCGAGAACCTGCAGGCCGACGTGCGGCTTGCCGACCTCGACCATGCCGGCGGCAAGTCGCGCTTCTCGATCGTCTTCCGCGACCGCGCCGGCGAGACCATGCACGAGATCAACGGGCTCACGTTGCCGATGCCGGGGCGCCACAACGCCCTCAACGCCACCGCGGCGATCGCGGTCGCGCGCGA
>JBEVIH010000174.1:0-11196 GCA_040510815.1 Xanthobacteraceae bacterium | reverse complement strand
TGGGCGACGCCAATGACATCGACCGGATCGAGCAGGCCTTGGACATCTTTCGCAAGACCAAGGGGCGCCCGACCTTCATCATTCTGGACAGCCACATCGGCTACGGCTCGCCGCATAAGCAGGATACCGCCGCGGCTCACGGCGAGCCGCTGGGCGAGGAGGAGGTTCGCCTCACCAAGCGCGACTACGGATGGCCCGAGGACGCGAAATTCCTGGTTCCCGACGCCGTGCGCGAACACTTCGCCGCCGGGCTTGGCGCGCGCGGCGCGCAAGCCCACGGCCGTTGGACTGAGCTGTTCACGGCTTACCGGTCGAAATATCCGGAGCTCGCGACCGAGATCGACCTGATGCAGCGGCGTGAGCTGCCGGCCGGATGGGATTCCGGGCTTCCCGTCTTTCCGGCCGATCCCAAAGGTATGGCGGGACGGGATGCCTCGGGCAAAGTGCTCAACGTGCTGGCACAAAACATCCCGTGGCTGCTGGGCGGATCGGCGGATCTCGGCACATCCAACAAGACCACTTTGACGTTCGAGGGGGCCGGAGACTTCGAGCCTGGAACTCCGGGCGGCAGGAATCTGCATTTCGGCATCCGCGAACATGCGATGGCGGCGGCAGTCAATGGGCTCTCGTTGTCAAAATTGCGGGCCTTCGGCGCCACTTTCTTCATCTTCAGTGACTATGCGCGGCCCGCCATTCGGCTGTCGGCCCTGATGGAGCTGCCCACCATCTTTGTGTTCACCCACGATGCCATGGGCGACGGCGAGGACGGCCCGACGCACCAACCGGTGGAACAGCTTGCTTCCTTCCGCGCCGTACCCGGCCTGGTGGTGCTGCGGCCCGGCGATGCCAATGAGGTCGTCGAGGCCTATCGCTATATCATGCAGCTGCGCCACGAGCCGGCCGTGCTGGCGCTGTCGCGTCAACCGCTGCCGACCTTGGACCGCAGCAAGTACGCGCCAGCGTCCGGGATAGCGCGCGGCGCCTATGTGCTCGGTGACGCCCCGGGCGGCAAGCCTGAAGTGATCCTCATCGCGTCGGGCAGCGAGGTCGGTCTCTGCGTCAACGCCCACGAGGAATTGCTCGCCCAGGGCATCCGCTCGCGCGTGGTCTCGATGCCGTCCTGGGATATTTTCGAACACCAGACCCAAGCGTACCAGGACAGCGTGCTGCCGCCCGACGTGACGGCGCGCGTCGCAGTGGAGCAGGCCTCGACCCTCGGCTGGGAACGCTACGTCGGCAGGACCGGCCGCGTCATCGGCATGAAGACATTCGGCGCATCGGCCCCGCTGAAGGAGCTGCAACGAAAATTCGGGTTCGAACCGGAGCGTGTGACGGAGATCGCGAAGGAACTGCTCGGCAAGGGCAAGAAGAGCTGAAGGGTTATCCCAGCACTCCCCAATTTGCTTGTGGGAAACTAACGGTCAAAAATAGGGTGGAATGCGATGACCGATACGCCCGATGTTGTCTTCCTGTTCGACGTCGACAACACGCTCATCGATAACGATCGAGTGCAGGCCCATCTGAGGGAGCACCTGGAGCAGACGTACGGGGTCGCCACTCGCGACAGGTACTGGGAAATTCTTGAAGACCTGAGGAACGAACTCGGATACGTCGACTACCTGGGTGCCTTGGAGCGTTACCGGATCGAGGCGATGCATCGCCCGGAGGTGCTGCGGATGTCGAGCTGGTTGGTCGATTATCCGTTCGCCGACCGACTTTATCCCGGTGCTCTGGATGCGGTGAAGCACGTGCAGCAGTGGGGCAACCCCGTCATTCTCTCCGACGGCGATGCCGTGTTTCAACCGCGCAAGGTGGAACGATCCGGACTCTGGCACGCGTTCGACAACCGCATCCTCATCTACATCCACAAGGAGGAGGAGCTTGAAGACGTTGGGCGTCTCTACCCTGCCGATCACTATGTGCTGATCGACGACAAATTGCGCATCCTGTCTGCAGTGAAGGAAATCTGGGGCCAACGCGTTACGACCGTGTTTCCCAAACAGGGTCGCTATGCGTTCGATTCTAACGCACTGGCCGAGTATCCACCCGCGGATATCGAGCTTGCCAAAATTGGCGATCTACTCACTTGCGATCTGTCTGCATTCCTCAAGAAGAACTAGTCAGAGATCGAGGCGGGTTCGGTCCATCACGTTGGGTTACGCGCGGTCGGAGAGCTCAGCAAGAACTCGCGAGGTCCCGGGCCGCGCGCTAACCCAACCTATACCCTACGTCCCGTAGCTCTGGATCAGGCTCCCCGCCACCAGGCTCCAGCCGTCGACCAGCACGAAGAAAATGAGCTTGAACGGCAGCGATACCACCACCGGCGGCAGCATCATCATGCCCATCGACATCAGCACCGAGGCCACCACCAGGTCGATGATCAGGAACGGCAGGAACAAGAGAAAGCCGATCTCGAAGGCGCGCTTGAGCTCGGAGATCATGAACGCCGGCACCAGGATGCGCAGCGAGAGCTCCTCGGGCGAGGCCGGGCGCGGCTCGCGCGAGAGGTCGCTGAACAGCTGCAGATCCTTCTCGCGCACGTTCTTCTGCATGAACACCTTGAGCGGCTCGGACGAGCGCTCGAACGCCTGCTCGACGCTGATCTCGTTGTTCATCAGCGGGCGGATGCCGACGTCGTAGGAGCGCTGCAGCGCCGGCCCCATCACGAAGGCGGTGAGGAACAGCGCGAGCGCGACGATCACCGCGTTCGGCGGCGCGGTGGCGGTGCCGAGCGCGGTGCGCAGGAGCGACAGCACCACGACGATGCGGGTGAACGAGGTCATCATGATCAGGATCGAAGGCGCGAGCGACAGCACGGTGAGGAACGCGATCAGTTGAATGACCCGTTCCGTCAGGCTGCCGCCGTGACCGAAATTGATGCTGATGTCCTGGGCGACGGCGATCGCCGTCGTTGCGAAGAGGAGCGCTACACCGCCCACCACCGCCGCAAGGCGAACGCGGTGGGCGATTGCCGGTCGTCTCAAGGTTTCTTGTCGGGACGGCCCAACAAACTCGCCATCTCCTGTTCGAGGCTGTCGTAAAGCGACTTGCCGGCCGCCGGCTTGGCGTCGGCGCGGGCCGGACGCGCGGCGGCGGGCGCGGGGCCGCGCGCGGGCGGTGCCGGCGCATAGTCGTCCTCGGCGGCCGCCGGCTCAGACGCTCCCCGTGCTTGATCCGGGGACCGCGCGGCCGGCTCGGTGGCTGGGCGGCGCAGTGCCGCCTCCAACCGCTGCGCCATCTCGGCGAGGTTCTGGTCGGCGGCCGAGGCGAATTGCTGCTCGGCAGCGGGCGCGGGGGCGGGCGCAGGTTGCGGGCGCGTCGCCCGCATCTCGCGGCGCGGCGGGCGGGCCTCGCGCGCGTCGCTGCCCGCATCGGGCGGCGCGGGCGCGCGCGCAAGCTCCTCCGCCAGTCCCGCGAGCGGGTCGGGGGCGCGAGCCCTGCGCTCGCGCGGCGGCGGAGGTGGCGGCGGCGGTTCAGGTTCGGCCGACCACTCCATGGTCTCGTCTTCGGGCACGGGCGGCGGCGCGACGGCCCGTTGCTGGCGCGGCGCGATCTCGCGCGGTTCGCGCTGCATCGGCGGCGGCTCACGCATCATGGGCGGCGGGTCGCGCAGCATCGCCTCGCGCGACGCGGCTTCCCGTGCTGGCGCTTCACGCGGGGCGGGCTCGGGCTGCAGCGGCCAATTGGTGCCTTCGCCGAGCGGCACCGCGCGCGACAGCGCATCGGCCGCGGTCGGCGGCCGCGCCGGCGCCGCTTCGCGCGGCGCGCCGGCGGCGCGCACGATGTTCGGCTCGATCACCACGTCGCTCGGCCCGCCGATCATCAAGAGATGCTCGACATTGTCGCGGCGGATCAGGACCAGGCGGCGGCGTCCATCGACGGTGGCGGCATCGATCACCGCCAGCCGCGGCTGACGGCCGCGTGCGGTGGAGGTGCCCAGCCGGTCGGCGCCGAACCAACGCACCACCCAGAAGAACGCGCCCAGCAGCGCCACCAGAATGATGATGGCGCCCAGGACACGGACCGGGGTGGATACATCAAGGCTTTCGAACATCGCTCCTCCCTGCGCCCCAGGGGATGGCGTGTCTATCGGAATCCCCCGAATGGTTAACGCCGGCGGTAATACTTGCCGCCGCGAATACTAACAAATTCTTAAGAAAGATGGGTCGTTCGCCCCCTCCATCCACCTGCCAAAAGCATTCTCTTGGTAAACGGCGGATTAATGGCGGGCAACCATTTGGGGCCCTTAACTGGCCATTAACCATAAGGTCGGCAAACTCTGCCGGGTGGCGGAGGTCGCAGGCCGGATGACAGATGTCAGATGGCCAGGACTTCTGTCCTCTGCTGTGTCCTCCGACATCTGTCCTCTGACCCCTGGCCCCGCCATGCCGATCTCACAAATCCCGCTGTTCTCCATGCTGCGCACCCGCATGCACTGGCACCAGGAGCGCCAGCGGCTGCTGGCCGAAAACGTCGCCAACGCCGACACCCCGCAATTCAAGGCGCGCGACCTCGAGCCGCCCGCGCTCGATCGCATGCAGCCGGGCGGGCTCGGATTGGCGCGCACCAGCGGCACCCATTTCGCCGGTCCAAGCGGGACGGCGGACACCCAGTTCCAGCACGACCGCCGCCGCGGCGGCTTCGAGGTGCGCCCCGGCGGGAATGCGGTCAACCTCGAGGACGAGATGCTCAAGGTGGCGTCGAACCAGATGGATTTTCAGGCGGCGACCGCGCTCTACACCCGCGGGCTCGGCCTGCTCAAGACCGCGCTCGGCAAACGCAGCTAGTCGGCGGATGGGAGCGGGGGAGGGGAGCAATGGACTTTTTGAAATCGATCGCGATCGCGGCCTCCGGGCTGCGCGCCCAGGCCGGGCGCATGCGCGTCCTCGCCGAGAACCTCGCCAACGCGGATTCAACCGGGCAATCCGGCTCCGATCCGTTTCGGCGGAAAATCCCGACCTTCCGCTCCGAGATCGATCGCGCGCTCGGCGCGCGGATGGTCGCGCTCGGGCCGGTGCGCACCGACCCCTCCCAGTTCCGCCTCAAGCACGAGCCCGGCCATCCGTCTGCCGACGCCAACGGCCACGTCAAATATCCCAACGTCAATCCGGTCATCGAGATGGCCGACATGCGCGAGGCCCAGCGCTCCTACGAGGCCAACATCAACGTGATCGGGGCCACGCGCCGGATGATCCAGCGCACCCTCGACATCCTCAAAGCCTGATCCGGGGGAGCCACATCATGACCACGCCGTCCGCCGCCGCCGGCGCCTATTCCGCGCTCGCCCGGCTCGCCGATCCGTCCGCCGCGCTGGGCAAGGCCGCCGAAGCGGGCAACGGGCCGTCGTTCGGCACGCTGCTCAAGGGCGCGCTCGCCACGGTCGCCGAAGCCGGCCGCAAGTCGGACGCCCAGACCCAGGCGGTGGCCGGCGGCAAGGCCAACATCGTCGACGTGGTGACGGCGGTGTCGGAGACCGAGGTCGCGGTCGAGGCGCTGGTCTCGGTGCGCGACAAGATGATCCAGGCCTACGAAGAGATCATGAGAATGCCGATCTGACGACCGTCGGCGCATTCCCATGACCGGTCCCGAAGTCCTCGATGTGGCGCGCGACGCCATCGTCACGCTGGTGCTGGTGGCGAGCCCGTTGATGCTGATCGGGCTCGTGGTCGGCGTCGCCATCTCGCTGTTCCAGGCGCTCACCCAGATCCAGGAAATGACGCTGGTCTTCGTGCCCAAGATCCTCGCGATCTTCGTCGCCATGCTGATCGCCCTGCCGTTCATGGCCGACGCGCTGCAGGGTCACATGGCGCGGCTGGCCTCGCGGATCATCGGAGGGTGACGGTGCTCGTGCCCCGGGCGCGGCGCCCGCGACACCGAAAGCGTTTCGCATGAAGATCGACGTCTCCTTCCTGCCCGCGCTCGCCGCCACGTTCATGCTGGTGTTCGCCCGCATCGGCACGATGGTGATGCTGTTGCCGGGATTTGGCGAGCTGAGCGTTCCGGTGCGCGTGCGGCTCACCGTCGCGCTCGTGCTCACCGCCGTGCTGCTGCCGCTCCACCGCAACGCCTACAACCTCGATCTGCGCTCGTTCGGCCCGGTGGTGGTGATGCTGGCACAGGAGATCCTGATCGGCGCCGTGCTCGGCCTGACCGCCCGCCTGATCATCTCGGCGCTGCAGATCGCGGGCTCGGTGATCGCCCAGCAGCTGGGGCTCGGCTTCGTCACCGCGGTCGATCCGACCCAGGGCCAGCAGAGCGTCATCGTCGGCAATTTCCTCACCGTGCTCGGCGTGACGTTGATCTTCGCCACCGACCTGCATCATCTCGTCATCGCCGCGCTCAACGACAGCTACACGTTGTTCCAGCCGGGCGATATTCCCCTCCTCGGCGACGTCGCGGCGCTCACCACCCGCACGGTTGCCACCGCGTTCCGCATCGGCATCCAGCTCTCGGCGCCGTTCCTGCTGTTCGGCCTCCTGTTCAATCTCGGGCTCGGGATTCTGTCGCGCCTGATGCCGCAGATGCAGGTGTTCTTCGTCGGCATCCCGCTGTCGATCCTGCTCGGCTTTCTCATCCTGCTGCTGGTGATCGGCGCCATGATGGCGACGTTCCTCGGCTCGGTCGAGAACGTGCTGCTGCTGCTCGCCCCCCGTTCCTGACACCGGAACGACCATGCCCGACGAACGCGACGATACCGAACGCTCGGAAGACCCGACCCAGAAACGGCTCGACGAGGCCCTCGAGCGCGGCGACGTCGCCAAGAGCCAGGAGGTCAATACCTGGTTCGTGATCGCCGCCGCCTCGTTGATGCTGATGGCGTTCTCGGCGCCGATGGGGCAGGGGATCGCCACCACCTTGCGCGGCCTGATCGCCAACTCCTATGCGATCCGGGTCGACGGCCGCGGCTTCCTCCACCAGGTGAGCAAGCTTGGCATCGAGGTGATCGGGGCGGTCGCCATTCCGCTCCTCGTTCTGGCGCTGGCGGCGATCGCCGGCAATCTCGTCCAGCATCGCCTGGTCTGGTCGGCGGAGGCGCTCAAGCCGAAGCTGTCCAAGATTTCGCCGGTCGCCGGGCTCAAGCGCCTGTTCTCCAAGCAGGCGCTGGTCAATTTCGCCAAGGGGCTCGTCAAGCTCGCGCTCATCGGTGCCATCATCACGCTGTTGTTGTGGCACCAGCGCTATCGCCTCGACGGCCTGGTGGTGACCGATCCTGCCGCGATCCTGCCGCTGGCGCAGACGCTCTCGCTCGAAATGCTCGGTACCATCGTGGCGGTGTTGGCGTTGATCGCGGCCGCCGACTACCTGTTCCAGTACCGGCAATGGTTCGAGCGGCAGAAGATGTCGGTGCGCGAGCTCAAGGAGGAGTTCAAGCAGACCGAGGGCGACCCTGCGATCAAGGCCAAGATCCGGCAGATCCGCCAGACCCGCATGAGCAAGCGCATGATGGCGGCGCTGCCGACCGCGTCGGTGGTGATCACCAACCCGACCCATTTCGCGGTCGCGCTCAGATACGATCGCGGCATGAACGCGCCGGTCTGCGTCGCCAAGGGCGTCGACGCCCTGGCGCGCAAGATCCGCGAGGTCGCAACCGAGCATTCGATCCCGGTGGTCGAGAATCCGCCGCTGGCGCGCGCGCTGCACGGAACCGTCGAGATCGACCAGGAGATCCCGCCCGAGCACTACCAGGCGGTGGCCGAGGTCATCGGTTACGTGATGCGGCTCAATCGCGCGGTCGCCGGCCGGTCGTAGCGTGGGATTTATGGGATTCGCCTTGCGTGGACCCCTTGCGCCGATTCACGGTGTGAGGCAGTGAGAATCCGCGCCGCCCGGCGACTCAAAGGGAGGTCATTGCCACCCATGGCCGTGCAGCAATCGATCGAGGACCGCGCCGCGGTCGACCGCACCCGGGCAAGCCGCAACGGCGGCAGCATCGGCCTCGTGCTCCTGATCGCCGTCGTGCTGGTCGGCGCCGCGGTGGCGCTGATGCTGATCGGCCGCACCAATGCCGAGCCCTACATTCTGGTGCTGCTTTCGGTGCTGGCCACGGTCGGCGTGTTTCTCATGTTTGCGCTCGCCGCCGGCATCCTGCGTATGTCGGGCCGCGAGACCGCAAGCCCGCTGATCAAGGCGGTGGTCGACGGCGCCAGCGAAGGCACCCTGGTGACCGACCCGCGCGGCCGGGTGCTCTATGCCAATGCCGCCTATCTCGATCTCGCCGACGCTGCCGATCCCGACGACGTGCGCCCGGTCGAGCGCGTGTTCATCGGCGACCCCGGCGTGTCGGAGGCGGTCTATCGCCTGCTCAAGGCGGCGCGCGAAGGCCGCCGGCTGCAGGAGGAGGTGCGGGTCGGCGGCCACAAGGCGGGCGAGCCCGGACGTTGGCTGCGCATGCGCGTGCGCCCGCTCGGCGAGGGCAAGCGCGAGCAGCGCCTCACGGTCTGGTCGCTCGCCGACGTCACCCGCGAGCTCGAGCGGCACGAGAACGTGTTCCAGGAGCTGCAGCACGCGATCGACTACCTCGACCATGCGCCGGCCGGCTTCTTCTCCGCCGAGGGCAACGGCAACATCGTCTATCTCAACGCCACCCTGGCGAACTGGCTCGACCACGATCTCGCCCAGGTCGGCTCCGGCGGCCTCAAGCTCGACGACATCGTGGCCGGCGAGGGCGCCGCGCTCTTGACCACGCTCGCCGCCGCGCCCGGCGACGTGCGGACCGAGGTGCTCGATATCGATCTCAAGACGCGCAGCGGGCACACGCTGCCGGCGCGGTTGTTCCACAAGGTGGCCTTCGGCGCCGACGGGGTGTCCGGAGCCTCGCGCACGCTGGTGCTCAACCGCGCCCGCGACGACGGCACCGACCCGCAGCGCGCCGCCGAAGTGCGATTCACGCGCTTCTTCCACAACACGCCCATGGCGATCGCCGCGGTCGACCAGCAGAGCAAGATCAAGCGGTCGAATGCCCTTTTTGCCCGCGTGTTCCATCCGGTGCTCAAGGGCGAAGGCACCGCCGACCGCTCGATCCTCGACGTCGTCGCCGAGCGCGACCGCGGCGTGCTCGAGGCGGCGATCCGCAAGGCCGGCGAGGGGCAGGGCGAGATCGCCCCGGTCGACGCCGCGCTCGAAGGCGCCGGCGAGCGCTTCGCCCGTTTCTATGTCACCGCCATCAAGGAGGAGGAGCGCGATCAGGAGGCCGCCATCGTCTACGCGCTCGAGACCACCGAGCAGCGCCATCTGCAGGGTCAGGTCGACACCGCGCAGACCATGGAGCTGGTCGGCAAGCTCGCTGGCGGCGTCGCCCACGACTTCAATAATGTGCTGGGCGCCATCATCATGGCGACCGATTTCCTGCTCAATGCGCACAAGCCGACCGATCCGTCGTTCCAGGACATCATGCAGATCAAGCAGAACGCCAACCGCGCCGCCGCCCTGGTGCGGCAGCTGCTGGCGTTCTCGCGCCGGCAGACCTTGCGCCCGGAGGTCGTCGACCTCAACGAGTCGCTGTCCGATCTGGGGATGCTGCTGCGCCGCTTCCTGGGCGAGAAGATCGCGCTCAACGTGGTGCCGTCCCGCGACCTCTACCCGGTGAAGATCGACATCGCCCAATTCGAGCGCTCGATCATCAACTTGGCCGCAAATTCCCGTGATGCAATGACGGACGGCGGTAAGTTCACCTTGCGCACCTCCAACCTGGACGCCGAGGAAAGCGCGCGCTTCCAGTACAAGGGCATGCCGATCGGGGAATACGTGCTGGTCGAGGTGCAAGACACCGGCGTCGGCATCGCGCCCGAGATCGTCGACCGGATCTTCCAGCCCTATTTCACCACCAAGGACGTCGGCAAGGGAACCGGGCTGGGGCTCTCGACCGTCTACGGCTTCGTCAAGCAGACCGGCGGCTTCATCTACGTGGAGACCGAGCTCGGCAAGGGCTCGACCTTCCGCATCTTCCTGCCGCGCTACGTCGCCGGCGCCGATGACGCGCAGGTGCCGCACCTGCCGGAGAGCGCCGCGCCGGCGATCGCCGGTGCCATTGCCGCCGCCGACGAGGTCAAGCGCACCGCCGCCTCCGACCTTACCGGCGAGGGCACCATCCTGCTGGTCGAGGACGAGGAGGGGCTGCGCGCGCTCAATGCCCGCGGGCTGGCCTCGCGCGGCTATACGGTGATCGAGGCCAGCAATGGCGTCGAGGCGCTCGAGAAGCTCGAGAAGCGCGGCGGCCAGGTCGACCTCGTCGTCTCCGACGTGGTGATGCCGGAAATGGACGGCCCGACCCTGTTCAAGGAGCTGCGCCGGCGCATCCCGGACGTGAAGGTCATTTTCGTGTCGGGCTATGCCGAGGACGCGTTCGAGAAGAGCCTGCCGGGGAACGACCGGCCGGCCTTCCTGCCCAAGCCCTTCACCCTCAAGCAACTCGTCGCCACCGTAAAGGAAACCATGGCGAACTAGGGGGTTGTTGCGGCGAAGCGGGAACGGGTGGCGTGGAGGCGTGATCATGCATTGCAAGACTGCCGGCGCGATTGCAGTCCTGGCGGCCGCCTTGGCGGCATCTGTGCCGGCCCCGGCGCAGGACTGGCCGGCGCGGCCGGTCAAGGTGCTGGCGCCGTTCACCGCCGGCGGCACCGCCGACATCCTCGGCCGGCTGGTGGCGCAGAAACTCTCCGACTCGCTCGGCCAGAATTTCGTGGTCGAGAACCGGACCGGCGGCGCCGGGCTGATCGCCGCCGAGGCCACCGCCAAGGCGCCGCCCGACGGCTATAACCTGGTGATCTCGGGCATCGGCGGCTTCATCATCACCCCCGCGGTCACCCCCAACGCGCCGGTCGATCCGATCAGGGATTTCACCCACATAGCGCTGCTCGGCGGGCCGCCGTCGGTGCTGGTGGTGACGCCGGAGATGCCGGCGAAGTCGCTTGCCGAACTGGTCGATCTGGCGAAGAAGAATCCGGGCGCCATCAACTACGGGTCGCCCTCGGTCGCCTCCCATTCCGCCATGGTGGCCGACCTGTTCCAGCGCAGCGCCGGGATCAAGCTCACTCATATCCCCTACAAGGGCGCGAGTCAGGCCATGACCGACATGCTGGGCGGCCACCTGCCGGCGGCCTCGATGACGCTCACCTCGGCGGCCGTGCAGCTCGATGCGAAAAAGGTGCGGGCGCTGGCGGTGTCGTCGCCCGGCCGGGTCGCCGACTATCCCGAGCT
>JBEVIH010000173.1:0-5016 GCA_040510815.1 Xanthobacteraceae bacterium | reverse complement strand
CTCGCCGGCGTCGCACGCAGCTCGTCGATCGAGGGGAGCGGCAAGGCCGCTCCCCTTTTCATCATCGCTGTTTCGTGAAATTTCTGTCGGGCGGACAATCGCCGCTGCGCCTATCTTGGTTATTCATGCAGCCTGTGTGAATGCCCCGAGAGACGGAGGTCAGCCATGGCGGACTATGATGCGATCATTATCGGCACCGGGCAGGCCGGACCGGCCTTGGCGCGCCGCCTGGCGGCGGCCGGTTGGAAGGTCGCCATCGTCGAGCGCAAGCTGTTCGGCGGCACCTGCGTCAACACCGGCTGCACCCCGACCAAGACCCTGGTGGCGAGCGCCTATGCGGCGCATCTCGCGCGTCGCGCCGCCGACTACGGGGTGACCGTCGCCGGCACCGTGGCGGTCGACATGAAGGCGGTGAAGGCGCGCAAGGACGCCGTCGTGGACGCGTCGCGCAACGGCCTCGAGCGATCTTTGAAGTCGCTGAAAGGCTGCACGGTCTACCAGCGCCACGCCCGGTTCGTCGGCCCCAAGGAGTTGAAAGTCGGCAACGAGGTACTCAGGGCCGACAAGATCTTCATCAACGTGGGCGGGCGCGCATTGGTGCCGCCGATCCGGGGGCTCGACCAAGTTCCCTATTTGACCAACAGCTCGATGATGGACGTGGACTTTCTGCCTCCGCACCTTGTCGTGCTCGGCGGCAGCTATGTCGGCCTCGAATTCGCGCAGATCTATCGCCGATTCGGAAGCGAAGTCACGGTGGTCGAGCTGGGGCCGCGTCTGATCGCCCGCGAGGACGAGGACGTCTCGCACGCCATCGCCGATATCCTGAAGGACGAAAGCATCGACATCCGCCTCAACAGCAAGGTCGTGGAGGTCGCAAAGCAGGGCAACAATATCGCGGTGACGGTCGAGACCGCGGGGGCGAACTCACAGATCGTCGGCTCCCACCTCTTGCTGGCGATCGGCCGCCGCCCAAACACCGACGATCTCGGACTCGACAAGGCCGGCATTGCGACCGACCCGCACGGCTACATCCAGGTCGACGATCAGTTGCGCACCAATATGCCAGGCATCTGGGCGCTGGGGGATTGCAACGGCCGCGGCGCCTTCACTCACACCGCCTGGAACGATTTCGAGATCGTCGCCGCCAATCTTCTCGACAACGATGCGCGGCGCGTCGGCGACCGCATCAATGCCTATGCGCTTTATACCGACCCTCCGCTCGGCCGCGCCGGCATGACCGCGGCCGAGGTACGCAAATCGGGCCGGCCGGCGCTGATCGCAACCATGGCGATGGAGGACGTGAGCCGCGCCTATGAGAGAGGCGAGACCAAGGGGTTCATGAAGATTCTGGTCGATCAGGAAAGCAAGCAAATCCTCGGTGCCTCGCTGCTCGGGCTCGCGGGCGACGAGGTCATTCACTGCATTCTCGATCTCATGTATGCCAAGGCGCCTGGCACGGTCATGCAACGGGCGATGCACATCCACCCGACGGTTTCCGAGTTCGTACCGACGATGTTGGGGGATCTCGTGCCGTTGCAGTGAGCGGAAGCGCAGCATCCATCCGGCGGGGACGTGGGTCGGAGGTCTTGAGAATCGACGCGCGGCACGCCATCTCGCTAGTGACGTAGTTCAGGCAGGTTTCGGTGACCGATCATTCCCATAAGCCGCCGTCGCCCATAATCGCGGGTCTCACGGGCCGTTGTCCGCGCTGCGGCAAGGGCAGGCTGTTCAATGGCTTTCTTTCGCTGGCGCCGCGCTGCGAGGTCTGCGGGCTCGATTTTTCGTTCGTCGACTCCGCCGACGGCCCGGCGTTTTTCGTCATGTTCTTCGCCGGTTTCGTCGTCGCCGGCTCGGCCTTGGTGGTTGAGCTGTTGTATGGGCCGCCCTATTGGGTGCACGTGCTGCTGTGGGGCCCCCTGATCCTGCTCACCACGCTGGTGCCGTTGCGTCCGGTGAAAGGTCTGCTGATCGCGCTGCAATATCACCACAAGGCCGCCGAGGGCCAACTCGTCGGCCGTGACGCGCCCTAGCAATGTCGGGAGCGGCGTCGCGGGGTTGGCGGACCGGGTGGGCGCTGCCAACGCTGTTTGCGCTGGCCGCGTTCGCGACCTTTGTTGGGCTCGGCACCTGGCAACTGCAGCGCAAGGCCTGGAAGGAAGCGTTGATCGACACGCTCGAGCAGCGCCTGGCGGCGAGCCCGGTCAATTTGCCCGCGCGCGCGCGCTGGCCGAGCCTCGATCCGGCAGACGACGAGTTCCGCCGGGTCAAATTCTCCGCCGCGTTCCTGCCCGGACAGGAGGCGCTGGTCTATGGCAGCGGATCGGCCTTGCGCAGCGACGTGTCGGGACCCGGCTACTGGGTGTTCGCGCCGGCGAGGCTTGCGGGCGGCGACCTCGTGGTCGTCAATCGCGGTTTCGTGCCGGAAGGACGGCAGGATCAGGCCGCTCGTTCGGCAGCGCAGAGCATCGGAACGATCGAGATGGTCGGCGTGATGCGCTGGCCAGAGCCGCGCGGGACGTTCACCGCGAAGGAGGACGCCGCGCGCAATCTCTGGTTTGTGCGCGACCAGATGGCGATCGCCGCCGCCAAGGGCTGGGGCGAGGTCGCCCCCTTCTATGTCGAGCTCGAGAGCCCGCAGCCGGCGGGCGGCCTGCCGCGCGCGGGCGCGCTCAAGGTCGATCTGCGCAATGCGCATCTCCAATATGCCATCACCTGGTACGGACTAGCCGTGGTGGTGCTGGTGATGTTCGGATTCTGGCTGCGCGGCCGCCCCCGCACCGGGGCGCCAGCGCCTTCCTTGTGAAAGCTGCCCCTTCCAACTATGTTTCCGGGGCCGCCGGCTTCCGCACCTGCAGCCGGCCAGGAACACGAGTAAAATCAACAGGTTGCGCTGATGGTCCGGCGGGCGACGGACGCCCGGCGCCGCCCTCGCATAGACTCAATTGGACCCGGAGGGTCCGACCGTGCGCTATGTGTCCACCCGGGGCGAGGCCCCGCCGCTTGGCTTCGTGGAGGCGACGCTCGCCGGCCTTGCCCGCGACGGCGGCCTTTACGTGCCCTCGGCCTGGCCGCGGCTCGATCCGCACGCGATCGCAAGCTTTGCCGGACGGCCCTACGCGGAAGTCGCCGTCGAGGTGATGCGCCCGTTCGTCGGCGACGCCATCGCCGAGCCGGATCTCGCCCGCATGGCGCGCGAGGCCTACGGCAATTTCCGCCATCCCGCGGTCGCGCCGCTGGTGCAGTTCGGGGTGAGCGATTTCGTGCTCGAGCTGTTCCATGGTCCGACGCTCGCCTTCAAGGACCTGGCGATGCAGCTCCTGAGCCGGCTCATGGATCACGCGTTGGAGGGGCGCGGGGAACGCACCACCATCGTGGTCGCCACCTCCGGCGATACCGGCGGCGCCGCGGTCGAGGCGTTCCGCGGCCGCGCCCGCGCCGACGTCTTCGTGCTGTTCCCGCAAGGGCGCATTTCCGACGTGCAGCGCCGGATGATGACGACCGCCGAGGACGACAACGTTCATGCGCTGGCGATCGAGGGGACCTTCGACGACTGCCAGGCGATCGTGAAGGGCATGTTCAACCACCCCGCCTTCCGCGACCAGGCGCGGCTCTCCGGCGTCAATTCGATCAACTGGGCGCGCATCGCCGCTCAGGTCGTCTATTACTTCACCGCCGCGGTCGCGCTCGGCTCGCCCCACCGCAAGGTCGCCTTCACGGTGCCGACCGGCAATTTCGGCGACGTCTATGCCGGCTTCGTCGCGCTGCGCATGGGGTTGCCGATCGACCGCCTGCTGATCGCCACCAACGTCAACGACATCCTCGCCCGCACGGTCGCAACCGGAGCCTACGAGCCGCGCGAGGTGGTGCCGACCTCCTCGCCATCGATGGACATCCAGGTGGCGTCGAATTTCGAGCGCCTGTTGTTCGACGCCTATGCCCGCGACGGGCGCGCGGTGCGCAACCTGATGGCCTCGCTCGCTCAGTCGCAGCGCTTCGTCCTTTCGGCGCGCGCGCTCTCGGAGATCCGCGCGGTGTTCTCGGCCGACCGGGCGGATGAGGACGAGACCGCCGCCACCATGCGCACCTTGCTGCGCGAGACCGGCCGTTTCATCGATCCGCACACCGCCGTCGGCGTCGCCGTCGCCGAAAAGGAAACGCGCGATCCGTCGGTGCCGATGATCGTGCTCGGCACCGCGCACGCGGCCAAGTTCCCCGACGCGGTGGAAGCAGCCTGCGGCGTGCGGCCGCCGCTTCCCGAATGGCTCGCCGACCTGGGTGCGCGGCCGGAACGCGTCGCGACGCTGCCGGCCGACCAGGTGGCGGTCGAGCGCCATATCCTTTCCGTCAGTCGTGCTGCACATGAAGGAGCCGCCGCATGAGCGTCGAAGTCACGCGTCTTCCGTCCGGCCTGGTGGTGGTGACCGACGCGATGCCGCATCTGGAAACGGCCGCGCTCGGCGTCTGGGTCGGCTCCGGCAGCCGCGACGAGCGGCCGGACGAGCACGGCATCTCGCATCTGCTCGAGCACATGGCCTTCAAGGGCACTTCCCGGCGCTCCGCGCGCCAGATCGCCGAGGAGATCGAGGCGGTCGGCGGCGACCTCAACGCGGCCACGTCGATCGAGACCACCGCCTATTATGCGCGCGTGCTTAAGGCCGACGTTCCGCTCGCGCTCGATGTCCTTTCCGACATCCTGTCTGATCCGGCGTTCGACCCCGAGGAGCTGCAGCGCGAGCAGAACGTCATCGTGCAGGAGATCGGCGCGGCGGAGGACACCCCGGACGATCTGATCTGGGACCGGCTGCAGGACACCGCGTTTCCCGGCCAGCCGATCGGCCGCTCGATCCTGGGCACGCCCACGACCGTGCGCTCGTTCGACCGCGTGCGGCTCGCCGCCTATCTCAAGCGCAACTATCGCGGGCCCGACATGGTGATCGGCGCGGCCGGCGCGGTCGAGCACCGGGCCGTCGTCGGCGAGGTCGAGCGGCGGTTTGCGGGCTTCACCGCGCCGGCCGC
>JBEVIH010000172.1:0-12435 GCA_040510815.1 Xanthobacteraceae bacterium | reverse complement strand
CTGCTTTCTCTGGATCTTCTTCGGCGCGCCCTTCGTCGAGGCCTTGCGCGCCAACAAGGCACTGGGCGCGGCGTTGGGTTCCATCACCGCCGCCGTGGTCGGCGTCATCCTGAATCTCGCGGTGTGGTTTGCCTTGCACGTGCTGTTCACTGTGCTGGTGCCGGTGCGCTGGCTGGGGACCGCCTTCGAGCTTCCGGTGCCGAGCTCGGTCGACGTGCCGTTCCCGCTCATCGTGCTCGCGGCCGGCCTGATCGGCTTCGTCGGCGGCCGCGCCGGACTCGAGTCGTTCCAGGTCGGCGGGGGTCACGGTTCCGCGGACGGAACGGCGGACCGCGACAGCCTGCTCGGCGAAGAGCTGCCCGCGCATGCCCGCCCGACCGTCGCCGACAGCTTCAAGGTCTCGGCCGTGTGGCTGGCGCTGTGGCTCGTCCCGGTCGGGGCGATCCTGGCGACGCTCGGGCCGCACAACGTCTTCGCTCAGATCGCGCGCTTCTTCTCGGTCATGGCGGTGGTCACCTTCGGCGGCGCCTATGCGGTGCTCGCCTACGTGGCGCAGCAGGCGGTCGAGAATTACGGCTGGCTGGCGCCCGGCGAGATGCTCGACGGCCTCGGCATGGCCGAGACGACGCCGGGTCCGCTGATCATGGTCCTGCAGTTCGTCGGCTTCATGGCCGCCTTCCGCGATCCCGGCTCGTTGAGCCCGCTCCTGGCCGGCACGCTCGGCGGACTGCTCGCCACCTGGGTCACCTTCACGCCGTGCTTCCTCTGGATTTTCCTGGGCGCGCCGTTCATCGAAAAAGTGCGCGGCAACCGCGCGCTCGCCGGCGCCTTGTCGGCGATCACCGCCGCGGTGATGGCCGACAGCGCGCCGTTGAGCGCCTTGTTGTCGCGCAGGACCTCGATGAACGGCGCGCCGAGGAAGATCCAGAGGAAGCAGGGGGTGAACGTCACCCAGGTGGCGAGCAGGCCCCCGAGCGTGCCGGCGAGCATCGGCGGCAGCGTGCCAGGATCGCGGAACGCCGCCATGAAGCCCACGAATTGCAGCACCATGATCAGCGGGCCCGGCGTGGTCTCGGCCATGCCGAGGCCGTCGAGCATCTCGCCCGGCTTGAGCCAGCCGTAGTTCTCGACCGCCTGCTGCGCGACGTAGGCGAGCACCGCATAGGCGCCGCCGAAGGTCACCATCGCCATCTTGCTGAAGAACACGGCGATCTCGCTGAACACGTTGGTGCTTCCCAGCGTGACGAGGAGCGCGATCACCGGAATGAGCCACAGCGCCAGCCACACCGCCGACACCCGCAGCGCCCGTGCGACGGTGGGACGCGCGTGCTCCGGGAGCTCGTCACCGAGCAGGCTATCGACGACCGCATCGCCTTGCTTGCTGCCGCCGTGGCCGCCACCGACATGAAATGCCGTGGAGCCGGCCCGAGCGCCGAGAAAACCGATCAGCGCGGCGCCGAAGATGATGATCGGAAACGGAACGTTGAAGAAGAAAATTCCCACGAACGCCGCCGCCGCGATGGACACCATCGCGTTGTTCTTGAGCGCGCGCTTGCCGATGCGGACCACCGCCTCCAGCACGATCGCCAGCACCGCCGCCTTGAGGCCGAAGAACAGCGCCACGATCACGGGCACGTTGCCGTAGGCGGCATAGACGTAGCTCAGCGCCATGATGGAGATGATGCCGGGGATGACGAAGAGGACGCCGGCCATGATGCCGCCCAGCGTCCGGTGCATCAGCCAGCCGATATAGGTCGCGAGCTGCTGCGCCTCCGGCCCGGGCAGCAGCATGCAGTAGTTGAGCGCGTGCAGGAAACGGCTCTCCGAGATCCACCGCTTTTCCTCGACCAGGATGCGGTGCATCACGGCGATCTGTCCGGCCGGGCCGCCGAAGCTCAGGCTCGCCACCCGCAGCCAGACGCGAAACGCCTCCGCCAGCGATGGATGTGGACGGGTCGCGGTGGCCGCGCCTGCGGCGGCGACCGATACTGCTTCGCTCACGTCATGCTCCGGGCTTCTTGGCATGCCAGTTGTGCGTCTCCTCGGTGGCGTCGCGGCACCAGCGGTAGAACGCGTCGTAGAGCGTCATCCCGGCTTCGAGCTGCGCGAGGTCGTCGGCATACATGCGCGACAGCCCGAGCGAGGCAGCGAGCAGGCCGGCGGCCTGCGGCGCCACCTCGAAACGGCCGGTGTCGGCGCCGCGCACGATGGCGGCGAGGCGGTTGAGCGGCTCGGTCGCGAGCGCGAACTCCTCGACCATGACGTCGAAGGTGCAGCTCTCGCCGCGGTGGCTCCAGAACACGCCCTCGACGTCGAACGGGGTGGCACCGAAGCGTTCGGCGACCGCCTGCACCTCCGAGGGCGTGACGAACAGGAACACCGCGCGCGGATCGATGAAGCGGCGGATCAGCCAAGGGCAGGCGACGCGGTCGACCTTCGGCCGCGCGCGCGTGACCCAGACCGTGCGTCCCTGCTTGTCGAGCGGCGGCATCTTGGCGGTCGGCACCAGCGGCAAGTTGGCCTTGCGCCAGCCCTCGAAGCCGTCCTCCAGCGCATCGGCCGGAACCCCGGCATGCCGGAGCCAGGCCGCCACGCCCTGGCTGAGCTTGGCGCCCCTTTGGCAGATCGCGATCGCCGAGCGGCCGGTGAACTCCTGCGCCCAATCCGAAGGATCGGCATGCGGGCGCCGCATCGAGCTCGGGATCAGCCGGGGATTGGCCTTGAAATCGTCCTCGGTGCGAACGTCGACCAGGACCGGACAATGCGCCGTGCCGACCAGGCGCGTGAGCTTGTCGATGGAGATCGTGTTGATTGACGACATGGTGCGTCCTCGGCTTCTGCTGAGCGGGACGCGATGCTTCGGCATGTCGCCTCGTGGGGAGATCGCATTCCCCATGGGCGACTAAAAAGCCGCATCGCCGCCGCTTGTCAAGGTTGCCCGCTCCGATCCGGTTGAGCGAGCTAGGCTCTGCCGGCAAAATACAACGGCCGGGTGGTTCCGCACGACCTCTGCGCGGAACCGATACCGAGCGAGTGCCGGAGCGCGGCGTCGTGCGGAAGGCCGCTCGACCGCAATTGCTCATACTCGCGGCACGCCGCCAGGGCTTCGCCGAACGCGGCGTAAATTTTCCGTAGCGCCGCGACGGTCGGCCAGGAAGAGGCGGCGGCCGCTCGTGAGCAACGACCTGCCAGGTGCGGGTGCTGATGGCTCTCGTGGAAGCTTGCCAGGCAGTGAGAGTTCTGTAACATTTTTCATGCTCCTGAAGAGAGGAGGACACGATGTCCCCTTCTGGAGCCACGTAAATAAAGGGCTTTGTGAGTGCCGGCAAAGCATCGTTTCTCCAGCTTGCCTTAGAATTTCTCATGAACTTGGTCGGAGCACGGACGGGGCCGGGCGTGGCCTCGAGTGGTCATGGAGGCGTCCCGCGGTCGGCCGCGCCCCGCTTGGGATCGCGTACCAGCGCCATCACTACGACCGCAGCCGCGACGGTTACGGCGGCGAGCACGTCGAAGGTCGCCGCATAGCCCAGTCCGCCGATCAGGAATCCGGCGATCATGGGTCCGGCTGACTCGCCGATGTCCCAGATGGTTCCGAATACGCCCATGGCGGCGCCCAGGCGCCGCGTCGAGGCGAGGTCGGCGATGAGCGCATTGGTCACCGGCGTGACCGCGCCGACGCCCAGGCCGAGCAGCGGCGCCAAGGAACGAAAGCCGTCAGGCTTTCGCTCCGGAAGATCAGCGGAAGCGCGGCAGCGCAAAGCAGGAGGCCGATGATGATGACGGGTATTCGCCCGATCCGATCGGACACCCGTCCGGTGATCGGTTTCGCCACCACGGCCAGGGCTAGCTGCGCGCCGAGCACGATCGCGATCTCGGCATCGTTGAGCCCTACCTTCCTGGCGTAGATCGGCAGGAAGCCGAGAAAGGCGCCGTAGCCGAGATACATGACCGCCTCGATGCCGGCCGCGACGAAGATCGGCGGTGTCCTGAGCACCTCGGCGAGCCCCTGCCGGAACTCCGCGGTTCGCGCGGCGAAAGTCTTGGTCTGGCGCGCAGGGGGATCGACCTCGGGGAGCAGCAGCACCACGAGCAACGTCAGCACGCCGAGCGCGCCGACCAGAAGATAGGTCAGCGTAAAGCTGGTCGTGAAATAGAGCACGAACCCGCCGACGAGCGGCCCTCCGGCCGCGCCGATGTCGTTCGCCGACGAGAACCAGCCGAGCCGAGCGCCGCGCCCGGTCTCGGCCAGGCTCGCCACATAGGCCGAGGCGACCGGAGAAAAGATCGCAGTCGCGAAGCCGTGGACGAAGCGGAGCGCGAGCAGCGACCAGGGGTCGTGGACGAACGGATAGAGGAACGGCGGTGCCGCGAAGAACAGCGCGCCCAGCACCATCATGCGCTTGCGGCCGAGCACATCGGAGAGCGCCCCTGACGGCAGCTTGAAAAACACGCCGGTTATGGTGGAGGCGGCGACGATGACGCCGATAAGCTCGGGTAGGGCGCCGAGATCGGCGGCAAAGATGGGGAGCACTGGACTTCGCGCCATTTGGTAGCCGAGGCGCGAAAGCAGGCTTGCGAACACGATCGCGATAAATGCGCTCATACGAAAACGTCCGGATCGAACCAGTGTCGGCAAGAGCTATTTCGTTTCACCGTAAATGATTTCGTCGAACAGCGTCACGCTGTCGGCCTTTGTCCACAATCCCACCTTGCCGGCGTCGCCGAAGGTCGAATCTTCGACCTCGAACAATTGTTTGCCGTTGTAGAGCACCCTGAAGCGGCTACCCCGGAAGTCGACGCGGAGGCCATGCCATTGGTTGGCTGGAACCGAAACGTCGACCCCGTAGCCGCCCTTCCGGCCGACAATGTCGAGCGCGCTGCGGACGCCGTCGACGGTCTTGTAGAGGACGACGTTGTCTTCGAGCGCGTTGGCGCGGACCACGTAATAATTGTTCGCATCTCGGGCACGCCAGACGAGGCCGGCCGCGCGATCCTCGGAACCGGCAATGGCCTTGAACTTCATCTCGACAAAGCCGTCCTTGAAGTTGGTGTCGTCCTTGAGAAGCAGCGGATAAGTCGCTCGACCCGACTGTTTGAGTACCTTCAATTTCGACGGTGCCGTCTGGTCATGCTCAACCGTCCATCTCGGATCGCCCCTGCCGGTGCGGGTCCCTGTCCAGCCTTTCGGAGTGGCGCCAACCGCATCGGTCTCGAACTTGGCTGTGTTGTCCGGCATGGCAGTCACCTCCATCACGCAAAGAAGCGTGGCCACAAAACGCTGCCTCAGGCCGTATCGATAAATACCGCGGCACGATGCGATTGGGGCAGGAACGCATAGACTTTGTTTCTTTTCCGGTTGAGGGCCAGCGTGTGCGCCCCGGCTTCCGTCGTCACCACCTCCTCGCGTCGCATGGCGCCGATGTCGATGACGTCGATGACCCCGGGATCGCCGACGGCGACGTAGAGATGCCCTGATTGCGGATGCAGGAAAATGACGTCGGGGCCGCCGCTCAGGGGAACATCGGCGAGCACATCGCCCGACGCCGCGTCGATTGCGAGCAACACGCCGGCATCGCAAGCGCACAGCAGCCGACCCGTGGCCGGATCGAGGTCCAGTCCGTGCGGTCCCGCCGCCGGGATCTCGTACTCCTTCAGGATCCTGGTCGGATCACGCGCATCGATCGCGATGATCCGCGCCGGCGCGGCGATGTTGACGAAGAACGTCTCGCGCGCCGCGTCGTAGATCGCCCAGCGCGTGCGGCCGGGGACCTTGACCTCGGCGATCCGCTCCCGGCGCGCAAGGTCCACGACCGAGACCGAATAGGAATCCGCAATCGAGGGGTCGCCGATATTCGCGGCAATCAGAATGCCGCGAGCGGGATCGAAGGCGAGCCCGTTCGGCTTCACGCCGACGCCGATCTTGAACGCGTCCCGCTCGGCCTGCGGTGCAAATACCGAGACGGTGTTTTCGCCCCGGTTGGACGTGAAGACGAGCCCGCGCGTTTCCGACACCAGCGCGCCTGCGACCCCCGCCAGCCCGGGCATCGACTCGATGTAGCGATCTTGCGCGCTGTCGATCACGTCGAGCGCATCGTTGCTGGTATGCGCGACGTAGAGCCGGTCGGTGGGCAGATGGACATCCGCGTGATCGAACCCGCCCTTGACTCGATTGGCGGGGAGCTCGATGTAGCCCTGTAGACGAAGCGCCATCGCGGCAACCTCCTTGTGTCAGGCGATACGCACGAACTGCTTGCGCTCGGCTCCAGAAATCGCTTAATCCCGCCGCAACTTCTTGGGGTCGCCGCCGCAAAAGAGGTAAAGCGCATCGTAGAGATGCCGCTCCCGGCGGATGGTTTCGTGGTCGTCGTAGCCTTCCGCGGCGGCCAGCCGCTTGAAGCCTTCGGCGATCGCTTCCAGGCCGGGGGATTGCGGCGTGAGATCGGGCCGTCGGGTGTCCGCGCCGCGCACGATGGCCGCCAGCCGGTCGATGGCCTGGTCTTTGATCTTGTATGTCTTGACGATGGCGTCGAACGAGCACTCCTCGCCGTGGTGGCCGAGTTCCGCGCCCGTCGTGTCGTAGGGGATCGCGCTGGTCTTGGCGGCAACGCTCTCGACCTGTTCGACCGGGACGAACAGAAACTCGGCTTCCTTGTCGACAAAGGTGCGGATGAGTCATGGGCACGCAACTCGGTCGACCTTCACATTGGCGCGGGTGATCCATTTCATGGGGGGCTCCTGGAAGTGACGTCTGCTGTGCCGGGTCGGGGTTGACGCCGGCCACCGAGCCGGACGACCGCCGGGTCGTTCAATGTTTCGCCATGATCTGAGCAAAAACGGATCGATGACAAACGATTAATTGTACGGCGGGCATGAATGAAATTAGGGATGCCGTCCAGCCTGTCGAGGACCGGCGCATTGCCGGTCCTCGCGGCGGCAGGAGTCGTGCCTGTCACGATCAGGCCCGTCGCGCTTTGACGGGTTGCTCCCTCGGAAGCGGCAACCGCGTTCATCACATTCCTGATGACATTCCTGAAAGGCCCCCGGTCGGGTCCCGCCACGGCGATGCGGAATGAGCGGCGTGCGGATCGCTGCGCGTGAGCCCGATATCCGCGAGCAGGTGGTCGTCGAGGTCGATCAGGCTCCGCAGCTCACGCCGATGCTTGACGGCGACGATGAATTGCCAGGCACCCCGCGTCAAAGCTGCGACCGTGCTGCCGATCGGTGCCCAACGTTCGGTGCGGATTTTCGCTCTTGGCGCGATCCTTGAGGTCATGGCGGCCGCCCGAGCCGATGGCCGGAGCTGTGCTCGAAATCACCGATGAGTTCCTTTGAATACCGATTGCATCGCGGCAGCCGACAGCAGTCGGATTTCTGCCGCGCCGACTGATCCTCCTCCGCCGAGCACCGCCATCATGGCGACGGCCGTGATCCGCGCGATGCTCGGCGCTCCAAATGCTTTGTCCACGATCATTCTCCTTGGGATGCAGGACCATCGCCTCATGCCCGTCGGAAGTGAGGCGTCAACGCAGCATGCTGGTCGGGTCCCGCCACGGCGGTGCGGAAAGAGCGGCGTGCAGATCGCTGCGCGTGAGCCCGATATCCGCGAGCGTGTGGTCGTCGAGGTCGATCAGGCGCCGCAGCTCACGCCGATGTTTGACGGCGACGACGAATTGCCAGGCACCCCGCGTCAAAGCTGCGACCGTGCTGCCGATCGGTGCCCAATGTTCGGTGCGGATTTTCGCTCTTGGCGCGATCCTTGAGGTCATGGCGGCCTCCCATTGGTGGCGTTGGACCACATCTAGTCCCTGGCGCCCTGTGCGGAAATTATCTATTATTGCTCCATGTCTGATAAAAAACGCACAGCCCGTCTCGACTGGGAGGATGTCCGCTATTTCGTGGAGCTGGCCCGCAACGGAACGCTCTCCGCAACCGCGCGGAAATTGCGCGTCAACCACGCCACCGTGGCGCGCCGGATTGCGAACCTAGAAACGCTGCTTGGCCGCCCTTTGTTCGACCGCCGTATCAAGGGCTACGTGCTCACTGCGGAAGGCAAAACGGTGTTCGGCGAGGCGAGTGTCATGGACGAGGCTGCGCTCTCCGTTCTGCGCCGTCTCGATGCCGGCACGGAATTGAGCGGCTCGGTCCGCCTAGCCGTCGGCCGCGTGCTGGCCGAGCGCTTCCTGATCGATCGGCTGCGTGCATTTCACGAACGCTATCCGGCGATCGACTTGGAAATCATCGGCGGGTCTCGGGTCGTTAGCCTTGCCAAGCGTGAAGCGGACGTCGCGTTGCGATACGGGTCGCCCAAGGACAGCGAGCTTGTTGCCCGGCGCGTGGCGAGGATTACCTTCGGCCTGTACACCTCGCCCGCTTACCGCGACAAGCTCAATGCCGGACAAGCGCCGACCTTCATCGGCTTCGATCAAGAGAGCGACTTTGTTCCCGAAGCCGCGTGGCTGGCCGGCAAGTTTGGCGACCGGCGGTTTTCGTTTCGCACCAACAGCCAGACGACGCAGGCTGCTGCGGCCCGCGCCGGCTACGGTGTTGCGCTTCTTCCACGATACATCGTCACGGTTCATGAACCGGACCTCGTGGAGGTGTCGCTGGGAGGCCGTCTGCCGGAGCGTGATGTGTGGCTTCTCACCCGCCGAGACCTTACGAAGGTTCCGCGCGTGAGGGCGGTCGCCGACTATCTCGCCGAGGTGTTCCAACGAGAACGGAAGCTTTTGATGGGGTAGTTGCGCTGCGCTTTCGCATCAAGTTTCGATCTTCGGCCGATGGCCGAGGCATCTTGCGCTCCGGCCGCAAGAGGCCGTCGATCACGAAACGCGGGCAGCTCGGGCAGGACGTCCCGATTTCGACTTGAGCCGGCCGAGCTGCCGGGCGTCCTCAGCGGCTTCGGCCAGGAGCCAATCGCTGAACGCCACGATCTTCGGCAGCTTGGCGGTCGCTTGCGAGCAGACGATCCAATACGCGAAAGAGGCCGGCATTGCGATATCGAACGGGCGGATGAGACGGCCGCCGATCAGATCCCATGCTGCCAGCGCCGTGCGCGCGATCGCCACGCCCTGGCCGTCGACCGCGGCGTCGATCGCCATGCTGGCCTGGCTGATCACCGGGCCGCGCGCGGGATCCACGTCGGCAATACCGGCGAAGCCCAGCCATTGGCTCCAACCCTGCCGATCATTGACGTGCAACAGCGGAAAGCGGCCGAGGTCCGCGGGTTTGCGCAGCGCGTTGCGGCCATCGAGCAGTTTCGGACTGCAGACCGGAAACAGCTCCTCGGCACAGAGACGGGTGATGTGCAGCCCGGGGGCGACCCCGTCGCCGTGACGAACGGCAAGATCGATGTCCTCGCGCGCGAAGTCGACATGGTGCGCCGAAGCGCTGATCCGAAGATCGATCTCGGGGTGGGCCTCGCCGAAGCGGCCCAGCCGGTGCACCAGCCATTTGGCGGCGAAGTTCGGCGAGGTGCTGACCGTGAGCGCGCCGCCCCGCTGGCGTTGCAGCAACCGCTGCGTTCCGTCGGCGATCCGATCGAGGGCATCGCGCACGATGGCGAGATAGGCGCGGCCGGCCTCGGTGATCACCAGCCGCTGGCGCTGGCGATTGAACAGCTTCAATCCGAGCTCGGTCTCGAGCGCCTTCACCTGATGGCTGACGGCGCCTTGGGTGACGCAGAGCTCCTCGGCGGCGCGCGTGAAGCTCTCATGGCGGGCCGCGGCCTCGAAGGCCTTGAGCGCATTGAGCGGCGGCAGCCGGCGCGCCATGAACCACCAATATCATGAGAAAAACTACGGCACCTTAGAGAAAAGACGCTTTGCGCGCAACGCGCTGGAGGACTCTCCTCGCGGCAAATTCATCCAGCGAGGAATCCATGAGTACGCCGTCGTGCTCAGTTTCCCGCGCAGCACGAGGGAGAACCAGCACGTGTTCAAAGCAGCCCATAGCCCTTCAGCCCGTCCCAAAGCAGTTTCAGCGCGACCACGACCAGGAGGGCGTAGCAGGCACTGTACATCTGCCGCTGATCGAGCCGCTCGTGCAGCCGCCAGCCGACCCAGACGCCGACCACGATGACGGGAACGCTCAGCACGATCAGCCACCACAGCTCGGGTGTCGGCGGTGCGAGCACGAGCCAAGGACCGACCTTGGCGAAATTGCTGACCACGAAGAATAGGTAGGTTGTACCGGCGTAGACCCCCTTCGGCAGCCCGAGCGGCAGGAGATACATCGCGACCGGCGGTCCGCCCGCGTGCGCCACCATGCTGGTCACGCCTGAAGCGGTCCCGGCAGCAACGCCCTTGGTGAGTGAGCGCGGTCGTTTGACCACGGTTCTGCCGCCCAGGAACCAGTAGCTGGTGAAGAGCAGCGTGATCAGCGCGATCGTGATCGCAAAGAAGCTGCGATCGACCACATTGAGCAACAGGAAGCCGATTCCCATCCCGACAAGCTGGCTGGGCACGAGGAGTTGCAGGTCAGGCCGCGACCAGGTCGACGGCCGCCAATAGCGCAGCGCCACCACATCGCCGACGCAGAACAGCGGCGCCAGGAATGCACCGGCGACGAGCGGGTCCATCACCAGTGCAAGCAGCGGAATGCCGATAATGGCAAACCCGCCACCGAAGGCGCCCTTTGTGAACGAGATGATGAAGACGCAGAGTGCCGCGACGGCGAGAGTCAGAGGATCGACCATCAGATGGGCTCGGGCGGGTTTGCCGGAATAATGGCCTGCGGCCGGGAATTTCGCCATGCGCGGCGGCGGCCATTGCGCCGGCGCGGCGCAGTCGCTAAATCCCGCTGGCGGCGGCCGATGAATCGCGGCAGCTGCCGAATGGATGAGCCATGCGCGCGGAAATCGAGAAGATCGTCGAGGACATCAAGCAGTCGGTCGGGCTGCTGAGGAGGCATCTTTGACTTCGACAAGGCGCGCAAGCGCCTCGAGGAGCTCAACCGGCAGGCCGAGGACCCCAACCTCTGGAACGACCAGCAGCGCGCCCAGCGCGTGATGCAGGAGCGCACCGCGCTCGAGGACCAGCTCACCGCCATCGGCCGCATCGAGCGCGAGCTCGACGACCAGCTCACCATGATCGAGCTCGGCGAAGCCGAGAAGGACCAGCAGGTCATCGCCGAGGCGGAGGCGGCGCTCAAGAAGCTCGGCGCGGAGGTTGCCCGGCGCGAGCTCGAGGCGCTGCTGTCGGGCGAGGCCGATCCGAACGATACCTATGTCGAGGTCCATGCCGGATCGGGCGGCACCGAGAGCCAGGACTGGGCCAACATGCTCATGCGCATGTACTCGCGCTGGGCCGAGCAGCACGGCTACAAGGTCGAGTATATGGAGGAAACCGAAGGCGAGGGCGCCGGCATCAAGTCGGCGACCATCCAGGTCAAGGGCCGCAACGCCTATGGCTGGCTCAAGACCGAGAACGGCGTGCATCGGCTGGTGCGCATCTCGCCGTTCGACGCCAATGCCCGCCGCCACACCTCGTTCGCCAGCGTCAACGTCTACCCGGTGATCGACGACCGCATCGTCGTCGACATCAAGGAAGCGGACGTGCGTACCGACACGCTGCGCGCCAGCGGAGCGGGCGGCCAGCACGTCAACAAGACCGAGTCGGCGATCCGGCTGACCCACATCCCGACCAACATCGTGGTCTATTGCCAGAACGACCGCTCGCAGCACCGCAACCGCGCGCAGGCCTGGCAGATGCTGCGCGCGCGGCTCTACGAGCGCGAGCTCAAGAAGCGCGAGGTGAAGGCCGCCGCCGAGCAGGCCGCCAAGACCGACATCGGCTGGGGCCACCAGATCCGCTCCTACGTGCTGCAGCCCTACCAGATGGTGAAGGACCTGCGCACCGGCGTGCAGACCTCGGATACGTCGGGCGTCCTCGACGGCGACCTCGACGAGTTCATGGCGGCAACCCTGGCGCAGCGCGCCTTCGGCACCTCGCCCGGCGCGGTCGAGGACGTGGATTAATCCATGACCAAAGTGGCCTTCATCGGGCTCGGGCGGATGGGCCATGGCATGGCCGGCCGCTATCTCGATGCCGGCTTTTCGGTCGCGGTGTGGAATCGCAGCAAGGCGAAGGCGGAAGATTTGATCGCGCGCGGCGCGCGCTGGGCCTCGTCGCCTGCGGATGCCGCCGATGGCGCCGACGCCGTCGTGACCATGGTTGCCGACGACGAGGCGTCACGCGCGGTCTGGCTCGGCAAGGACGGCGCCGCATCGACGATGAAGCCGGGCAGCCTCGCCATCGAATGCTCGACCGTCTCGCATCAGCACGCGCTCGACATGGCGCGCGAACTGCGCGGCCGCGGCCTGGTCTATATCGATTGTCCCGTCACCGGCCTGCCGCAGGCGGCGGCCGCCGGAAAACTGACCTTGCTGGTCGGCGCTGAACCCGCCGATCTCGTTTCCGCAAAACCCTATCTCGCGCC
>JBEVIH010000171.1:0-8140 GCA_040510815.1 Xanthobacteraceae bacterium | reverse complement strand
CCGCTCCGCCTCGCCGGCGATGAAGCTCAGCGCAGCGATCGCGAGCTCCTCGGCCGCCTGTTGTCGCGCTTGGGAGTCGGATTTGCGGGCTCCAGACCACCGCCGATCTTTCATGGATATGTCCCGCATTCGAAGCGGCGCCCTGGACGCGCCGACATGGGAGCGCACATTGGGCGATCCCGCGAGTCGCGGCGCGGCGAGCACATTAGCTCGATTGCGACTCGACCGCGCGCCCGATCCACATGGGATAATGAAATTTATCGCCTCGACGCCGGACCGAAATGTCGGCTAGGTGAGGGGGCGTTGGCAGGAGACGACGATGCGCAAGAGCCATATCTCGATCAGCGGGCTGAGCGTGATGTTCGCCCTGGCCTTGGCGGCGTGGGAGGTCTACTTCTTCTGGTTTGCCGGACGGCTCCCCCATATGGAGGGCTCGGTCGGGCTGTTCACCCCGAATCGCCTCGGCTTCAACCTCGCCTGGCTGGCGGCGATCTATCTGACCTTCCAGCTGCTCTCAATTCCATTCGCCTTGCCGACCGCGGGAACCCGATTCGTCGGTGTGGTCGATGGCTTGGCCTCGCTGGTGCCGCTCGCGATCGTGGTGGTGGCGGTATTCGGCAAGCCCGAGCTGATCGGCACGCCGCAGCGGTGGGAAGCGGCGTTCCTGCTCATCTTCGTGACCCTGGTCGATCTGTTCGGCGGCTATATGTTCAACATCGCGCTGAGCCGCCGCACCATGGATGTCGGGCATGTGCCGGCGGAGTGAACCTGCACGGTAGCAAGCCGCTGAATCCCCATGATTTCGGCCAATTTTCGCGGCAGGTGAGCGTGTATTGCTATGTGCTAGCGTTTCCGTTTCCGTAACAAATCGCCACTAGGTTCCATGATATACCTGCTTTGCGTGCCGGGGCATGCAGCCAACGGTCCCATGGGCTATCTGGCTTAGGCGCTGGGACTGTTCGGAAGGTCGGGGGATGGCCAAGACCGTCATGATCGTGGAGGACAACGAGCTCAACATGAAGCTCTTCCACGACCTGTTGGAGGCGCACGGCTATCATACCGTCGGCACGCGTAACGGCATCGAGGCGCTCGATCTCGCGCGCAAGCATCGTCCGGATCTGATCCTGATGGATATCCAGCTGCCTGAAGTCTCCGGTCTCGAGGTCACCAAGTGGCTCAAGGAAGATCCCGAGCTCAAGGCCATTCCCGTGGTCGCGGTCACCGCCTTCGCGATGAAGGGCGACGAGGAGCGCATCCGTGAGGGCGGTTGCGAAGCCTATCTGTCGAAGCCGATCTCGGTCGGCAAGTTCATCGAGACCATCCGCCATTTTCTCGGGTCCGCCTGAGGAGCCGCGTCGATGACCGCCCGCGTTCTCGTCGTCGATGATGTGCCCGCCAACGTCAAGCTGCTGGAGGCGCGGCTCTCGGCCGAATATTTCGACGTCGTCACCGCCATGAGCGGGGAGGAGGCGCTCGCGATCTGCGAGCGGGCCGACTGCGACATCGTCCTGCTCGACGTGATGATGCCCGACATGGACGGCTTCGAGGTCTGCCGCCGCCTGAAAGCGGGCCTGACCACGCACCATCTCCCGGTCGTGATGGTCACCGCGCTCGACCAGCCGTCCGACCGGGTGCGGGGGCTGGAGGCCGGCGCCGACGATTTCCTGACCAAGCCGGTGTCGGAGGTGGCGCTGATCGCCCGCGTGCGCTCGCTCTCGCGCCTGAAGCTGATGACCGACGAGCTGCGCATGCGCGCGCTCACCTCGCGCGACATCGGCATCCAGAGCCCCGAGCGCGAGGCCGTCACCGAGGCCGGACGCAACGGCCGCATCCTCGTCGTCGATGATCGCCCGACCTCGTCGGAGCACATCACCAAAATACTGGCGGGCGAGCACTCGACCGAAATCGAAGCCGATCCGAACGCTGCTTTGTTCCATGCCGCCGAGGGCAACTATGATCTTCTGATCGTGTCGCTCGGGCTCGACAATTTCGACGGCCTGCGGCTGTGCAGCCAGGTCCGTTCGCTCGATCGTACCCGCAACCTTCCGATCCTGGCGGTCGCCGGCGCCGAGAGCAACACGCGGCTCGTTCGCGGGCTCGAGATCGGCGTCAACGATTACCTAGCGCGGCCGATCGACAAGAACGAGCTGCTGGCGCGCGTGCGCACCCAGATCCGCAAGAAGCGCTATACCGAGCGGCTGCGCGACAACGTTCAGATGTCGATCGAGATGGCGATCACCGACGCGCTCACCGGCCTCTATAACCGCCGCTACATGGAAACCCACGTCGGCACGCTGGTCGAGCAGGCGGCGGCGCGCGGCAAGCCGCTCACCGTGCTGGTGCTGGACATCGACTACTTCAAGGCCATCAACGACACCCACGGCCATGACGCCGGCGACGACGTGCTGCGCGAGTTCGCCATCCGCATCCGGAAATCGATCCGCGGCATCGATCTCGCCTGCCGCTACGGCGGCGAGGAGTTCGTGGTGGTGATGCCGGAGACCGATCTCGCGGTTGCCACCATGGTGGCCGAGCGCCTGCGCCGGCGCATCGCCAGCGAGCCGTTCCCGATCCAGCAGGGCGGGCGCAGCATCGAGGTGACCATCTCGGTCGGGATTGCCGCGCTCGGCCCCGGCGACAACGCGGCCGCCGTGCTCAAGCGTGCCGACCAGGCGCTCTACCGGGCCAAGCGCGACGGCCGCAATCGGGTCGTTCCCGACGCCGCGTGAGGGTCAATCCGCCACGGTCAACCCTAATGTTTTAGGTTGACCAAATTCTCTCCGCTATCCACAACGTAAATTGTTGATTTTGGGGGCCATTGCGCTAGTTTGCGCGGGGCGGTGGAAAGCCTGTCTCCGGTCCGCTCTTGCGAGGGCGCAGCGGGCCTTTGCCATCGTCTATCGCTTTGAAAACCCTGCGGAATGCTCAGGTCCGCCGCATCTCCTGGGTCCGTGGGGTTCGGCCGGTTGGGGGCGGTACGAGTGGCCTCCTCATGACGCCGCTCCCGACCGGCCACCTATTGTCGCCCCTGCCGCGCGCCTATCCACAACTTGGTTAATTTCACAGTCCGGCCCGGCAAAATACGAAGGGCGCCCTGATCGGGCGCCCTCGTTTTTTTCGCCAAAGCGTCGCGCGCGATTTGATCTTTGATTAGCGAAACTCGACGTGCTTCTTGGCGACCGGGTCGTATTTCTTCTTCACCAGCTTGTCAGTCATGGTGCGCGAATTTTTCCGCGTCACGTAATAGAAGCCGGTGTCGGCGCTCGACACCAGCTTCACCTTGATGGTGGTGGCCTTCGCCATGGCAAACCTCGACAGCGTTAAGTCGGGGGGAACCTAGCTTCTGGGCGCCCAATGTCAAGCAAGCCGGGATCAGCCGATCAGAGCAATTCGCGCCGAAACCGTCCGCGCGGCATGTTGTAGAAGGGTACCGGCAGATCGTGGCCGAAGCCGTCGGCGATGCGCGCGTCGAGCTCCTCTAGCATCACGCCGGTGACCGCCGGCATGTCGAGCTGCTTGGCGTCGGACAGCGGCATCCAGACCAGCTCGACCAGTTCCGCATCGGGCCCGGTCACCCCCTCGATGCGGTGGGCGATCGCGCCCGCGTCCATCGTGAAGAAGCGCGCGTCGAACCGCCGCGTCCGGCCGGGCGGGGTGATGGCGCGGCCGATGAAGTGCAACACTCCGAGATCGGGAAGAACCTTGGCCTCGGCGAACGCCGTCCACGGGCCGTTCGGAATCCCGGCGACCTCGTTGCTGCGGACGCCGAGCAGGAGACCGGTCTCCTCGAAGGTTTCGCGGATCGCGGCAAGCGCAAACGCGCGCGCCTTGGCGGCGCTCGCCCGTTGCAGGCGCTTCATCAGGTTGGCTTCGGCATCGGGGTCGAGCGGTCGCGCCACCGGCATGCGCCGGTCGGCAGGATCGACCCGGCCGCCGGGAAAGACGAACTTGCCGGGCATGAATTTGTGCCGCGCATGGCGCTTGCCGAGCAGGACCTTGGGCACGCGGCCGGTGCGATCGACCAGGATCAGCGTGGCCGCATCCTTCGGCCGCACATAGGGGGAGGTGAGGTCGCGGTCGACCTCGTTCATCCGCTTGACGAAGCGGTCCATTCGCTCGAGGCGTTCCGCATCCCCCTGCTTCATCGACGCCGTTTCCTGTTGCCCTCGCGCACCGCGCGACGGCCTTGGCCGCCCGCGGGCGTCCGCTCGGGCCGCGCCCGCCGCTGTCCGGCCCCGTTATAGCGCCCCTCCGAGAGAAGCTCGAATCGCAGCGCGCCGGCGACCGGCGCGGCCTCGACCAGGCGCACGGACGCCCGGTCGCCGAGCCGGTGCGTCTCGCCGCTGCGGTCGCCGATGAGGGCGTGGCGATCCTCGTGATAGCGGAAATACTCGCCGCCGATGGTGCGCGCCGGAATGAATCCGTCGGCGCCGGTATCGTCGAGCTTGACGAACAGGCCGGCGCGCGTGACGCCCGAGATGTGGCCGTCGAAGGTTGCGCCGATGCGATCGGCCAGGAAATGCGCGAGCAGGCGGTCGAAGGTCTCGCGCTCAGCCTTCATGGCGCGCCGCTCGGCCGCCGAGATGCGCGCCGCTACCTCGCCGAGCGTGCGCACGTCGGCCTGCTCGGGCAGCCCGTCGCCGCCGAGTTTTTGTGCGCGGATGAGCGCCCGGTGCACGATCAGGTCGGCATAACGGCGGATCGGTGAGGTGAAATGGGCGTAGCGGCGCAGGTTGAGGCCGAAATGCCCGTAGTTCTCCGCCGCATATTCGGCCTGCGCCTGGGTCCGCAGCACGACCTCGTTGACCAGCTTCTCGACGTCGCGGCCCTTCACCCGCGCCAAGATGCGGTTGAACTGGGCGGCCTGCAGCGCGCCGCCCTTCGGCAGCGAGATGTCGAGGCTTTGCAGGAACTCGCGCAGCGCGTTGACCCGTTCCGGATCCGGCTCGTCGTGCACGCGATAGATCAGCGGCAGCTGCGCCCGTTCCAGGGTCTCGGCGGCGGCGACGTTGGCGAGGATCATGAACTCCTCGATCAGCCGGTGCGCGTCGAGGCGCTCGGGCGTGACCACGCGGTCGACGGTGTTGTGGGCGGTCAGCACGATCTTCCGTTCCGGCAGATCGAGATCGAGCGGGGCGCGCTCGTCGCGGGCGCGCTTGACCGTCCGATAGGCGGAATAGAGCGGTTCGAGGATGGACGCCAGCAGCGGACCGGTGGTCTCATCGGGCCAGCCGTCGACCGCGGCTTGCGCCTGCACGTAGTTGAGCTTGGCAGCCGAGCGCATCAACACGCGATGGAAGGTGTGCGAGCGCTTGCGCCCGTCCGCCCCGATGACGATGCGCACCGCCAGCGCGGCGCGATCCTCTTGCGGCCGCAGCGAGCACAGGTCGTTCGAGATGCGCTCCGGCAGCATCGGCACGACGCGGTCGGGGAAATAGACCGAATTGCCGCGGTTGAGCGCCTCGCGGTCGAGCGCGGAGCCCGGCCGCACGTAATGGGCGACATCGGCGATCGCCACCGTGATGACGTGGCCGCCGCAGTTTTTCGGGTCGCTGTCGGGCGCGGCGTGGACGGCGTCGTCGTGATCCTTCGCGTCGGCCGGGTCGATGGTGACGAGGGGAAGCTTGCGCCAGTCCTCGCGGGAGGCGAGCGCCGCGGGCGCGGCCGCCTCCGCCTCCTGCAGCGCCGCGCGCTCAAACACGTGCGGGATTTCGTGGGCGTGGATGGCGATCATGCTCACCGCGCGTTCGGTGGTGAGCGAGCCGAGCCGCTCCTTGACCCGCGCCGCCGGCAGGCCGTAGCCGCGGTGGCCGGCCGCCACTTCGGCCGCCACCAGGTCGCCGTCTTTGGCGTCCGCGCTGGCGCCGGGCGGGATCACGAGCTCGCGGCCGAGCTGCTTCTTGTCGACCGGCGCCAGGCGCCCGCCGCCGCCCGGCTGCGCCCGGAAGATGCCGAGCACGCGCTGCTTGGCCCGGTCGACGATCTTGATGACGCGGCCGCGGTGGCGGACCGGCTCCTCGCCGGTCTCCTCCACCCGCAGCAGCGCGCGGTCGCCGACGCCGGCGGTTTCGCCCGGCCGTGCGCGGCGCGGGCTCTCGACCCTGATCTTGGGCGCCGGCCCGTGCTCGTCCTCGTCCCATTCGGTGGGGACCGCGATGAGCTCGCCGTCGCGGTCGCGCGCGGTGATGTCGGCGAGCACCACCTGGGGCAGGGTGCCGCGCTGATGCAGCTTCTTGCGGCGGCGCTCGACTTGGCCTTCGTCGGCGAGCTCGCGCAGCATGCGCTTGAGCTCGACCCGGTCGGCGTTCTTGAGCCCGAAGGCACGGGCGATCTCGCGGGTGCCGACTTTTCCGGGTTGCTTGCCGATGAAGGCAAGGAGGTCGTCTTTGGAGGGAATGGATGGTCTAGTTTGGGGGCGTTTCACGAAAATAGAATCCGCGAGCAAAACTCGCTCGTGCGTTATGTAGGAACGGCCGGCCGGTTCCGCCAGCAGGCGTCACGTGCCGGCCTTGGCTTTGCGTATCGGCTTCTTCTCGGCGCTGACCGGCGGCTTCGGCGCGGCCTTCGGCTTCGCCGGAGCCTTGCGTGCGGTGCTGCGCGGCTTCGCGGCAGCCGTTTCGGTGACTGGCTTGTTCGCGGCAGCCTTATTCGCGGCGGCCTTTTTCGCAGCAGCTTTGGGAGCTTTCTTGCCGCCGCCGCGCGCGGCTCGCGCGTCCAACAGCGTGACAGCCTGCTCGAGCGTGATGGTTTCGGGCGTCATGTCGGAGGGCAGGGTGGCGTTGACGCCGTCATGGCTGGCATAGGGACCGTAGCGGCCGTTCTTGACCACCACCGGCCCGCCCTTGTCGGGATGCTCGCCGAGCGCGCGGCCGGGATCGGCGCCGAAGCGGCCCTTGCGCGGACCCTTGGCCTTCTTCTCCTCGATCAGCGTGACTGCGCGATTGGAACCGATCGAGAGCACATCGTCGCCCGCGGTGAGGTTGGCGTAGGTCTTGCCGTGCTGCACATAGGGACCGAACCGGCCGATGCCGGCAAGGATCGGCTCGCCGTCGTCGGGATGCCGGCCGACCTCGCGCGGCAGCGACAACAGCGCGAGCGCGCGGGCGAGGTCGATATCGTCGGGCGATACCCCCTTCGGCAGGCCGGCGCGCTTGGGCTTCTCGCCGTTGACCGCCTCGCCGAGCTGCAGATAGGGGCCGAAGCGACCCGAGCGCAGCGTCACCTCGAGGCCGCTTGCCGGATCCTCGCCGAGCTTCCTGTTGCCGCCGTCGCCGTTGGCGCCGTTGCCCGCGGCGAACTGGCGCGTAAAGCGGCATTCCGGGTAGTTGGTGCAGCCGATGAAGCCGCCGAACTTGCCGAGCTTGAGCGACAGCCGGCCGGTCTCGCAAGTCGGGCACTTGCGCGGATCGCTGCCGTCGGCGCGCGGCGGAAACAGGTGCGGTGCCAGCATCTCGTCGAGCGCGTCGATGACCTGCGTGACCCGCAGCTCCTTGATGTCGCCGACCGCGGCGGTGAATTCGCGCCAGAAGTCGCGCAGCAGGTCGCGCCAGGCGATCTCGTTGTTGGAGATGCGGTCGAGCTGCTCTTCGAGGCCGGCGGTGAAGTCGTATTCGACGTAGCGGGCGAAGAAGCTCTCCAGGAAGGCGGTCAGCACCCGGCCCTTGTCCTCGGGCACGAGCCGCTTCTTGTCGATGCGGACATAGCCGCGGTCCTTGAGCACCTGCAGGATCGATGCATAGGTCGAGGGCCGGCCGATGCCGAGCTCCTCCATGCGCTTGACCAGCGAGGCCTCGGAATAGCGCGGCGGCGGCTCGGTGAAGTGCTGGCCGGCGTCGATCTTGTGCTTCTCGAGCGCTTCGCCCGCGCTCATCTCCGGCAGGCGCTTGCTATCCTCGTCCTCGCCCGGATCGTCCATGTCCTCGTGGTAAAGCGTGAAGAAGCCGTCGAACTTCACCACCGTGCCGGTCGCGCGCAGATCGATGACGCGGCCGCCTGCTTTCGCCGTGATGTCGGCGGTGGTGCGTTCGAGCTCGGCGGATTCCATCTGGCTCGCCAGCGTGCGGATCCAGATCAATTCGTAGAGCTTGGCTTGCTCGGAATCGAGATGCCGGCGCATCTCGGCGGGGCGTCGCGCGAGGTC
>JBEVIH010000170.1:0-16335 GCA_040510815.1 Xanthobacteraceae bacterium | reverse complement strand
GCCAGCGGCAATTTTCTCATGGCGGAGCCCCCGGTTTCATCCAGCAGGATAACTCGGCGACGGTTGTGGCGTCCGTAGCATGGTATGTTGCCGACGAAACCTGCGGGCTGTGCCTCCCGCGCAACACCCGTGCGATTCATGAGTACACGACCTGGTTAGGGCGTGGACTCATTGACGCGCAGCCACCGCATGGATGCAAGCTGGACGAATGCGACTGGGCGCAGGATCTATGGGATAGTATTGCCCCGGAAGACATGCCGCCGCCGTTGAGGAACGAGCAGACAGAGGCAATCGATCGGCGACTTGTCGAGCATGATCGCGATCCTTCCAGAACGCTTACCTGGGAAGAGCTTAGAGCCTGTCTTTGGGCACGTCTTGGAATGAAGTGAATGTTCACGGATCTCGTCCCTGACCTGAAGGCGCGGATGCCGCAGTTGCGCGGCCGGCTGCTGGCGAACCAGCCGCTCGCCGAGCTGACCTGGTTCCGCGTCGGCGGTCCGGCGCAGGTTCTGTTCTTGCCGGAGGACGAGGCCGACCTCGGCTATTTTCTCGGCGCGCTGCCGGCCGAGATTCCCGTCACCGTGATCGGGCTCGGGTCCAACCTGATCGTGCGCGACGGCGGCGTGCCCGGGGTGGTGATCCGGCTCGGCCGCGGCTTCGGCGACGTCAAGGTCGAGCCCGGCGCGCGGGTCCGCGCTGGTACCGGCGTGCCCGACGTGAAGGTGTCGCGCGCGGCGCAGGAAGCCGGCATCGCCGGGCTGGCCTTCTTCCGCGGCATTCCGGGTGCGATCGGCGGCGCGCTGCGGATGAACGGCGGCGCCTACGGCCGCGAGACCAAGGACGCGCTGATCGAGGCGCGCGGCGTCGACCGGGCCGGCCGCCTGCGCGTCTTCGCCAATGGCGACATGCACTACAGCTACCGCCATTGCGGCGCGCCCGACGACGTGATCTTCACCGCGGCGCTGTTCCAGGGCGAGCCCGGCGATCCCGAAAAAATCGCCGCCGAGATGGACAAGATCACCGAGTCGCGCGAGGCCACCCAGCCGATCAAGAGCCGCACCGGCGGCTCGACCTTCAAGAACCCGCCCGGCCACAAGGCGTGGCAGGTCATCGATGCCGCCGGCTGCCGCGGCCTCAAGGTCGGTGGCGCCCAGGTGTCGGAGATGCACTGCAACTTCCTGATCAATCTCGGCAGCGCCACCGCCGCCGACATCGAGACCTTGGGCGAGACGGTGCGCAAGCGCGTGAAAGAGAATTCCGGCGTCGAGCTCGAGTGGGAGATCAAGCGGATCGGGGTGGCGCAGTCTTCGTAGGGTGGGCAAAGGCGCGGATACAAGGGTGATCTCTCCCGCGTTACGAAGGCAGCGCCGTTCCCACGCGTAGGCTTGTGCCATGTCGTCGGCTCGCCGCGTGGGCACGGCGCGCAAGAGCGCGCCTTTGCCCACTCTACGACACACACACACTTTGGTGTTTACTGGATCATCCGCTTTCGCGGATGATGACAGCGGAGTGTGACGCGGCCAGGCGGGACAACCATTGCCAGCTGCAAACCAACCCATCCTGATCGTCGGCGGCGGGCTCGGCGGGCTCACCACCGCGCTGGCGCTGGCGCGTCACGGCCTGGCGGTGCGCGTGCTCGAAGGCGCGCCGAGCTTCGGCGCCATCGGCTACGGCATCCAGTTCGGCCCCAACGTCTTCCATGCGCTCGACCGGATCGGCGTGAGCGCGGCGGTGCTCGAAAAGGCCGACTCGCCGCCCGCCGTGCTGATGTTCGATGCGCTGACCGGCGGCGAGGTCACGCGGGTCCCGACCGGGCCGTCGTTCCGCGCCCGCTTCAAGTATCCCTACATCATCATTCACCGCATCGACCTGCATAACGTGCTGCTCGACGCCTGCCGCAGCGAGCCGCTGATCACGCTCGAGCCCGACGCCATGGTGACGCAACTCCACGACCACGGCGACGGCGTGCGGGTGACGACCGAAGACGGCCGCATCTTCGACGGCACCGTGTTGGTTGGGGCCGACGGCATCCGCTCGCGCACGCGCGCGCAATTGTTCGACGACGGCGATCCGCTGCCGAACGGGTTCATGGGCTTTCGCACCATCGTGCCGATGGCCGAGGTCACCGCCGACGTTCAGCGCGACATCGTCGCGCTGTGGGCCGGGCCCGGCTTCCACATCGTGCACTATCCGCTCCGGCACGGAACGCTGTTCAACATCGTGGCGGTGTTCAGGCGATCGGCCCATTCCGAGCGGGGCGATGTCGCGGCCTACCGGGAAGAGCTCGAGCAGGTCTATCGCAACGCCCATCCGACGATGAAGGCGCTGCTGGCGATGCTGGATCTGAGCCGGCGCCAGGCGGTCGGCGACCGCGATCCGATCCGGCACTGGCACAAGGGCCGCGTGGTGTTGCTCGGCGATGCCGCGCATCCCACGCTGCAATCGCTGGCGCAGGGCGCCTGCATGGCGATCGAGGACGGGTTGTGCCTGGCCGAATGCATTGCCGAAGCCAACCACGACTACGAGACCGCGTTTCGTCGTTACGAGAACGCCCGTGGGCTGCGGACCGCGCGGGTGACGGTCGAATCCCGCTACATCTGGGACGTCTATCACTCGGACGGCATCGCGCGCGACGTTTATTGGCAGATGCTCGGCGAACGCTCCGAGCAGGACGTGTTCCAGTGCCTCGCCTGGCTCTACGACGGATTCGCCGCGCCGGCCGCCGCCGAGCGCGCGCCGAAACGCTCGACGGCCCGCTAATTCTCGACTCTATTTGGGCTTAAGCGAATCAGCGGGTCTCCGCTGCAGGGGCTGCCACGCCATGAGCAAGCACGTCGCCGTTCTGATGGGGGGCTGGTCGCCCGAGCGCGAGGTATCGCTGCGCTCCGGCAAGGCCTGCGCCGAGGCGCTGGTGCGGCTGGGCTTCCGGGTGACGCGCATCGACGTCGGCCGCGACATCGCCACCGTGCTCGGCACCGTGAAGCCGGACGTCGCCCTCAACATGTTGCACGGCCGGCCGGGCGAGGACGGCACCTTGCAGGGTATCCTCGAAATCCTCGCCATCCCCTACAGCCATTCTGGCGTCATGGCTTCGGCGGTCGCCATGCAGAAGGATATCGCCAAGGAGCTGTTGCGCGCCGCCGAGGTGCCGGTGCCGGAAGGGATCGTGGCCTCGCGGTTCGATGCCGCCAAGAGCCACCTCATGGCGCCCCCCTACGTGGTCAAGCCGATCGCCGAAGGCTCGAGCGTCGGGGTGTTCATCATCGGCGAGGGCCACGGCCATCCGCCGCAGGAGCTCTACCGCGATGACTGGCCCTTCGGCGACCGGGTCATCGTCGAAAAGTACATTGCCGGCAAGGAGTTAACCTGCGCGGTGATGGGCGAGGAGGCGCTCGGGGTGATTGAGATCGTGCCGCTGGTACGATTTTACGACTATGAGGCCAAATATGCACCAGGCGCCTCGAAACATCTGCTGCCGGCGCCAATTTCACCTTTTGTTTACCAACAGGTCCGAAGACTAACGTTGGCGGCGCATCGCGCGCTCGGCTGCCGGGGCGTGAGCCGGGCGGACTTCCGCTACGACGACCGGATCGAGGGGACGGGAGGGCTGGCCTGTCTAGAGGTCAATACACAGCCTGGCATGACGGAGACGTCGCTTGTGCCCGAGCTCGCGGCGCACGCAGGCATTCCGTTCGATGAGCTCGTGCGATGGATGATCGAGGACGCCTCGCTCAACCGCTGACGTGGAACGCGCCGGGCGCGCGCGCCACCGGTCATGCGGCGGCCGGGGACACGCAGGAGACGGCGGCGCGCTTGCGCTTGCGGCGGCAGCTGCAGCGCTTGGCGTGGCTCGTCGAGACGCGGCTGCCGCGCGGGGCGGGCGTTGCCGCCTCCACTTGCCTCATCCTGGCGAGCCTCGCCTACGGCACCGTCAAAGGCGATCACATCCCGACCCTGGTCACCGCCCTGCAAGACACCCGCGACGGTCTCGCCAATGCGGCCGGCTTCCGCATCGTCGCGATCGGGCTCGCGGGCCAGTTCCACGTCAGCCGCGAGGAGGTGCTGGCCACCGCCGGTGTGACCGGGCGCAGCTCGCTCCTGTTCCTCGACGTCGATCAGGCGCGCGAGCGGCTCAAGACCAATCCGTGGATCGCCGACGCCAACGTGCTCAAGCTTTACCCCGGCGAGCTGCAGATCCGCGTCACGGAGAGGGTCGCCTTCGCGCTCTGGCAGAAGGACGGCCGGGTGTCGGTGATCGCCGACGACGGCACCGTGCTCGAGCCTTACGTCGCGCCCACCTTGATCCGGCTGCCCCTGGTCGTGGGCGCCGGCGCCGACACGCGGGCCAAGGATTTCCTCGCGCTGCTCGATCGCTACCCGCAGATGCGCGACTTCGTGCGCGCCGCGGTGCTGGTCGGCGAGCGGCGCTGGAACCTGCGGCTCAAGAACGGCATCGACGTGCAACTCCCCGAATCCGACGCGGCGGCGGGGCTCGAGCGGCTGGTCGCGATCGACCGCGAGAAGAACCTGATCACGCGCGACATCCTCGCCATCGATCTGCGGCTGTCCGACCGCGTGACGGTGCGGTTGTCGGACGCGGCCGCGCAGGCGCGCGCCGACGCGCTCAAGGACAAGAAGCCGAAAAAGAAGGGCGGTCCCGCATGAGCGCCCTTCAACTCGGCCTCACGCCGAAGATGAAGCCGCTATCGCCGAAGCGCTCCGCGCTCATCGCCGCGCTCGACGTCGGCACCAGCAAGGTCGCGTGCCTGATCGGCCGCCTCAAGCCGCGCCAGTCCCAGGACGTGCTGCCGCAGCGCAGCCACTCGATCGACGTGCTCGGCTTCGGCCATACGCTGGCGCGCGGCATCAAGGCCGGCGCGGTGATCGATCTCGCCGAAGCCGAAGCGGCCGTGCGCCAGGCCGTCGACGCCGCCGAGCGGGCGGCGAAGATGCAGCTCCACTCGGTGGTGGTCTCGGTCTCCGCCGGCCGGCCGGCGAGCGAGCTTTTTTCGGCTTCCGTCGATGTCGCGAGCTCGATCTCCGAGCGCGACATCGCCCGCGTGCTGGCCGCCGGCCGCCGCCATTCGGCGCGCCCCGGGCGGGCCGTGCTGCATTCGCTCCCGATCGGCTACGTGCTCGACAATGCGAACGGCATCCGCGATCCGCGCGGGATGCTGGGCCGCCGCTTCGGCATCGACATGCACGTCGCCACCACCGACGTGTCGGTGGCGCGCAACCTGATGCTGGCGATCGAGCGTTGCCACCTCGACGTCGAGGCGATGGTGGCGAGCTCTTACGTGGCCGGGCTTTCGACGCTCGCCGACGACGAGGCCGATCTCGGTGCTGCCCTGATCGACATGGGCGCGGGCACCACCACCATCGCGGTGTTCTCCGGCGGCCGCTTCACGCACGCCGACGGCTTCGCGCTCGGCGGCCGCCACGTCACGCTGGATCTGGCGCGCGGGCTCAATGCCCGCATCTCCGACGCCGAGCGGATCAAGACGCTCTACGGCAGCGTGCTCAGCGGCGCCGCCGACGAGCGCGACATGATCGCGGTGCCGCCGGTCGACAACGACGAGCGCGAGGCGCCCCAGTTCGTTTCGCGCGCGAACCTCGTGCGCATCATCAAACCGCGCATCGAGGAGATCCTGGAGATGGTGCGCGACCGGCTGGCGTCGTCGCCGTTCGCGAGCGAGCCGCGCGGACGCGTGGTGCTCACCGGCGGGGCGAGCCAGCTCAACGGGCTCGCCGGACTGGCGACGCAGATTCTCGGCCGTCCGGTGCGCATCGGCCGCCCGCTCGGCATCTCCGGCCTGCCCGAGCAGGCCAAGGGACCGGCTTTTGCCGCCGCTACGGGGCTTCTGATCTACCCGCAGCAGGCGCATCTCGAGCATTTCGAACCGCGGGCAACGCGGCAATCGGCGACAGGGAAGAGCGGCTATATCGCACGGGTCGGACGATGGCTTCGCGAGAGCTTCTGATGACTCGATCAGGAAGAGACCCATCGGCCGGTGGCGGACCGGCCCGACCCCGGCGGTAATTTCCGCGTTATGAAGAGGCAGACATGACCATCAACCTGAAGATCCCCGACATCCGCGAGCTCAAGCCGCGGATCACCGTGTTCGGGACCGGCGGTGCCGGCGGCAACGCCGTCAACAACATGATCGCGAGCGGCCTGCAGGGCGTCGACTTCGTCGTCGCCAATACCGACGCGCAGGCGCTCACCATGTCCAAGGCCGAGCGCATCATCCAGATGGGCGTGCAGGTCACCGAAGGTCTCGGCGCCGGCTCGCAGCCCGAGGTCGGGCGCGCGGCGGCCGAGGAGGTGATCGACGAGATCCGCGACCATCTCCAGGGCGCGCATATGGTGTTCGTCACCGCCGGCATGGGCGGCGGCACCGGCACCGGCGCCGCCCCGGTGGTGGCGCGCCTTGCCAAGGAGGCCGGCATCCTCACGGTCGGCGTCGTCACTAAGCCGTTCCACTTCGAGGGCGTGCGGCGGATGCGCGTCGCCGAGAACGGCATCGCCGAACTGCACAAGGTCGTCGACACCCTCTTGATTATCCCCAATCAGAACCTGTTCCGGGTGGCGAACGAGAAGACGACGTTCGCCGACGCCTTCGCGATGGCCGACCAGGTGCTCTATTCGGGCGTCGCCTGCATCACCGACCTGATGGTGAAGGAGGGCCTGATCAACCTCGACTTCGCCGACGTGCGCGCCGTGATGCGCGAGATGGGCAAGGCGATGATGGGCACCGGCGAAGCCTCCGGCGAGAAGCGCGCGCTGTCCGCCGCCGAGGCCGCGATCGCCAACCCGCTCATCGACGACGCCTCGATGAAGGGGGCGAAGGGCCTGTTGATCTCGATCACCGGCGGCAAGGACCTCACCCTCTACGAGGTCGACGAGGCGGCGACCCGCATCCGCGAGGAGGTGGACCAGGACGCCAACATCATCGTCGGCGCGACCTTCGACGAGAGCCTCGAGGGCCTCATCCGGGTGTCGGTGGTGGCGACCGGCATCGACCAGGCGCTGACCCAGCGCGCCGCCGCGGCGGTGCCCGACTCCCGCATCGCCGAGCTCACCCAGAAGCTGCGCGCCGACCAGCAGCGCGGCGAGCGCATCGACCGCCACGAGACGCGCATGGTCCCGCTGACCACGCCGACCATCCCGGCGAGCCACCCGCAAGCGATGCCGGAGTCGATCGAGACCGCCGCCAGGGCGGCGGTCGCGGCCGCGCTGCTGCCGATGGGCGCCCACGAGGACGTCACCATCCGTCCGATCCAGCCCAAGCCGTCGCTGTTCCCGGAAACCGCGCCGCCGTCGGCCCCGGAGGCCCCGGCGCCGCGCAATTTCATCCCGCCGTCGCCGGAGCGTCCCGCCAACCGGCCGCCGCGGATGCCGCGCATCGATGAATTCCCGCTGCCCGGGCAGAACGAGCTGCGCGCCAAGCGCGGCGAAGCGACCGAGCAGGAGCCACCGGAGAAGCGCAGAGTCGGCCTGCTGCGGCGGCTTGCCGCCGTCGGCCTCGGCCGCCGCGAAGAGGAGCCCGAGAAAATGCCCAGCAACGTCCGCCCGGTCCGCCCGGCCCCGCGCCCGGCCGACCGCGCTCCGCCCCCGCCGCTCGACCGGGCGCCGCCTCCGCCGCTCGACCGTGCCCCGCCTCCGCCGCCCCGTCCGGTCGCAAGGCCGCCGGAGCAGCGCGGTCCGGAGCCGGTGTCCGAATATGCCAGGCGCCCGGTTCACCAGGGGCTCGATCCCCATGGGCGAGCGGCCCCTGTGCATAACAACGTGGAAGACGATCAGCTCGACATCCCGGCGTTCCTGCGCCGGCAGGCGAACTGACCAACCCTCGGGTACCCCCAGCCAACGGTCCCGGCGGACACCGCCGGGACGTCGATCGGGGTCGCCGGCGCGCCGCCCGCGCCGGCTTCTAACCATTTGAATAAAAATGAATAATTGCTGACGGCCCGGGCTCCCGCTGTGGCCTCTGCGAGCCGCTGGGGTCGGCACAGGGATACCGCACGCCTTGGAGTTCGCGCCCGGCGGGCGGCTGGATTGCGGCCGCTTGATGGTAACAGTCGGTAAAAAAGCGTGAGTTGGCGTTCCCCGCAACCGTCGCTAAGCTTCCTGTGTCAAAGGGGTTTTTGTCGGGGGACAGCGCGGCCGAAGCCTTGCCCGCCAGTGCGTTAGCCTTATCGATGGCAAGAATGCGACCGCCGACGTCGCCCAGGTGATCAGCCTCGCCGTATGTACGCGGCAGGATAGTCTGTGGGACGGGTATGAGAGCCGCTAGGCAAACGACGCTTCGCGACCACACCGCGTTGTGCGGCGTGGGCGTTCATTCCGGGCTGCCAGTTACACTCACCCTTCATCCAGCCGACGCGGGTACCGGACTACGGTTCGTGCGCACGCGCGCCGACGGCCGGCACGATCGCGAGATCCCAGCCGACATGGCTGCGGTCACCGCCACCGAGTTCGCCACGGTGTTGGGGGACGAGTCCGGGCCGCTGGTGTCCACCGCCGAGCATGTCCTGGCCGCGCTGTCCGGGCTGGGCGTCGACAATGCGGTGGTCGAGATCGACGGTCCGGAAGCGCCGATCATGGACGGCAGCGCGGCGCCGTTCGTGGCGGCGATCGATTCCGTCGGCATCGCGACGCTCGACCAGCCGCGCCGTCATATCCGCGTGCTCAAGCCGGTGCGGGTCTCGATGGCGGACGCCTATGGGGAGATCGCGCCCAATCCGCGCGGCTTCCGCATCGAGGCCGAGGTCCACTACGACCATCCATTGATCGGCCACCAGGCGTTGGCCGTCGACCTCAAGCCCGACAGCTTCCGCCGCGAGATCGCCCGCGCGCGCACCTTCGGCTTCATGCGCGACGTGACGTCGCTGTGGAACGCCGGCTACGCGCTCGGCGCCTCGCTGGAGAACACGCTGGTTGTGACCGACAACCGCATCCTCAACCCGGAAGGCATGCGCTTCCCCGACGAGTTCGTCCGCCACAAGGTGCTCGACGCGGTCGGCGATCTGGCGCTCGCCGGAGGGCCGCTGCTGGGGACCTATCGGTCGGTCCGCGGCGGCCACAAGCTCAACCACGCGGTGCTGTGCGCGCTGATGTCCGACGCGAGCGCCTGGACCTGGGTCGAAGGCGATGCCCTGCGCGCGCCGGCCCGCGGCCATGCCGAGGTCGCGGTCGGGCGGGTGGCCCCGGCCTTCGGGCCGGACCTTTCCTGATCGCGCCGATAACGGTCGCTGGCGAAGGCCGGTCCCGGGCACCGCTCGGGAAGCCCGGTTTTGCCGGAAAACGCGCGTCAAACCGCTCCCGGGCCGCTTCCGTCTGCCACATTCCGGGCGGAATGTGCGCCTATTTTCCAGCTCAAGCTGCGGGTTACCGGGTTGATCGGCTTTCGCGGCGGCCGGTTGAACCTCGCACGGGGACGGGATTCATCCGATCCATGGTCGGGCGCTCACAAACAGCGAGCGGTTTCGCGCGGTTGGCGCGTGCGGCGGCGCTTTCGCTGGCCGTGGCGCTCGCCGGCTGCAGCCTGTTCGACACCGATAAGGTCATTCCCGACGAGCCGGCCGACAAGCTCTACAACGAGGGTCTCTTCCTGCTCAATCAGAAGAAGGACCCCAAGGAGGCGGCCAAGAAGTTCGAGGAGGTCGACCGCCAGCATCCTTATTCCGAGTGGGCGCGCAAATCGCTGATCATGTCGGCCTACGCCTATTACGAGGCCGGCGCCTACGAGGAGTCGGTCACCGCCGCGCGGCGCTACATCACCTTGCATCCTGGCAGCCCGGACGCGGCCTACGCCTACTTTTTGATTGGGTCGTCCAACTTCGACCAGATCGCCGAGGTCTCGCGCGACCAGGAGCGCACCGAGAAGGCGGTGGCGGCGCTCGACGAAGTCGTCCGCAAGTATCCCAACACTGAATACGCGGTCGCCGCCAAGCGCAAGATCGAGGTCGCGCGCGACCAGCTCGCCGGCAAGGAGATGGACATCGGGCGCTGGTACATGCAGCGGCGCGACTACACCGGCGCCATCAACCGCTTCAAGGTCGTGGTGACCCGCTATCAGACCACGCGCCATGTCGAGGAAGCGCTGCTGCGGCTCACCGAGGCCTACCTGACGCTCGGCATCGTCGATGAGGCGCAGACCTCCGCTGCCGTGCTCGGTCACAACTTCCCCGACAGCCGCTGGTACAAGGACGCCTACAATCTGGTGCAGACGAAGGGCCTGCAGCCCAACGAGAACAAGGGCTCCTGGATCAGCCGGGCGTTCAAGCGGACCGGCTAGGCCGCCCCGACAGTTACTCACATCGTCACAAAAAAGTGCGTAACTCGGGCCAGCCCGAGTTGCGATTGCCATCCGCGTCTCTGATGATGGCGAATCTGCAAGCGGGGGCGGAGCACGACTCCGCGCGTGACGCTTGCGCGATTGGACACGACCCATGCTGGTTCGGCTCTCGATCCGCGACATCGTCCTGATCGACCGGCTCGACATCGACTTCGCCTCCGGGCTGTCGGTGCTGACCGGCGAGACCGGCGCCGGCAAATCGATCCTGCTCGACGGCTTCGCGCTGGCGCTCGGCGCGCGCGGCGACGCCGCGCTGGTGCGCCACGGCGCCGAGCAGGGGCAGGTGACCGCCGCCTTCGAGCTGCCCGCCGGCCATCCGGTGCGCGCGCTGATGGCCGCCAACGACATCCCGGCCGAGGACGAGCTGATCCTGCGCCGGGTGCAGCTCGCCGACGGCCGCACCCGCGCCTTCGTCAACGACCAGCCGGTCAGCGTGCAGACCATGAAGCTCATCGGCGCGGCGCTGGTCGAGATCCACGGCCAGCACGACGAGCGCGCGCTGGTCGATGTCGCGACCCATCGCCGGCTGCTCGACGCGTTCGGCGCGCTCGACGGCGAGGCCGAGGAGGTGGCGCGCCGATGGGACGAGCGCCGCGCGCGCGAAGCCGAGGTCGCCAGCCATCGCGCCGAGGTCGAGCGGGCGCAGCGCGAGGCCGATTGGCTGCGCCATGCGGTCGAGGAGCTCGCGCGGCTGGCGCCGCAGCCATCGGAGGAGACCGCGCTCGCCGAGCGGCGCGCCGCCATGATGGCGGCCGAGAAGGTGGCGGGCGATTTGCGCGACGCCCATGCGGCGGTGGCGGGGGCGCAGTCGCCGGCGCCGGCCCTGTCGGCCGCGCTGCGCCGGCTCGAGCGGCGCTCCGCCCAGGCGCCGGTGCTGATCGAGCCGGCGGTGAAGTCGCTCGATGCGGCGCTCGCCGCCATCGAGGACGCCCGCGCCCATCTCGACGCCGCGCTGCGGGCGGCGGACCACGATCCGCGCGAGCTCGAGAAAATCGAGGAGCGGCTGTTCGCGCTGCGCGCCGCCGCGCGCAAATACAACGTGCCGGTCGATGAGCTCAAGGCGCTGGCCGTCCGCCATGCCGCCGATCTCGGCCTCATCGAGGCCGGCGCCGAGCGGCTCGCCGCGCTCGAAGCCTCGGCGGGCGAGGCCCGCGAGAGCTATCGCGGAGCGGCGGTCGCGCTATCCGCGGCCCGTGGCAAGGCCGCGGAGCGGCTCGACCAGGCGGTCAATGCCGAGCTCAAGCCGTTGCGGCTCGAACGGGCGAAGTTCTCCAGCGAGATCGCCACCGAGCCGGAGGCAGCCGGCCCGCACGGCATCGACCGCATCGAGTTCTGGGTGCGCACCAACCCGGGCACTCGGCCGGGGCCGCTGATGAAGGTTGCGTCCGGCGGCGAGCTTGCCCGCTTCCTGCTGGCGCTCAAGGTGGTGCTGGCCGACCGCGGCTCGGCGCCGACCTTGATCTTCGACGAGATCGACACCGGCGTGGGCGGGGCGGTGGCCGACGCCATCGGGCTGCGGCTCGCCCGGCTGTCGCGCCGCGCCCAGGTGATCGCGGTCACCCACGCGCCGCAGGTCGCGGCGCGCGCCGACCGCCACTACCTCATCAGCAAGAGCGCGCTCGACAAGGGCAAGCGCGTCGCTACCCGCGTGGCCGAGGTCGCCGCCGAGAAGCGTCGCGAGGAGATCGCGCGGATGCTGGCTGGCGCCGAGATCACCGCCGAGGCGAGGGCGGCCGCCGAGCGGCTGATCAAGGCGGCGGGGTAATTTCAGCGCTCCGATTTCACTGCACGATCTTGAACTTCTGGATCCGCCGCCCCCAGTCGGTTTCCGCCACGTAGATGCTGCCCTGTGAATCGACCGCGATGGTGTGGCCGTGGGTGAAGCTGCCGATCTGGTGGCCGGGGCGGCCGAAGCTCGACAGGATATTTCCGCTGACGTGGTCGAGGGTGTGCACCTGCTCGGTGCCGCCGTTCATCACGTACATGAACTTCTGCTCGCGGTCGGGCGAGAACGCGACCCACCAGGCGGTGCCGCGCTTGTCGGGCAGCTTGCCGGACGCGTTCTTGATCCAGATGTTGCGCACGAACGTTCCGTCCTTCTGGAACACCTGAACGCGATTGCCCTGGCGGTCGCAGACGTAGATGAGGCCGGCATTGCTCATCGCGATGCAGTGGACGACCTGCGCGAACACGCCGGGGGCGCCCTTCTCGATCTCCTCCTGGGTGGCCTGGCGGCCCCATTGCCGCAAGAACTTGCCGTCCTTGTCGAACACCGCGACGCGCCGGTTGCCGTAGCCGTCGGCGACGTAGATGTCGCCGTTGCCGGGGTCGACCGCCATGCCCGCCGGCATGTGGAGCTGGTCGCGGGCCGCGTTCAAACCGGCGCCGCGGCGCGTGCCGTCGACCGAGTCGAACTTGCCGCGGGTGCCGATCTGCAGCAGCAGCTTACCGTCCGGCGCATATTTCTGAATGATGCCGTCGGCATTGCCGGCGACCCAGACGTTGCTGTCGCGATCGACCTCGCAGCCGTGGATCGAGCCCGGCACCGTGTTCTGGTCGCCCCACGAGCCGGCGACGTTTCCGTCCACGTCGAACTTGATGATCGAGGGCGCGGAAATCGAAGTCTCCTTCTCCTCGTCGGTGATGTTGCGCCGGTTGACGACGTAGACCTGATCCTGCGCGCCCCGGCACACGCCCCCGAGCTGGCCGGTGATCCAGCCCTCGGGCAGTTCCTTGGGCCAGCCGGCGTCGATCGCGAACTTGGGAGCGGTCTGGGCCGCCAGGGTCGCCGGGACGGCCAGGGCGGCGGCGAGCGCCGCCGCTGATGCGATGAGGATCGGTCTCATTTTTTCCTCCCTATTCGAATTTCTTGCCGCCGAGATACACGGCCTCGATGGTTCGCATGTGCGAGATGTCGTCGAGCGGATTGCGCGTGAGCACCAGCAGGTCGGCCGCCTTGCCCTTGGCGAGCGTGCCGAAGTCGCGGTCGATGCCGAGCAGCTCCGCGTTGTTCTTCGAGAACGCCTGGATGATCTGCATCGGCGTGAGGCCGGCATCCCGCATCAATTCCATCTGCCGATGCTCGAAGAAGCCCTGGATGAAGTAGCGGTCGAGCGCTCCGCTGGAATCCGTGCCGAAGCCGAAGCGGACGCCGGCGTCGGCCAGCTTCTTGAGGTTCTTCTTGTCGGTGTCGAACATGCGCAGCCAGCGCGGGCGTGCCGGGTCGCCGGCCTGCTCCTCGCGTTTCTTGGTCTTGAGCAGCGCCAACCGCTCGGCGCTGAGCCCCTTCTGGAAGAAGGGATTGTCGGTGAAGGCGGGGCCGTCGCCGAACACGAACAGCGCCTCCTCGCGCGCCAGCGTGGAGATCACCGACACGTTGCGCTGCTTGAGGGTCGCGATGAAGTCGTCGGGGATCTCCTGGTCGCGCACGTTGTGGGCGAGGATATTGACGCCCTCGTCGACGATCATGCGGGCGTCAGCGAGCTCCACCACGTGCGCCATGGTGAGCTTGCCGTGCTTGCGCGCCTGGTCGAGCACGACGGCGCAGAACTCGCGCGACAGCTTGGGATGCCTCCCGCCCTGGGCGTCGATCCATACCTTCACGAAGTCGGCGCCGTTGGCGACGATCTCGTCGACCTTGGCGCGGCCTTCTTCCGGGGTCTTGGCCTCCGAGCCCGGGTTGAACGGCGGCGACATGAAACGGTATTTCACCGTCAGAATCCGCGCGCCCCGCAGCTCCCCCGCCATCTGTCTGGCCTTGAACTCGACGATGTCGTCCTGGTCGAAATACATGCTGGTCGTGGTGGTCACGCCGTAGAGCGCGTATTGGCGCAATTGCGGATCGCGCGGCGGCGGTCCGACATGACCGTGGCCGTTGATGATCCCCGGCACCACGAATTTTCCGGAAAGATCGACGACGGCGGCGTTGGCCGGGGCGGCGACCGCCGCCGAGGGGCCGATGTCGCGGATGCGGCCATTCTCGATGACGATCGTGACGTCGCGCTGGGCCGGCGCGCCGGTGCCGTCGATGAGCGTGGCATGGGTCAGGACGGTCACCTGGGCGGCGGCGCCGGCTGAGAAAAGCACCGAGGCGGCCAGGATCAGGAGAGCACTTGCACGCATGATGTTTCGTCGTCCGTCGGTCTCTGCGCCTTGCCGGCGCGGGCAGGGGGGAGGGGAGCGGTCGTACGAGGCGCGGCGCGCGACGCCGGCAGGAAGTGCCCGATCCTAGCCGGGCGAGCGGGCCGAATAAATCGCCTTTCTGCTGCGCGTTGGCGGCGGCGCGACGATGTCCTAAATAGCTGCCCATGCCCGCTCAGGACGCCAGCAAGATCGCCACCGACAAGCTCACCGAAGCTCAGGCCAAGGCCGAGCTCAAGCGGCTCGCCGCCGCAATCGGCGAGCACGACAAGCGCTACTACCAGGAGGACGCGCCGACCGTCTCGGATGCCGACTACGACGCGCTGCGGCGGCGCAACGAGGAGATCGAGGCGCGCTTTCCCGATCTCGTCCGCGCCGATTCGCCCTCACGCCGGGTCGGCGCGCAGCCGGCCTCGAAGTTCGCCAAGGTCCGGCACGCGGTGCCGATGCTCTCGCTCGGCAATGCCTTCAACGACGACGAGGTGCGGGAGTTCGTCGAGCGCGTGCGCCGCTTCCTGCGCCTGCCGGAGGACGAGAAGGTCGCCTTCACGGCCGAGCCGAAGATCGACGGCCTCTCTTGCACGCTGCGCTACGAGGGCGGGCGGTTGGCGCGCGCGGCCACGCGTGGCGACGGCGCCGAAGGCGAGGACGTGACCCCCAACGTGCGCACGCTCTCCGACATCCCCAACGAGCTGCGCGGCAAGGGCGTGCCGGCGATCTGCGAGGTGCGCGGCGAGGTCTACATGACCAAATCCGCCTTCCTGGCCCTCAACGAGCGGCAGAAGGCGGCCGGTCGGCAGATCTTCGCCAACCCGCGCAACTCGGCGGCGGGCTCGCTGCGCCAGCTCGACCCATCGATCACGGCGTCGCGTCCGCTCGGCTTCTTCGCCTATAGCTGGGGCGAGATCAGCGAGATGCCGGCGCCGACCCAGTCCGGGATGGTCAAGTGGTTCGCGGCCCGCGGCTTCACCACCAATCCGCTGATGCAGGTCTGCGACTCGGTCGAGGCGATGCTCGCCTTCCACCACGAGATCGAGAGCCGGCGCGGCGCGCTCGACTACGACATCGACGGCGTGGTCTACAAGGTCGACCGGCTCGACTGGCAGCAGCGGCTGGGCTTCGTCTCGCGCAACCCGCGCTGGGCGATCGCGCACAAGTTTCCGGCCGAGAAGGCGACCACCGTCGTCAAGGCGATCGAGATCCAGGTCGGCCGCACCGGCGCGCTCACGCCGGTCGCGAAGCTCGAGCCGGTCACCGTCGGCGGCGTGGTGGTGCAGAACGCGACCCTCCACAACGCCGACGAGATCGAGCGGCTTGACGTGCGCATCGGCGACACCGTGACGATCCAGCGCGCCGGCGACGTCATTCCGCAAGTGCTCGGCGTGGTGGCGGAGAAGCGGCCGAAGAATTCCAAGCCCTACAGGTTTTCCAAGCACTGCCCGTGCTCGCTGCACACCGAGGTGGTGCGCGACACCACCGCCACCGGGGAGGAGGGGGTGGTGGCGCGCTGCACCGGCGAGTTCGCCTGCCCCTATCAGAAGATCGAGCATCTCAGGCACTTCGTCTCCCGCCGCGCCTTCGATATCGAGGGACTGGGCGAGAAGCAGATCGCGCTGTTTTTCGAAGAGGGCTGGGTCAAGGAGCCGGCCGATATTTTCACGCTCGAGGCCCGCAATGCGAAGATCAAGCTCGAGGAGGTGGAGGGCTTCGGCGAGCTGTCCGTGCGCAATCTGTTCAACGCCATCGCGGCGCGGCGCGAGATTTCGCTCGAGCGCTTCATCTATGCGCTGGGCATGCGGCACGTCGGGGAGACGACGGCGCGGGCGCTGGCGCGCGG
>JBEVIH010000169.1:0-26107 GCA_040510815.1 Xanthobacteraceae bacterium | reverse complement strand
TGCCGGCTCGGGACCGACATGTTCATGATCGACGGCCGCCATACCGGAACCGGGGGCGGAAATCACGTGGGGGTCGGCGGCATAAACGCCGCCGACAGCCCGTTCCTGCGCCGGCCCGATCTGCTCAAAAGCCTGCTCGTCTATGTCCAGCGGCACCCGTCGCTGTCCTACCTGTTTTCCGGCCTGTTCATCGGTCCGACCAGCCAGGCGCCGCGCGTCGACGAGGCGCGGCAGGACCAGCTCTACGAGCTGGAGATCGCGCTCGAGACGGTGCCCGCGCCGGACGAAGGCGAGCCGCCGCGGCCGTGGCTGGTCGACCGCCTGTTCCGCAATCTCCTGGTCGACGTCACCGGCAACACCCACCGCGCCGAGATCTGCATCGACAAGCTGTACTCGCCGGACGGGCCGACCGGACGGCTCGGCCTGGTCGAGTTCCGCTCGTTCGAGATGCCGCCGGACGCGCGCATGTCGCTCGCCCAGCAATTGCTCCTGCGCGCGCTGATCGCCTGGTTCTGGCGTGCGCCGCAGCGCGGCGCGCTGGTGCGCTGGGGCACCGCGCTGCACGACCGCTTCATGCTGGGACATTTCGTCTGGCAGGACTTTCTCGGCGTCCTGGATGATCTGCGCGGCGCCGGCTATCGCTTCGATCCGGAATGGTTTCATGCGCAACGCGAGTTTCGCTTCCCGTTCTATGGCGCGGTCGAGCATGGCGGCGTGACCCTGGAGCTGCGCCATGCGCTCGAGCCCTGGCACGTGCTCGGCGAGGTGACGACGGCCGGCAGCACCGTGCGCTTTGTCGATTCCTCGGTCGAACGGCTGCAGGTGAGGGTCGAAGGCTTCAACGCGGAGCGCCACGCGGTCGGCTGCAACGGCCGGCAGGTACCGCTGACCTCGACCGGGCGGTCCGGCGAATTCGTCGCCGGCGTCCGTTTCAAGGCCTGGAAGCTGCCCCTGGCGCTGCAGCCGACCCTCGACGCGCATGCCCCGCTCACCTTCGACATCTACGATCGCTGGAGCGGACGCTCGCTCGGCGGCTGCGTCTATCACGTCACCCATCCGGGCGGACGCAACTACGAGACCTTCCCGGTCAACTCCTACGAGGCCGAAGCGCGCCGCCTCGCGCGCTTCCAGGATCACGGCCACACGCCGGGATCGTTCGATATTCTCCGTGAAGAACGCTCGCTCGAATATCCCATGACGCTCGACCTCCGGCGTCCGACTCAGGCCTGATGCAGCATGGCAGCCCGGCCCGACAGCGCAGCGCAGCAGGAAACGGTCGAACAGCTGTTGTCCGGCTACAAGCCGCTGCCCGGCACGTTCGACGAGATGATGGACCGCGATGGGAGCGTACGCGCCCATTGGCAGCCGCTGCTGACCTTGCTGGCCGCGCTCGGCGAGAAGGAGATCCACCGGCGTTTTGCCGCCGCCGATCGCCATCTGCGCGATTCCGGCGTGTTCTATCGCGTCTACGAGGATCCCTCGGGCGCCGAACGGCCGTGGCCGCTGAGCCACGTGCCGCTGCTGATCGAGCCGGCGCAATGGCAGACGCTCAAGGCCGGCCTCGTTCAGCGCGCCGAGCTGCTCGAGGCGGTGCTGGCCGATGCCTACGGATCCGCGGCGCTGGTGCGCGGGGGCCGGTTGCCGGCCGCCGTCATCGCCGGCAATCCGGAATTCCTGCGTCCGCTGGTCGGGGTCGCGCCGCCCGGCGGCGCCCATCTGCGGTTCTATGCGGTCGACGTCGGGCGCTCGCCCGGCGGCGACTGGTGGGTGCTCAACGACCGCACCCAGGCGCCCTCGGGCAGCGGCTTCGCGCTCGAGAATCGCCTCGCGTTGTCGCGCGCGCTGCCCGACGTCTATCGCTCGCTCAAGGTCGAGCGCCTGGCGCCGTTCTTCCAGGCCTTTCAGGCCGAGCTCACGTCGCTCAACCGCCGGGACGACTCCCGCGTCTGCGTGCTCACGCCGGGGCCGTTGAACGAGACCTATTTCGAGCACGCTTATCTCGCGCGCTATCTCGGCTTCCTGCTGGTCGAAGGCGAGGATCTGACCGTGCGCGAGGACGGCGTCTTCATCCGCACGGTGTCGGGCCTCAAGCGCGCCGAGGTGCTGCTGCGCCGGCTCGACGCCGATTTCGCCGACCCGCTCGAGCTCAACGCCCGCTCGCGCCTCGGCGTGCCGGGACTGGTGCAGGCGGTGCGCGACGGCACCGTGGTGATCGCCAATGCGCTCGGCTCCGGGGTGGTCGAGGCGCGGGCGATGCTGAGCTTCCTGCCGGCATTGGCCCCCGCGCTGCTCGACCGCGAGCTTGCGCTTCCCAACGTTGCGACCTGGTGGCTCGGGCAAAAGGCCGCGCGCGACCATGTCGTCGCGCGGCTCGACGACATGGTGATCGCGTCCGCCTTTCTCGGCGAGCTGCCGGGCCATGGTGAGCGCCGGGAGGTGCTCGGCGCGGCGCTCGACGCCGCCGAGCGTGCGCGCATCCTCGACCAGATCGCCCACCGCGGCATCGATTTCGTCGCCAAGGAGGCGGTCAAGCTGTCGACCACGCCGGTCTGGCGAAACGGCAGGCTCGAGCCGCGCCCGTTCACCTTGCGGCTGTTCCTGGCGCGGGTGAGCGACGGCTGGCGGGTCATGCCGGGCGGTTTCGTGCGCGTCGCGAACGACGCCGATGCGCGCGCGGTGACCCTGCAGCGGGGCGGCAGCACGGGCGACGCCTGGGTGCTGTCGGACAAGCCGGTGGTCGAGACCACGCTGCTGCCGGCGCCCGACCGGATCACGATCACGCGCGCCACCGGGCCGCTGCCGAGCCGGGCCGCCGCCAACCTGTTCTGGGTGGCGCGCTACGTCGAGCGCGCGGAGGCGACGCTGCGCCTGGTGCGCGCGCTGGTCAACCGCGTCACCGACAGCGACGAAGCCACCGCGATGGTGGTCGAGCGCATCTGCTCGCTGCTCGGCGCCTGGGAGGCGGTGCCGACCGACCTGCCGAACGTCAAGCCGGTGCTGGTCGCCGCCGCCGCGCTGCAACGCCGCGACCTTGACGGCGCGCTGCCGCGTCTGGTCGGCGCCGCGCAGGCGGCGGCGTCGGTGATCCGCGACCGGTTCTCGCCCGACGCCTGGCGCGCGCTGACCGATCTGGTCGAGCTGATCGGTGCGCCGATCGATCCGGTGCCGAGCGAAGCCGCCATCCTGGAGCGCATCAACGGGGCGCTGCGCATCGTCGCGTCGTTCTCGGGGCTGGCGCAGGAAAACATGAGCCAGCTCGCCGGCTGGCGCTATCTCGAGCTCGGGCGCCGCATCGAGCGGGCGATCGCGACCTGCCGGTTCGTGCGGCGGTTCGCGTTCGAGACCGATTTGGACAGCGCGCTCGACGTGCTGCTGGAGCTTGCCGACAGCCAGATCACCTACCGGCTGCGCTACGTGATGGTGGCGGCGCGGGCGCCGGTGATCGATCTCATCGTGCTCGACCCCAACAATCCGCGCTCGGTCGCCTACCAGCTCGCCCGCATCGAGCTGCACCTTGCCGCCTTGCCCAAGCGCAGCGACGACAACCGTTTGTCGCCGCCCGAGCAGATCGCGACCGCGCTGGCGACGCAGATCCGCACCGCCGACGCCGCCGCGCTCGACGAGGCGACGTTCGTCGCCGCCGAGGCGTCGCTGATGAAGCTCGCCGACGTCATCGCCGCCACCTATTTCACCACCCACGAGCGCGCCGATATCCGCTGGGAGGCGCTCGGATGATCTACGACGTGCGCCAGGACACGACCTATCTCTACGCCTCGCCGGTGGCCCATGCGCGCCACGTGCTGCGGCTCACGCCGATCGACCGGGTAGGCCAGCGCGTGCACGCCACCGCACTCGAGATCGAGCCGGCGCCGATCGTGCGCCGCGAAGGCGGCGATTTCTTCGGCAACCGGATGACCTGGATCGAGCTCGATGCGCCGCACGACGTGCTCAGCGTGCGGGTCAAGGCGCGGGTCGCGGTCGAAGGCAAGCCGCCGCCGGCCGTGGATGCGACGCCGCCATGGGAGGCGATCCGCGACGCCGCCTTCGCCTCAATCGACCTCTCGCCGCACTCGCCGGCGCATTTCCTGTTCGCCAGCCGGCAGGTATCGCTCGATCCGGAAATCCGCGCCTACGCCGCCGAGAGCTTCTTGCCCGGGCGGCCGGTGCTCGCGGCGGCGGTCGACCTGATGCGGCGGATCAAGGCCGACTTCGTCTACGAGATCGGCGCCACCACCGCCTCGACCACGCCGCCGATGTCGTTCGCGCTGCGGCGCGGCGTGTGCCAGGACTTCGCCCATATCATGATTTCCGGGATGCGCGGGCTCGGCCTGCCGGCCGCCTATGTGAGCGGCTACCTGCGGACCGTGCAGAAGCCGGACGAGGAGCGGCTCGCCGGCGCCGACGCCATGCACGCCTGGGTGCTGGTCTGGTGCGGCGAGGCTTCCGGCTGGCGCGGGCTCGATCCGACCAACGCCATCTTCGCCGGCAACGACCACGTTGTGCTCGCGGTCGGCCGCGATTATGCCGACGTCGCGCCGATCGATGGCGTCATCTTCGCCGCCGGCGGCCAGCGTCTGAAGGTCGCGGTGAGCGTGAAACCAATAGGGAGTAGCGAATAGCAAGGAGTGAATAGCGAGTAGCGAATAGCAAGGAGCGAATAGCGAGTAGCGAATGGCGAATAGGGAAACGGCGATCTGCGGTGACGGCGCTCCTCCCTATTCGCTATTCGCCATTCGCTACTCGCCTCATTCCATCTTGATCTTGGCGTCGTTGATGATCTTCGAATATTTCGCCATCTCGTCGGTGACATATTTTGCGAATTGCGCGGAGTCCGAGCCGATCGGGTTGAAGCCCATGCCGCTCAGGCGCTCCTTGACCTCGGGTCGCGCCATGACCTTGGCAAGGTCCGACGACAGCTTGGCGGAGACGTCGGCCGGCACGTTCTTCGGTGCCCACAATCCATACCAGGACACGAATTCGAATCCCTTGATGCCGCCGGATTCCTCGACCGTCGGAATGTTGGGAGCCACGTCCATGCGCTTGAGGCTGGTGATGCCGAGCGCCTTGATCTTGCCGGCCTGCGCCAGCGGCAGCGAGGACAGCATCGGATCGGCGAGCAGCTGGATCTGTCCGCTCACCAGGTCGGTGAGCGCCGGCGCCGTGCCCTTGTAGGGCACGACCAGCGTGTCGAGCCCGGCGTCGCGCTTGAGCAGCTCGATCGCCAGATGGCTGGCAGATCCCACGCTGGTGGTGCCGAAGGTATATTTCGTGGGCTCCTTGCGGACCAGGTCGAAGAACTCCTTGAGGTTGTTCGCCGGGACGCTCGGCGTGTTGCTGACGATCAGCGGTCCGTCGGCCAGCAGCGACACCGGCGTGAAATCTTTCACCACGTCGTAGGGCACGCTCTTGTAGAGGAACGGGTTGATGACGTGGATCGAAGCAGAGAGCAGCAGCGTGTACCCGTCGGGCGCGGCCTTGGCGACCGCATTGGCGCCGACCGTGCCGGAAGCGCCGCCGGCGCGGTTCTCGACGATGAAATGCTGGCCGACCGTCTCGTTGAGCTTCGCCACCAGGATGCGCGCGACGCCGTCGACCGATCCGCCGGCCGGGAACGGCACGATCACGCTGACCGTGCGCGACGGATAGGTCTGCGCCGGCGCCGAAACGGGCAGCAGTCCAGTGAGCGCCAGTGCCAGCGCGGAGATCGCAAATCGCATGGTCGGTCCTTTCAAGCTCGGGGTTCAATAGGTCCCGGGGTAGCTTCCTCCGTCGATCAGCAGATTCTGCCCGGTGATGAAACCGGCATGCTCGGAGCACAGGAAGGCGCAGTAAGCGCCGAGCTCGGCCGGCCGGCCGTAGCGCCTGGCCGGATTGGCTTCGCCGCGGGCGCGCCAAAGCTCCTCGAAGCTCTTGCCGGGCTCGACCAGCGCGCGGACATGCGCCCGCTGCGCGTCGCTGTCGAAAATTCCCGGCAGCAGGTTGTTGATGGTGACGTTGCGCCCGACGGTCTGGCGGGCGAGCCCGGCGACGAAGCCGACCAGGCCGGAGCGCGCGCCGTTCGACAGGCCGAGCTCGATCTGCGGGATTTTCACGCTGCGGGAGACGATGTTGAGCACGCGGCCGAAGCCGCGCGCCATCATGCCGTCGACCGTCAGCCGCATCATCTCGATCGGGCTCAGCATCATCGCGTCGAGCGCCGCGATCCAGTCGTCGCGCGACCAGGCGCGGAAATCGCCCGGCAACGGGCCGTCCGCGTTGTTGAGGAGGATATCGGGCTGCGGACAGGCCGCAAGTGCGGCAGAGCGTCCCTGCGGCGTGGTGATGTCGCCGACGACCGTCGTCACCTTGACGCCGGTCGCCTGCGCGATCTCCGCGCCGGTCTTTTCGAGCACGTCGCGCGTGCGCGCCACGATGGTGACGTCGACGCCTTCATGGGCCAGCGCAAGCGCGCAGGCTTTGCCGAGACCTCTGCTGGCGCCGCTGAGCAGCGCCTTCCTGCCGCGAATGCCGAGGTCCACTGTCGCGGATCGTCCCGTGCGTTGCGCTCAGGCGGCGACCGCCGAGAGCGGGCCGGCCTTGTAGCCGTAGCGCTTGTCGAGCCCGAGCTCCTGGACGATGCGGACGCCCTTGGCCAGCGCCTCGCCGTCGAGCCCGCTCAACGGCTTGCGCAGGTCGCCGGCCGGCAGCCCGAGCGCCTTCATCAGCGACTTCACCGCCACCGGATTGATCGCCGAATAGGTGAAATGCAGGAGCGGCAGGAGCTTCAGATACGTGGTCTTGAAGCTCTCCGCTTGCGCGTAGCTCGTCCACGGCGTCGAGATGGTGGCGAGCTCGGCCGGGGCGATGTTGCCGGTCATGTTGGCGGTGCCGTGGCCGCCCAGGCTCATGGTCGGCACCACCAGGCCGAGATTGGGGCTGTCGCAGCACATCACCGACACACCGGGCTTGCCGGCCAGCACCTGCGCGACCTGCCCGACGCGGCCGGTCGATTCCTTGTGCACCACGTAGTTCGGGTGCTTGAAGATGCGCAGCAGGTGCTCCCAGGACAGGTCGCTCTTCACCCGCGGCGGATTGTTGTAGATGCCGAGCGGCAGGTCGGTGGCGTCGGCGACATCGAGGAAGAAGCGCTCGATGTCGTCCTCCGGCGCGCAGATATAGGCCGGCGCCGCCAGGATGGCGCCGTCGGCGCCGTTGTCCCTGGCGAAGCGCACGTTGGCGATCGTCGCCTCGGTGTTGTTGCCGGTGCAGCCGAAGAAGATCGGCATCTCCGGCGTCTTCATCTTGGCGGTCTCGACGATGATCTTCTTCTTTTCCTCGGGAGAGAGCATCGAGGTCTCGCCGGTCGAGCCCATGATCAGCACCGCCGAGGTGCCGTGCTCCTGCTGGAATTTCAGCAAGGCCCGGAACGCGGCGAAATCCACCGAGCCGTCCTTGTTGAACGGCGTGATCATCGCAACGAACGAGCCCGTCAGCAGCGTCTTGGGCATTGCTGTCTCCGTATCAGGTTCGAGGCGATGATAGCACGTGGCTGCCGCCTAGCCAGCGGCGGCGAGCTCCGGCGGCGTGAAGGCGCGCACCGGCGGCGCCGCCTTGGTCCAGCGCTCGATCTCGACCAGGGCGGTGAGCGCGCTGGTGCCTTGCGCCAGCGGCGAGGTGCCGATGTCGAGGGTGAGCACGTTGGCATTGCCGTGCCGCTCGGGCTCGCCTTCCGCGCTCGGCGGATCGAACCAGGCGCCGGTCGCCATCACGACGACGCCCGGCATCACGTCGGGATCGACCACCGCGCCGGCGAGGCAGGCGCCGCGGGCGTTGAACAGGCGCACCACGTCGCCGTCATGGATACCGCGCCGCGCCGCGTCCGCGGGATTGACGCGCACCGGCTCGCGGCCGGCCACTTTGCTGCCGCGCGACACCGGTCCCGGATCCATCTGGCTGTGCAGGCGGCTGGCCGGCTGGTGCGTGACCAGGTGCAGCGGCCAGCGCTCGGCGCTGGTGCTGCCGAGCCATTCCGCCGGCGGGATCCAGGCAGGGTGCGGCGGGCAGTCGGCATAATCGAAGCCGGCGACCGCCTCGGAGACGATCTCGATCCGCCCGGACGGCGTCTTGAGCGGATGGCCCTCCGGATCGCGGCGAAAATCCTCGAACAGAACGAAGTCGCGCTCCGGCGGCGGCAGCTCGGCAAAGCCTTCCGCCCAGAACTGCTGGAAGCCGGGCAGCGAAATACCCTTGGCGGCAGCGGCCGAGCGCGTCTCGTCGTAGATCCACCGGCACCATTCCATCTCGTCGCGGCCCTCGGTGAAGGCGGCCTCGTAATCCAGCCGCGCGGCCAGCGCGCGGAAGATGTCGAAGTCGTTCTTCGCCGCGTGCACCGGGTCGATGGCGCGGTGCATGGCGAGGATGAAGGAGTCGCGCGAGGAGCCGCCGACGTCGTTGCGCTCGAGCGTGGTGGTCGCCGGCAGCACGATGTCGGCGTGACGCGCGGTCGGCGTCCACCAGCTCTCATGGACGACGATCGTCTGCGGCTTCTGCCAGGCGCGTTGCAGGCGGTTGAGGTCCTGATGGTGGTGGAACGGATTGCCGCCCGCCCAGTAGATCAGCTGGATATCGGGATAGATGTAGTGGCGGCCGTTGAACGCGTAGCGCTGGCCCGGATTGAGCAGCATGTCGGCATGGCGGGCGACCGGAATCACGGTTCGCGCCGGGTTGAGCGGCAGCGGTACCTCCGGTGCCGGCACGTCGACGCGCGGCACGCCATTGCCGCCGGTCGAGCCGTGGCCGAACGCGAAGCCTCCGCCCGGCAGGCCGATGCCGCCGAGCATCGCCGCCAGCACGATCGCCGCCCAATAGGGCTGCTCGCCGTGATGGGCGCGCTGCAGCGACCAGGCGCAGGTGATCATGCTGCGGGTCGCGGCGGCGCGACGCGCCAGATCGCGGATGGTGTCGGCACCAACGCCGGTGATCGCGGCCGCCCAGTCGGGGTCTTTCGGCGCGCCGTCGTCGAGACCGAGCAGATAGCGGCGGAAGGCGTCGAAGCCGACGCAGTAGCGCGCCACGAACTGCGCATCGTGGCGCTCTTCGGTCAGCAACGTGTGCGCCATCGCCAGCATCAGCGCGGTGTCGGTATTCGGCCGGATCGGCACCCATTGCGCGCCGAGGAAGTCGGGCGCGTCGGACTTGAGCGGGCTTATCGAGACGAATTCGATGCCGGCGGCCTTGGCGCGGCGCAGCCACGTTTCCATGGTATGCGTGCCGGGGCCTCCCGACGACACCTGGCCGTTCTTGGTCGCGATCCCGCCGAACGCGATCATCAGCCGCGTGTGCTTGACGACCGACGACCAGTCGGTGATCCGGCCGGTGACCGGCTGGAAGGTTCCGATCACCCGCGGCAGCAGGTACATCGCGGTGCCGAAGCTGTAATTGGCGACCTGGTCGACGCAGCCGCCGCCGAGGAACAGGAATCGCCGCAGCAGGCTGCGCGCGTGGTGCAGCCGCCCGGCCGACGACCAGCCGTAGGAGCCGCCGAAGATCGCCGTGTTGCCGAACTTGTCGCGCACCCGCTTGATCTCGCCGGCCACCGCGTCGAGCGCCTCGTCCCAGGATACCTCGTGGTAGCGGTCGGCGCCGGTGCGCGGCTTGCCCTCGCGCCAGCCCTCGCGGATCGCCGGCCGCGCGATTCGCAGCGGCGAGTGCACCATCGCCGGGATGGCGTCGAGCATGGGCGAGGGCGCCGGATCGCGCGCAAACGGCTCGCATCCGACCACCCGGCCGTCCTCGACCAGGGCAGTGTAGGCGCCCCAATGGGCCAACGTTGGGAAGCGGGCGACGGTCATGGCGTCAGTCCTGCAGCTGGCGGCTACCTGGGTCCAGGCGGTCCAGAGAACTGCTTACCGGCTTTCCGCTCAGAATTCCACGTCGAGCTCTTCCAATTCGTCCGGCTCGGTCCTGGCGCCCGCGAGCCATTCCTGCATGTGGGGCAGCGCCATGATCGCCTTGCAATAGGCCGCGCACTGCGAATCCAGCTTGACGTCATAGGTCAGAAAGCGCGTGGCCACCGGCGCGTACATGGCGTCGGCCATGCACGGCTCCTGGCCGAACAGGTAGCGGCCGCCGGACGCCGCGAGCGATTCGCGCCAGATCGCGGTCACCCGGTCGATGTCGGCCTGCGCGCCGGCCCAGACCTTGAAGCCGGGGTAGTGGGCCTTGAGGTTCATCGGCAGCGCCGAGCGCAAATTGCTGAAGCCGGAATGCATCTCGCCGGAGATGGCGCGGCAGCGGGCGCGCGCGGCGCGATCGGCCGGCATCAGCTTGCACTCGGGGTTGAGCTCGTTGAGGTATTCGGCAATCGCCAGCGTGTCCCAGACTTTGATTCCGTCATGGGTCAGGCAGGGGACCAGAAACGAGGGCGACAGCAGCAAGAGCTCGGCGCGGGTGGACGGGTCGTCGCTCGCCGTCTGCTGCTCGGCAAAGTCGAGCCCGGCCATTTTGCACAGCAACCAGCCGCGCAGCGACCAGGAGCCATAGTTCTTGCTTGCAATCGTAAGTATTGCCTCGGCCATCGAATTTCCCCCGTTTGGCCCGGCAGCCGCACGACAACAATTATCTCGCAGTGCAGCAAAAAATGCACTACCCTTTTGCCGGTTGAGGGAGCGATGCCCGCCGGGCCGGAGCGGCGGGACGGTCGCTGGGACGTTATGCTGTATCAGGCCTATCAGGCTCACTCCGACGTCATGGTGCCGGTTCGCAACTGGGCGGCTTCCGCCCTGAGCGCGATCGGGCAGCCGCTGGCGGGGCTCGCCGACAACGCCGTTCTGCGCAATCTCACCGCCGCCTACGAGCTGATCGCGCGCGCCGGGCTCACCCATCACCGTCCGGCCTACGGCATTGACCGCGTGACCGTCGGCAATCGCGAGGTGCCAGTGCGCGAGCGGCCCGCGCTCACGACGCCGTTCGGGACGCTGCTGCATTTCAAGAAGGACATCGACAGCGCGCAGCCGCGGGTGCTGCTGGTGGCGCCGCTGTCGGGCCATTTCGCGACGCTCTTGCGCGGGACCGTGCGCACCATGCTGCCCGAGCACGACGTCTACATCACCGATTGGCACAATGCGCGCGACGTGGCGCTGACCCACGGCCGCTTCGGCTTCGACGACTATATCGAGCACCTGATCCAGTTCCTGGAGAAGATCGGCCCCGGCGCCCACGTGGTGGCGGTGTGCCAGCCCTGCGTGGCGGTGCTGGTGGCGGTCGCGGTGATGGCGCAGACCGACAATTTCGCGCAGCCGCGCAGCATGACCCTGATGGCGGGTCCGATCGACACCCGCGTCAACCCGACCAAGGTCAACGGCCTTGCCAACTCGAAACCGATTGAGTGGTTCGAGCAGAATCTCCTCGCCAGCGTGCCGTGGCGCTATCCCGGCGCGTTCCGGCGCGTCTATCCGGGTTTCGTGCAGCTCGCCGCCTTCATGAGCATGAACATCGAGCGGCACGTGAAGGCGCACCGCGAGCTCTACGACAATATCGCCAAGGGCGAGCACGAGAAGGCGCAGGTCACCCGGGCGTTCTACGATGAATATTTCGCGGTGCTAGACCTCACCGCCGAGTTTTATCTGGAGACCGTGCGGCTGGTGTTCCAGGAGCACGCCTTGCCATGCGGCACGCTCGAATGGCGGGGCGAGCGGGTCGATCCGCGCGCCATCAAGCGCACCATGCTGCTCACCGTCGAGGGCGAGCGCGACGACATCTGCGCGGTCGGCCAGACCGCCGCCGCGCACGACCTGTGCGGCAGCCTGCGGCCCTATCTCAAGCGCCACCACATGCAGGCCGGCGTGGGGCATTACGGCGTGTTCAGCGGCAACCGCTGGACCAACCAGATCTACCCGCTGGTGAAGAATGTCATCCTGGCGAGCGAGTGAGCGCCGAAGAGCGCTCTCATCTTGGCTTGGCCGCGTTCGCCGATGGCTTGGTCGCGGCCGGCTGCAACGCCTGCTTCGCGGCCGCGGGGCGGCGCGCCACCTGCTCGGGACCTTGCGGCCGGCGCGTCGCGCAGAAGCCGTCCACGGCGTCGGTCACCGCCGCGCTGATCAGCGCCTGGCGCTCGGGCGAGGCCATCAGCAATTCCTCGTCCCGATTGATGATCGAGCCGGCTTCGAGCAGCACGGCGGGCATGCGTGTGTTCTTGAGCACGATGAGCTGGTCGTAGCGGTAGACGCCGGCGCGGGCATCCACCAGGGTTCGCCGCCGGTTGCCCATGAATTTTTCGGTGTAGTGGGGCGTGTAGTGGAGGTCGCGGGCCTTGAGCTCCTTGCCGAGCAGACTGGCGAACACGAGGCTCGCCTGCAGATCGGCGTTGTCCTTCGAGACGAAGATCGAATGGCCCTTGAAGCGGTCGCTGAAGCCGCGCTGCTCGCCCTCGTACTCCCATTTCTCCAGGAACTTGTCCGGCACCGAGTCGTGGTGGATCGAGAGGAACAGGTCGGCCGAGGCGCTGTTGGCCTCGGCCACGCGATGGGTGAGGCCCGGGCGGGCCTTGCCCTCGGTCACCAGCAGGACGGTCTTGGCGAAGCCGGCATCGAGCAGGCTTTGCTCGATCAGCTTGGAGAGAGAGAGGTTGAACTCGTATTCGTAGACGCCGCGCGCGCTCTTGGCGCCCGGCGCCTCGGCGGTGTGCCCGACGTCCACGATGACGCGGAAAGCCGCCCGGTCGCAGGTCGCAGCAGGGGATTTCGCCGCCTGGGCGCCGGCCGGCCCCCCAGACGCCGGATGGAACTCGCCCTGCCAAAGCAGCAGGGCCGCAACGACCAGCGGAACTGCCCCGACTCGCAGCCGGTAGCCCATAGCTCAAGCCTTTTTGACCTGGGTCGCCCCTCGCACGACCCCCTCTCTCATAGCCGCAAATGAGCCAATCTGATGACCGTTTCCCAAGTATCAGGGCTTCCGTCACCGGCGGTCGGGGGGCGGCTGCGGCCGCCACAGGGCGTCCCGCCAGTGCACGGCGATCAGAGCGGTAAAGGTCAGTCCGACCAGGGCGTAAAGCGATACCGTGGCGTGGAAGCCGATCCGGCCGATGAGCACGCCGGCGGCCAGCAGGCCAAGCGGCAGGCTGTAGATCGCCAGCATGCGCACACCCGTGACCCGGCCGCGCAGCCGCGGGCCCGACTCGCGCAGCAAAATGACGGTGTGGGACACCATGCTCAGGCTCTGCGCGAAGCCGAGCAGCATGAGGCTCGCCACTCCGCCGGACAGGCTCTGCATCTGGGCGAAGATCAGGAGCAGGCTATGCCAGACGAGCGCCGCCATGATCATCAGGCGCGGCAGCTCGATCGCGACCCCGATCCAGCTCATCGCGATCGAGCCGAGCAGGGCGCCGAAGGCGTAGCTGGCGACCAGATATCCGAGCCCGGTCTGATCGACGTGGTAGACGTCCCTGGCGGCATAGGGCAGCAGGCCTTGGGTGATCGAAAATGCGGTGAGGTTGAACAGGAAGGCGAGCCACATGATCGCCAGCAGGCTCGGCGTGTTCCAGATGTAGACGAGCCCTTCCCGCAGATCGCGCCAAGGCGACGGATTCCCGGAGGCCGTGGTCGCAGCGGAGAGCGATGCGGGTGCCGATCGCATCGGCTCGACGCCCAGCGTCAGCAATGCGCCGAGGATGTAGAAACACGTGATCGCCACATAGGCCGGTCCGACGCCGAAGGCCGCGAACAATCCGGCGCCGGCGAGCGCTCCGGCGATGCGGGCGGAATCCGACGTGGTGCGCGAAATCCCCATGGCGCTGGTGAGCAGGCCGACCGGCATGGTCTCGGCGATCAGCGCGCCGCGCAGCCCCATGTCGGAAGGCCGAACCAGGCCGGTCACCGCCGCGAGCAGGCAGATGAGCAGCGGGGTGAGCGCGCCCGCGAAGGCGAGGACCATCAAGGTGGCTGCGACCGACGCATACACGGCGCGCATGCCCGCGAGCAGGGTGCGGTGGCCGATGCGGTCGCTCGCCACGCCCAGCATCGGGGCGATCAAGGTGCCGCCGTATTGCATGGCGCCAAACACGGTGAGCAGCATCACCGAGCCGGTCTCGACCAGGACGTACCAGCCGAGAATCAGCGTCTCCATCTCGAACGCCCAGGAGGTCAGCAGATCGGCCGGCCACTGGAACCGGAAGCTGCGGATCCGGAAGGGCGCGAGCGTGGGGAGGCTGGGCATGTGCAAGCGGGGAGGGGGCTATCTGAGATGACAGGCCACCAGTTGGCCCGGCCTCACCTCGCGCAGGAGCGGCTCCTCCACCTTGCACCGTTCGACCGCGTAGGGACAGCGGGTGTGGAAATGGCAGCCGGATGGCGGGTTGACCGGGCTCGGCACGTCGCCCTGCAGCACGCGCTTGTTGCGCTTGATAGCGGGGTCCGGCACCGGCACGGCCGCGAGCAGCGACTCGGTATAGGGATGCAGCGGGGTGGTGAACAGCGTCTTCTTGTCGGTGTATTCGACGATGCGGCCGAGATACATGACGGCAATGGAGTGGCTGACGTGCTCGACCACGGCCAGGTTGTGCGAGATGAACAGATATGAGAGGCCGAGCTCGCGCTGCAGGTCGATCATCAGGTTGAGCACCTGGGCCTGGATCGAGACGTCGAGCGAGGAGACCGGCTCGTCGGCGATGATCAGCTTGGGCTCCAGCGCGAGCGCGCGGGCGATGCCGATGCGCTGGCGCTGGCCGCCCGAGAACTGGTGCGGATAATTGCCCATCTGCGCCCGGCGCAATCCGACGCGCTCGAACAGCGCGGCCACGCGCGCGGTCCGGTCGCGGCCGCGGGCGACGCCGTGCACGCGCAGCGGCTCGCCGACGATGTCGCCCGCCGACATGCGCGGATCGAGCGAGGAGAACGGGTCCTGGAAGATGATCTGCATCCGCCGCCGGTAGGGGCGCAGTTCGACCTTGCCGAGCCGAGTGATGTCCTCGCCGTCGAGCGTGATGCTGCCGGCGGTCGGCTCGATCAGCCGCAACACGGTGCGGCCCACCGTCGACTTGCCGCAGCCCGATTCGCCGACCAGGCCGAGGGTCTCGCCCGGCGCGATCGAGAAGCTCACGCCGTCGACCGCGAAGACGTGGCCGGCGGTGCGCCGAAGCAGGCCCTTTTGGATGGGAAAGTGCTTCTTGAGGTCCTTCACCTCCAGCACCGGCGCGACGGCCGCGGCGCGGGGCGCTGGTGACGGCCTGGGCGCATCGTCAAGCATTGCCGGCTCCATAGAGCGCGTCGGAGCGCCAGCAGGCGGCCCAGTGGCCGGGGCGCTTCTCCTCGTAGGGCGGATAGGCTTGGCGGCAGCGCTCTTCGGCGAAGGCGCAGCGCGGCGCGAACGCGCAGCCCTCGGGCAGGTTCGACAGCGCCGGCACGATCCCGGGAATCTCCTGCAGGCGGCCGTCCGCGCCGGCGGTCTCGCCGCGCATCAGCCCGAGCCGCGGGATCGAGGCCAGCAGGCCGTGGGTGTAGGGATGCAGCGGGCGCGCGAACAGCTCCTCGACCGGCGCTTCCTCCACCTTGCGCCCGGCATACATCACGATCACCCGCCGCGCGGTCTCGGCGACCACGCCGAGGTCGTGGGTGATCAGGATCACCGCGGTGCCGAGCTTGTGCTGCAGCTCGAGAATGATCTCGAGGATCTGCGCCTGGATGGTGACGTCGAGCGCGGTGGTCGGCTCGTCGGCGATCAGCACTTTCGGATTGCACGCGAGCGCCATGGCGATCATGGCGCGCTGGCGCATGCCGCCGGAGAGCTGGTGCGGATATTCCTTCGCGCGCTGCTCGGGCTCCGGGATACGCACCAGGCGCAGCATCTCGACGGCCTTGCGTTGCGCCGCCGCCCGGCTCAATCCCTCGTGCAGCAGGAGCGCCTCGGCGATCTGCTTGCCGACGGTCATCACCGGATTGAGCGAGGTCATCGGCTCCTGGAAGATCATCGAGATGTCCTTGCCGCGCACGTCCCGCATCGCCTCCTCGTCGAGAGCGAGCAGATCGGCGCCGGCGAGCTTGACGGTGCCGCCGACGATGCGGCCGGGGGGATCGGGGACGAGCCGCATCAGCGACAGCGCGGTGACGCTCTTGCCGCAGCCCGACTCGCCGACGATCGCGAGCGTTTCCGCCGGCCGCACCGAGAAGCTGACGCCGTCGACCGCTTTGACGATGCCGTGGCGGGTATAGAAGAAGGTCTGCAGGCCGGTGACCTCGAGCAGCGCGTCGTTGCCCGCCCGCATTCCGGCTGCTGCCTCCGCCTTCGCCGGTCGCTGGTTGGCTGCTTGCGTCATGCGGCGCGTCAGTGGCGCAGGCGTGGATCGAAGATGTCGCGCAAGGCGTCGCCGAGCAGGTTGGTGCCGAACACCGCGAGGCTGATGGCGAGCCCGGGATAGATCACCAGCCACGGCGCGGTGCGCACGTATTCGGCGGCCGATTCCGACAGCATGCGGCCCCAAGACGGGTAGGGCTCGGGAATGCCGAGGCCGAGGAACGACAAGGCGGCCTCGACCAGGATGGCGGAACCGAGCTGGGCGGTCGCCAGCACGATCAGCGGCGCCAGCGTGTTGGGCAGCACGTGGCGCAGCGCAATCGAGACCTCGTTCATGCCGACCGCGCGGGCGGCTTCGACATAGGGCATTTCCCGCAGCATCAACGTATTCGAGCGGATGACGCGCGCGACGGTGGGAACGAGCGGGATCGAGATCGCGATGATGACGTTGCCGATCGAGGGTCCGAGCGCGGCCGCCATCACCAGCGCCATCACCAGCAGCGGCAGCGACTGCAGCATGTCCATGAGCCGCTGCACCAGGAGGTCGAGCCAGCCGCCGAAGTAGCCCGACATCAGCCCGATCGAGACCCCGATCAGGCAGCCGAGCGAGGTCGAGCCGATGCCGACGGCGAGCGAGATGCGCGCGCCGTAGACGATGCGGCTCCACATGTCGCGGCCCATGAAGTCGGCGCCGAGCAGATGGGCGCCGCCGGGCCTGGCCAGCGAGGCGCGCGCATTGGTGGTGGTGGGATCGAAGGCGGTGATCCAGGGCGCGAAGATCGCCACCAGCACGATCGCGAGCACGATCAAGGCGCCCGCCGCGCCGAGCGGATAGCGCCGCAGCAGGTGGCCGAGCGCGCCCCAGAACCCCGTGGCCGTACCGCCTGCGCGAGCGAGTTCTGCCTGGTGATCGATGATGGCCACCGTCCTCAATCCTCGTACTTGATGCGCGGATCGAGCGCCGCATAGGCCATGTCGACGAGGAAGTTCACCGTCACCACCACGACCGCGATGAACATCACTAGGCTCTGGACCACCGGATAGTCGCGCCAGCGGATGGCCTCGACCAAAAAGCGCGCGACGCCCGGAATGTTGAACACCGTCTCGGTGACGATCAGCCCCCCGACCAGGAACGCGGCCTCGATGCCGATGATGGTGATGATCGGCAGCGCCGCGTTGCGCAGCGCGTGATTGTAGTTGACCGACGCCTGCGAGGCGCCCTTGGCGCGCGCGGTGCGGATGTAGTCCTGGCGCAGCACCTCCAGCATCGAGGAGCGCGTCAGCCGCATGATCAGCGCCGACGCGCGGAAGCCGACGGCGGCGGCCGGGATGCTGAGCAGGACGAGCTCGTCCCACAGGCGATCCGGCTTGTTGGTGTAGATCGGGATCCAGCCGAGATAGTGGACGAAGGCCATCAGGATCAGGAGGCCGAGCCAGAACGAGGGCAGCGACAATCCGCTCAGGCTGATCACCCTCAGCACGTAATCGAGCGGCGTGTTCTGGCGCACGGCGCTCATGACCCCGAGCGGGACGCCGAACAGGATCGCGAAAAACAGCGCCAAGCCGGCGAGCTTGGCGGTGACCGGGACGCGCGGCAGGATCTCTTCCAGCGCGGGCCGCTCGGACACGTAGGTGTAGCCGAAATCGCCGCGCGCGAGACCGCCGATCCAGGTGACGTACTGGATGACGATCGGCTTATCGAGGCCGAGCTCGGCTTCGAGCTTCTGCTTTTCCGCCGGGCTCACCATGCCGGCGGAGTCGAACAGGATGTCGGCGATGTTGCCGGGGACCACGCGCAACAGGACGAAGATGATCACCGAGATCCCGAACAGCGTCAGGATCATCAGCAGCAGCCGCCGGATCAGATAGGTGCCCAATGCTCAACTCCTGCCGCCCCCGCAAGCAAAGAGAGCAGGACCCGTCTACTTGTCGAGCCAGACGTCTTCGAGCCGCGAGCCGTTGTAGATGCTGTTCTGGTGCAGCACGAGGCCCTTCACGTGCGGATACCAGCAGGTGGCCGCGCGCTGGAACTGGATCACCGGCCGCGCCACGTCCTCGGCGAGCTTGCGCTCGATCTGCCAGACGATCGCCTTGCGCTTGGCGACGTCCGCCTCCTTGGACTGCGCCGCGATCAGCTTCTCGACCTCCGCGCTGCAGTACTTGTTGTAATTGCGCTCGGACTTGCAGGTGTAGTTCTCGACGAAATTGACGTCGGGATCGTCGACCGCGAGCCCGGTGAGGTTGAGGCCGACCGAATAGTCGCCGCGCGTCACCTTGCGATGCCAGATCGTGGTGTCGACCACGTCGAGCTCGGCGTCGATATAGATCTTCTTGAGCTGGTCGAGGAGAATCACCGCCGGGTCGCGATAGATCGAGATGTCGCGGGTCGAGACCTTGAGCTTGAGCGGCTTGTCCGGGCCGTAACCCAGCCCCTGCATGATGGCGCGGGCCTGAGCCAGGTTCTTCTCGACGTCCTTGCCGTAGCCGGGCAGCGAGCGGAGCATGTCCTCGGGCATGCCCCAGGCGCCTTCCGGCTGCGGCTGCATGGCGCCGCTGATGCCGAGCTTGCCCTCGCCCAGAATGTCGTCGAAGCTCTTGCGGTCGATGGCGAGCGCCATGGCGTGGCGCAGCTTCAGCTCGTTGAACGGCGCCGCCTCGCTGTTGACCAGCAGATTGACGTAGACGCCGGTCGGGCGCAGCTGGCAGATCGCCTTCGGCGCCTGCGACTGCACGTCCTTGATCAGCGGGATCGAGACGTCGGTGTCGTAGGTCATGTCGAACTCGCCGGAGACGAACGCGAGAATCCGGGTCGAGCGGCTGGCGATGATGCGCACCTCGATCGCGTCGAGATAGGGCCGTCCCTTCTTCCAGTAACCCTCGTTGCGCGCGAGCTTGACCACCTCGTTGCGCTTGAACTCGACGAACTTGAACGGTCCGGTGCCGACCGGCTTGGTGCGCATGTCGCGCGGCGACACGTGGCACGGATAGATCGGCGTGTAGCCGGACGCCAGCAGCGCCAGGAACGACGGCTGCGCCTCCTTGAGCTCGATCGTCACCTCGAAGTCGCCGTCGAGCTTCACGTTCTCGACGTTGTGGTACCAGACCTGGCGCGGATTGAGCCGCAGGCCGTCCTTGGCCTTGCCGAGCAGCAGGTCGAAGGTGCAGCCGACGTCTTTCGACGTGAACGGCTTGCCGTCGTGCCATTTGACGCCCTGCCGCAGCTTGAAGGTGACCTTCTTCTTGTCCGCGCTCCAGGTCCAGCTTTCGGCCAGGTCCGGCACGATCGTGTCCAGGCTGTTGCTCGGCTTGCCTTGGTCGAACAGGACGAGATTGTTGAACACCGCCATGAACGGATTGACCGTGGAGACCGTCGCCTCCTCGTGGATCGAGGCGGTCGGCGGATTGTCGCGGTGGTAATATTTGAGCGTTCCGCCTTGCTTTTGCGCGGGTGCAGGCCCGCTCGCGAGCATCGCGACGGCCAGGGTCACGGCGAAGAATCCGGCAGGTCCTGATCGCATCCTCATCCTCCCTGTGGCTGCGGCGGACGCTGGCCGGTGCCGCGGCGCAACGATGTTTTTCGTTGTTATAGCGGCCACGCTAGACGGTGTGGTTTGCGCAATCAACCCGGGCAACGTGCGCCATACCGGCGCGCCGGCATGCGGACCCATGATTTTGGTGCCGCCGAATTCCCGCACGAAACCGACGGGCCTGCGGCAGCTCACTCGATCGCCTCATCGGCGCGGGCGAGCAGCATCGCGGGCACCTCCAGGCCGAGCGCCTTGCGGTCGACAGGTTGATGATGAGCTCGAATTTGGTCGACTGCACCACCGGCAAGTCGGCGGTTGCGGCAATCTCCCCGCTAGTGCCGTGGCTCCTGTGGGATTATTGCAACGGTTGCCGATTCTTTTCACTTGGCCACAGTGCGGCGCTGATTTTTGCGTTGTGATGTTGCGAATCGATGGGCGGCAACCGCGGGCCGCTAACAAGGCGCCTCAGCATGGCCGTGCCGTTTCCGAGCCTCCTCTTCGCCGGCGATCAATCCGGAGGATGGTGATGAATACCGCAGTGGCTCGTAGGCTGGCGTTGGACGATCGCGTCGCCTGGATCGGCAAAGACGGCTACCAGCCCGCCGGACTGGGCACGATCACCCGCGTCACTGCCCATGATGTCCAGGTGCGTTGGGACGGCGGAACCGTGACGCGCTATCGCCGCGCGCAGCTACACAACCTTCGACATGCGAAGCTCATCTTCGAGACGGTGGAGAGTGGCCGCAGAGCCGAGCATATTCTCCCGACAGCCTAGCTGCTCATTTAAGCGCGCCTGCCGTCGAGCTACCCCTCTCCCGCGTCCGTTAAGCTCAACAATGCTTTCGCGGGCTCGCGCGGCGCTTGCTGCTGGTCGATCCTGATCACGCGAAGGCTTCGGCTTTGGACGACATGAACTCGCGGCGTCTCACTCGATCACCTCGTCGGCACGCGCGAGTAATGCGGGCGTTGGACGAGCAAAACGACTTCATACGAACAGAAAGTCGTTTGGACGTCAGCGGCTCGACGGGTTGGTTGCTCGCAGAATTCGCCCTGGATTGAGAAGGGGCTCATCGCGCATCGTAATCGCGAGCGTGACATCATAACATCATCCCACCGTGGAGTTACCCGCCGAAGTAACGGTGGTGCGGTGTGATGGTGTGCTGTGTGATGCTGGGACGGTGCGATGGTGTGATGATGGATTGGTGATATGGTGCGATGGTGTGACGGTGGCGGCAGTATGCAGCCACTCCCATCTGCGATGTGCAGAACCAACCTCTAACCCTCAAATCGACATCATCTCGTGGCGGCATCGTGAGCCGGGGGGAGGCGCACATGGGGACGGATGCCGAGCACAAGACCGGTGTCGTCAACGGATCGGTGGCGGGCTTGGCCGGCACGTTTCGTTTAGGCATCGAGGAGGAATACTTCCTCGTCGACGCGGAGACGAAAGCAATCGCCCCGACGGTCCCGGAGGCGCTGTTCACCGCGGCGAAAACGTCGACCCTCGGTCGGGGCAAGTGCGAGTTCCTGCAACAGCAGGTCGAAGTCGCGACCGAGCCGCACGTCGACATGGTGAAGGCGCGCGTCGAGTTGCGGCAGTTACGGCATACGCTCGCCGCAATCGCCGCGCCGCACGGGCTCGCCATACTCGCGGCCGGCACGCATCCGACCGCCGTCTGGACCGAGGCACAGCAGACCAAGGGCGAGCGCTACGACGCGGTCATGCACGATCTGCAAATGATCGGCAAGCGCAACATGCTGTGCGGCCTGCACGTCCATGTCGAACTTCCGGACCCCGACGCGCGCGTCGACGTGATGACGCGAATGTTGCCCTATCTGCCGATCTTCATCGCGCTCGCGACGTCATCGCCATTTTGGCGATCGCGACGCACCGGCCTGCTCGGGTACCGGCTCGCCGCCTATGACGAGCTGCCGCGGACTGGGGTGCCTGAGCTTTTCCGCACGCGCGCGGAATTCGAGGCCTATGTCGACACGCTTGTGCGAGCCGGCGTGATGCCCGATGCGAGCTTCATCTGGTGGGCGATGCGGCCGTCGATCGCGCATCCGACGCTGGAGTTGCGCGCACCCGATTGCTGCACCCGGCTGGAGGACACTCTGGCAATCGCCGCGCTCTATCGCACGCTGGCCCGCCGCGTCTTTTTCAATCCATGGCTGAACGCTGATCTCACGGCCGTGTCGCGCGCCGTCGTCGTGGAGAACAAGTGGCGAGCGCAGCGCTACGGCATTCACGGAACCTTCGTCGACGAGGGGCGCCCACGCGAGGTGCCGTTTGCGCGCTGGCTCGATCAAGTGATCGAGGAGGCGGCGGGCGATGCCGCTGCGCTCGGCTGCCTCGACGAGGTTTTGCGTTGCCGCGCTATCGTGGCCGATGGCACATCGGCCGACGCGCAGCTCACGGTGTATCGGCAGGCGCGCGACAAGGGGGCCGAGCGCGAGGAGGCGCTGGCGGCCGTCAGCGAATGGCTGGCGGAGACCACGCTCGGGCGGGATGGTTCTGCTCAACACCTTCGAGCCAGAACCCCCTATTTGCATCCAGGGACTGCCGGCGCTCGTACTTATCCGGATCGGCCCGTCTTGCACGTTCTGCGCCCCGCCGAAGCGACGGCCGTCTATCTCGATCGAGAGTTGACGACAGACCTGCCAGTGACGGCGTCTGGCTGTTTGCTGCCGGGTGGTCCGCATCGGAGCCGCCGTCGCACAATTCTGCAGTGCAGAGCCAGGCCCAGAGGCATTCAAGCATCGCATCGGCACCCGAGGTAGCCGCAGCCTCCTGGAGTTGGTGGGCATCGCTTTGGGCAATCAGACGGAATTCAGGGTATGAGCACCCCGTCAAGAAAGCCTAGTAATCCCATCGATCTTTCGGCTTACGAGCCGCGCTTGGCGCGCAAACGGGTTGCCGCAGAACGACGTCCTTCCGAGAATGAAACTGATCCGCTTCGCTCAGCTTACGCACCAAAGCGGGCGCACGAGCCTGCTGGCACGGAGCGGCCTCCTGTCGATAAGGACCGAGATGCTTTTCGGTCGCCTTACGCGCCCACGAAAGCGCGTCGACAACCCGCGGCAGCACCGGATTTTGTCATCACTGACGACGCGGAGCCGCCAGCGCCGATGCGTGCTCGGGAAGCCGCCCGTGAGCGTCCCGCCGCCGGACGTCACACTTTCGGCGGCGGCGCCCGTGCTCTGGCGAAACCATTTTCTAACGACCGAGACGATCATTCGCCGAAAACGGTGGTCGACGAGGGCATTACAAGGGGACATCCTGTCGACGGGGATGCCGCGGCCCCGTTTGCTCCTGCGAGCAGTGGGCGACACCAGCCGCCGGCCGCCGAGCGCCATGACGAATTCACGAATGATCCTGATCTCAAGCGGCTGGAAGCCAGCCTTTGCTGGCTGCAGCGCCAGGAAGCAGCCACGCGGCTGCCCCGTGCCACCCCTTTACCTCCCGTGCCGGGGCTCGCTTCCGATGCAACAGGCCGTACTCACAGCAGCGAAAAGCTGGGCGATGGCCTGGCTCCGCGCTCGCTGGAGCCCGAACGTCTGGCGTCTCCGGTTCTAGTGAGGTCGCGCCCCCGCAATCGACGCTGGCCCCTTGCCATTGCGTTGACGGGTATCATCGCGGTGCCCATCGCGTATTACTTTTCGGTAGGCGATCAGGGCCTCCCGGCCCAGTTTGGGCCGCAGATTGCGTCTTTTGATCAAACGATTGGTGCGCCACAGTCGAAAGGCACACAGAAGTACCGTGCGACCAGCGCCCAAGACCATGATCATGACGCGTCGACCCCGATAGAGATGTCCTCCGAGCGCACGGCCATTTCTCAGACAGCGAGATCATCCGAGGGCGAGGCCGTGGCGATGTTGCAGGGGGGCAGCATTGGCGCTCAGGCTCCGTCCCTGGAAAAAGCCAACCGCGCCCTTGATCCCGAAGAAATCAAGCTGCTCACAAAACAGGGGGAGCAATTCGCTGCGGCAGGCGATCTGGTCACGGCGAGGATGCTATTCCAAAGAGCTGCGGAAGCCGGTGACGCCACGGCTGCGATCGCGTTGGGCGCGACCTACGATCCCGACGTGCTCGCAAAGCTGGAGGTGGTGGGGATGGGCGCGGACGTAGAGAAAGCACGAATCTGGTACCGGAAGGCCGAGAGCTTTGGCTCACCGGAGGCATCGCGGCGGCTTAATGCTCTTGCAAATCGTTAGTTAGGGCCAGCCGACAGCGATCGGGGCCAGAGCGGACATTCGGCGGGGCGTCATGTTAGCTTTCAGAGGTGGGTTGCCTTCACTCATCATCATCATGATCATCATCGGGGCCCTTACGATCGGGCCGGCGCGGGCGCAGGATCTCGACCAGGACAAGTCCGGCGCGAAGCTGTTCGCGACCACCTGCGCGGACTGCCATCGCAGCCCGCGCGGGCTCGCCAGGGACAGGTTCAGCTGGACGCTGTCGTACTTCCTGCGGCAGCACTACACGAGCGGCCCCGCCTCGACGCACGCGCTCACCGCCTATCTGCAGTCGGTCGATGCCCCCCGAGCCAGGCCGCAGCCTGCCTCCCGTACGTCGCGGCCGCCAGCGACGAGCGGATCGGAAGCGCCGCTACGTCCGCCGGCTCTGGTGCCGGCGCGTTAGGCAATTCATCGCGGCCGCCAGGCATCCGAACCGCCGGACGCGATGTCTTGCTATATGAGGCGACGCATTCCGCCGCGTAGTGCTTCCCACCGGGCGGCTGGCGATACCTTTTTTAAATATTGCGCTCCGCCATCTCATTCGCGACACAGACCGAGCATCGGCGTTGCTTCAAGGTCCGGGGTCCTCAATGGGTGATCCGGGACCGCCCCACGACGCTCGCCCGGATGCGCCCCGCACACGCGCGATAGAGCAGTTCGAAAATATTGTCGCGCACCCGAGTACGCTCTTGTGAATGGTGGCGGCGTAGGCGGGACGGTCCTGGGGCGGGCTGCTTATTGCGCCGCGCCAGCGCCATTAATAGACCGGCGGCACGATGAAGAGGCCGCCGCCTACCGGGATCCCTTCACGAGTGTCCTCGACATTTACGCCCTTCGCACCGGCTTTCGCGTGATTAGTCGTCCTCGACGCAGCCCAGACTCCAAACCCAGTGGCGGCCAAGATTAGACCAGCAACAATGGCAAATGAGCCGATTTTGCGCATCCGCACCTCCCACCTTCCGCCCCAGGCAGAGGCTGGCGCAGGCGTTGCGTTCGCAACGTGAGGGACCTCACATTGCCGAGGTTTTTCTGCGCTGGCACCCATGCAGCACAGCCCTAGGAAGCCGTCCTCTCCCGGCTCCCCGCCAACGCGGCTTGCCACTGTGGAACCGTCCTAATTTATTGGCGCCCAATGGGAACGACTCGAAATGTCAGGTTGTTGACATATCAGGGAGCGACACCATGCCGACACCAAAGGAACTTCGGTTGCATGCAAAGGAGTGCCTGGAACTCGCGGACAAAGCGGACGAGTATTATGTTAGGACCGCGCTCAAAGAATTGGCTCAAAAACTCCAGCGAGAAGCGCGCCGAGCCGAAGGCCGCATGGCCACCTTTTCCCATCTTCAAACACACCCCGATAGGCTCAATTGAGTGTGATCGCCGCGAATAGCATTTTCTTTTTGGTCCGGCGGTCTGGCTTTACCTGACAAGGTTATGCTTTACCGGCTGACGTGGCGGGACACCGTCATGGCGCGCCTCGCTGTCCTAATTTCGATGGAAATTTCACGTTGAGTCGTCGCCCAAACGGGAGGCGCCAATGCTTCAAATAGACCCATGGGAAAGAGCGGCCGAGTGCGAGCGCTATCTACAAACCGAAGTCGACTCAACGCGTCGCGAAATCTTCACCAACGTCCGAGACCTCTGGATTGGATTGGCCAATGCAAGAAATTTTCTGACAGGGGCCGAATTCGACCAACAAATCAAAACGCTCGACAGCATTCAGGCTGATCTGATTAAGCCCGCGAAAATCAAAATTCATTAGGCGCCTCAGTTGGCAGCCTCGCTGCCCAGCGTGCCCTGGGAAGCCCGCCCGTGAGCGCCACCGAGTAGCGTGATGAACTTCCGCCGTCTCACTCGATCGCCTCGTCGGCGCGGGCCAGCAGCATCGGAGGCACGTCCAGGCCGAGCGCCTTGGCGGTAGACAGGTTGATGATGAGCTCGAATTTGGTCGACTGCATCACCGGCAAGTCGGCGGGCCTCTCGCCCTTGAGGATGCGACCTGTGTAGACGCCGTTCTGAAGAAAGGCATCGTTGAGATTGGTTCCGTAGCTCACCAGGCCGCCGGCCTCGACATTGTC
>JBEVIH010000168.1:0-10115 GCA_040510815.1 Xanthobacteraceae bacterium | reverse complement strand
CGCACCGCCTCCGCTTTCATCTTGAAGGCCGCATCGATGAAATCGCGATGCTCGGATGGCGGCGCCGCTTTGGCGCGCGTGGCGATACCGAGCAACGCCGCCGCCGTCGCAACCATCGCCGAGCGGCGCGTGCAACGACCCATGGCAGAGCCCCTCCTGTGCCGCCCCGATTACACCGGGGCGTTCGACCGCACCAGCTTGTAGACGATCGAATCCATCAGCGCCTGGAACGACGCGTCGATGATATTGGGCGAGACGCCGACCGTGGTCCAACGCTCGCCGGTCTCGTCCTGGCTCTCGATGAGCACGCGCGTCACCGCCTCGGTGCCGCCATTGAGGATGCGCACGCGGTAGTCGGTGAGCTCAAGCCCGTTGATGTAGCTCTGGTACTTGCCGAGATCCTTGCGCAGCGCGAGGTCGAGCGCATTGACCGGGCCGTTGCCCTCGGCCGCCGAGATCAGCGTCTCGCCGTCTACCTTCACCTTGACGACCGCGAGCGACACCGTCACGCGCTGGCCGATGGCGTTGTTGCGCTGCTCGACATTGACGTCGAACTGCTCGACCGCGAAATAGTTCGGCACCTGGCCGAGGATGCGGCGCGCCAGCAGATCGAACGACGCGTCGGCGGCCTCGTAGGCATAGCCGATCGCCTCGCGCTCCTTCACCTCGTCGAGCAGCCGGGCGATGCGCGGGTCGTCCTTCTCGACCTTGATGCCGATGCGGTCGAGCTCGGCCAGCACGTTCGACCTGCCCGCCTGATCCGACACCAAGAGCTTGCGGCGGTTGCCGACGGTGCCGGGCGGCACGTGCTCGTAGGTCGCCGGGTCCTTCATGATCGCCGAGGCATGAATCCCGGCCTTGGTGGCGAACGCGCTCTCGCCCACATAGGGCGCATGACGGTTGGGCGCGCGGTTGAGCATCTCGTCGAGCGTGTGCGAGGCGTGCAGAAGCCCCTTGAGCTTGTCGTCCGAGATGCCAATCTCGAATTTCTCGGCGAACTCAGGCTTCAATTTCAGCGTGGGGATGATGGAGACGAGATTGGCGTTGCCGCAGCGCTCACCCAGCCCGTTGAGCGTGCCCTGGATCTGGCGCGCGCCGGCGCGCACCGCGGCGAGCGAGTTCGCGACCGCCTGCTCGGTGTCGTTATGGGCATGGATGCCGACATTGCCGCCGGGGATGACCTTCACCACCTCGCCGACGATCGCTTCGACCTCGTGCGGCAGCGCGCCGCCGTTGGTGTCGCACAGCACGACCCAGCGCGCGCCTTCGTCGTAGGCGGCCTTGGCGCAGGCCAGCGCGTAGCGCGGATTGGCCTTGTAGCCGTCGAAGAAATGCTCGCAGTCGAGCAGCACCTCGCGGCCCTTGCCTTTGGCGGCGCGCACGCTGTCGCGGATGGAGGCCAGATTTTCCTCTTCGGTGGTCTCGAGCGCGACCCGAACGTGATAGTCCCAGGACTTGGCGACGAAACAGATGGCGTCGGCCCTGGCATCGAGGAGCGCCGCCAGCCCAGGGTCGTTCGAGGTCGAGCGGCCGGGCCGCCGGGTCATGCCGAAGGCGGTAAACGTCGTGTCGAGCTTGCGCTCTTCGGCGAACAGCTGGGTGTCGGTCGGATTGGCGCCCGGATAGCCGCCCTCAACGTAGTCGACGCCGAGATCGTCGAGCATCTTGGCGATCACCAGCTTGTCGTTGAGGGTGAAATCGACGCCATTCGTCTGCGCGCCGTCGCGCAGCGTGGTGTCGAACAGATAGAGGCGTTCGCGGGCCATTGCCATTTCACCAAAGATAGTAGTTCAGCACCAAGGCGATGGCGACCAGGATCGCGACCACCGACATCACGATGTGGTGGCGCTGGAAACGCGGGAACGACGTATCGGGCTTGTTCAAGGCGCACGCTCCTTCGCCGCAAGCGGCTTTTCCATCGTGGTGTTGGCGAGCCATTCGTCGCCGAGCGGAACCGTGTTGCGTTGCTGCGGCACGAACCCGCGCCGCTTGAAGAAATCCTGGGCGCTGTCGCTCACCTCGGCCCGCAAGCGGCGCGCGCCGCGCGCAGCCGCGAGCTTCTCCAGGGCGTCGACCAACATGCTGCCGACACCGTGTCCGGCCGCCGCCGGATGGACGTAGAGCATGTCGAGCCGCTCGTTGTCGACGAGCGAGGCGAAACCCACGGGCGATCCGTCCATCGTGCCGAGCAAGGTCAGCCCCTTCGCCAAGCGGGCCCCGAAGGCTTGCTCGTCGTCGGCGGCGGCAACCCACGCCTCCTGCTGGGCCTCGCTGTAATCATCTCCCGTGAGTTCCTTGACGCTGGCGCGGAAGATTTCGGCCAGCAGCGGTGTGTCTGCCGCCAGGAACGGCCGCATCGCGAGCTTGGGATGCGCGCGCGCCATCATCGGGCGACGCCCCCGGCGCTGCGGACCTTGGAACACTTGAGCAGAACACTCACGGCATCCGGCCTCTCGCGCGATGCGGAAGGGAAAGGATGGCGGCGTTTGCTTGCCATGAACGTTGCTCAGAATACGAAGCCGAAGATGTAGATGGCGAGCACGATCGCCGCGGCGATCACCACGAATTTGAGTGACATGTAGTAGAGCCAGTGGCGGGGAAACGGCGTATCGGGTTTGTCCATCATGACGCCCTCCGCTTGAGCTTCCATGTTGTCGGCTGGCCCTTGTGATCCTCGAGCTCGACGCCCATCCCGGCAAGCTCGTCACGGATGCGATCGGATTCCGCAAAATTCTTGGCCACACGCGCCTTGGCTCTCGCCTCGATGAGCGCTCTGACCCGCTCCTCATTGACGACGACGCGACGGGGATGACTTCGCAAATAATCACCTTCGGTCTCATCAAGTAGCCCTAAGAGAACGCCCGAAGCCTTCAGCATCCGCTTGAGCTCGATCGCCTGCGACCCGGATGCGGGTCCTCGAATTTCACCCGCAAGCGCATGCAGCCGCGTCAATACGTTCGGGGTGTTCAAGTCGTCGCAAAGTGAATTCAGCACCTCCTCGTCGGGCTTTGCGTTGCCCGGCGTCTCCACGTCTCCGAGAATGTGATGCCAGTCATCCAAAATCCGTTGGCTCTCTTCGAGACCCTTCACCGTCCAATCCAACGGCTGGCGATAGTGCGTACGCAGCATATTGAAGCGGAGCACCTCTCCCGGCCAATCGGCCAGCAAGTCGCGAATCGTGAAGAAGTTGCCGAGGCTCTTCGACATCTTCTCGCCTTCGACCTGCAGAAAGCCGTTGTGCATCCAGAAATTGGCCATGAACGGCTGATTGTGGAAGGCGCAACGCGACTGCGCGATCTCGTTCTCGTGGTGGGGGAAGACCAGATCGATGCCGCCGCCGTGGATGTCGAAGGTCTCGCCCAGATGTTTCCACGACATCGCCGAGCATTCGATATGCCAGCCCGGCCGGCCCGGCGTCTTGATGCCCGCGGGCGAGGGCCAGGCGGGTTCACCGGGCTTGGACGGCTTCCACAGCACGAAGTCCATGGGATCGCGCTTGTAGGGCGCCACGTCCACGCGGGCGCCCGCGATCATCTCGTCGAGCGAACGCTTCGAAAGCCTGCCGTAGTCCTTCATCGAGGGCACGCTGAACAGCACGTGCTCCTCGGCGACATAAGCATGGCCGGAGGCGATGAGGCACTCGATCAGGTCCCGCATCTCGGCAATGTGCTCGGTCGCCCGCGGCTCAATCGTCGGGCGCAGGCAGCCGAGCGCCTCGACGTCCTCATGAAACTGCTTCTCGGTTTTTGCGGTGACCGTGCGGATCGCCTCGTTCAACGGCACGTTGGGGTATTCCTCTGCCGCGCGCGCGTTGATCTTGTCGTCCACGTCGGTGATGTTGCGCACATAGGTGACGTGCTCGGCGCCGTAGAGGTGCCGCAACAGCCGGAACAACACGTCGAAGACGATGACCGGCCGCGCATTGCCGATGTGGGCGAAGTCGTAGACGGTGGGGCCGCACACATACATGCGCACCCGTGCTGGATCGAGCGGGGTAAATACCCGCTTCTCGCGCGTGAGCGTGTCGTAAAGCTTCAGGTCCATCCGACGCCTGTTCGGCCTGCTGGCCGGGCGTCCGCTGGTCTCGATGAGGAGATTAAAGACGGCCGCAGCCAGCGAGATTCGCTAGCGAATAATCTCCCGGCAAATGCCGCAGATATAGTTAAGGCCGTTCACGGCGGCGGAGAATGGGGAACTTGGCCGGGCCCGTCAAGGGCACCCAAATGCCCGTACCCGGGTCCCATCAGGTGTGGCAATCCGGTCGCGCTGGGGCCGGAACCGCCGCCTGTGGCTGTGGGAAATGGCCCAAGGCGGGAGAGTGTGGCTTTCAGGTCATAGGCAACCGCCCGCAATCCCGTTAACTCCACTCGCAGGCGCGGGGGCGCAGGTCGAGTCGGGTTAACGAGACCTTAAAGTTTCCCCGCGCAAAGTCCGCGTGCGTTCCGATCGCTGGGGAAACCGGGGGGCTTGATCGATGCGGTATGTGCTCGCCGCGGCCGTTTGCGCGGCCGCCCTGTTCGTCAATGTCGCGGCTCAGGCCGAGAAGCGTACCTTCATCATCGCCAACAATGCCGACGGCTATGGCGTCGACCGCTGCCTGGCGACAGGCGCAAGCTGCGGCAATACCGTCGCCACCGCCTATTGCAAGTCGCGCGACTACCTGCAGGCGGCGTCGTTCCGCAAGGTCGATCGCGACGAGATCACCGGTGCCGTCCCGTCGAAGAACGGGACCTTCGCGCGCGACGAATTCGTCGCCATCGAGTGCCTGCGCTGACGCTCGCTTAGCGCACCTCCTTTGAAAAGCCGCAGGCCCGGGCCGCGTCCCGGGCTTGTTCATGCGTCCCGGTCCCGCCGCATCCTCTCGGCGTTGCGCGTCCCGCCGTCTTCGGCCATGTTCCCGATCGCGCGTAGCGGCCGCCAACGCACCGAGGGCCGCTTGGCGCCCCGGGACGCGATGCGATGACGAATTCGGTCCGTGACGCTCCACCCCAAGCCGCCTCCGCCCCGGCCGAGGCGCCCTTGCTCAAGCTTGAAGATTTCCTGCCCCACCGGCTCAACGTCCTCTCCAGCCTGGTCTCGCAGGCGCTCACGCGGGTCTATGGGCGCTACGGTATCGGAATACCGGAGTGGCGCGTGCTGGTGACGCTCGGCGAGAATGGCACCATGACCGGCAAGGCGGTGGGCGCGCAAACCCACATGCACAAGACCAAGGTCTCGCGCGCGGTGGCGCAGCTCGAGGAGCGCAAGTTCCTTGCCCGCCGCGCCAATCGCTCCGATCTGCGGGAATCCTTCCTGTCGCTGACCCCGGCCGGGCGCGCGGTCTACGAGGAGCTCGCTCCCAGCGCGCTCGACTTTACCGTCCGCCTCGCCGAGGTGGTCGCGCCCGCCGACCGCCCGGCGTTCGACCGCGCCATGAAGCAGCTCACCAAACGCTCGGCCGAACTGGTCGCCGAAATCGAAGACGGCGAGACCTAGCCCCCTACAAGGAGCCGGACGCTTTCGCTGAGAGACGCCGCTGGCGCTGGCCGGTCGGCGTTTTGGCAAAACAAACCTGCTAAAGCGCAATGATTCCAATGCCCGGTCGGGGACATTGGTCGCGTCGAGGTCAGTGACCGGGGCGTGGCCGCAGGCGACCCGCAAGGAGGACCGGTGAAGCTCTATTCCTATTTCCGCTCGTCCGCCGCCTATCGGGTGCGGATCGCGCTCAACCTCAAGGGACTGAGCTTCGACATGGTCTCGATCCACCTGCAGAAGGAAGGCGGCCTCAACAAGAAACCGGACTTCCAGGCGGTCAATCCGCAGATGCGGGTGCCGGCGCTTGCGCTCGATTCCGGCGACGTGCTGATCCAATCGCTGGCGATCATCGAATATATCAACGAGACCCACCCGCAGCCGCCCTTGCTGCCGCGGGACGCGCTGCAACGGGCGAAGGTTCGCGCGATCGCACAAATCATCGCCTGCGACATCCACCCGCTCAACAATGTCGGGCCGCTGCGTTATCTCAAGAACCAGATGGGCCAGGAGCAAGCCAAGATCGACGCATGGTATCATCATTGGGTTCTCGACGGCTTCGCCGCGATCGAGGCAATGCTGCGCCCGGGCCCGTATGCCTTCGGCAGCGAGATTTCGCTCGCCGACGTCTGTCTGGTGCCGCAAGTCTACAATGCGCGGCGGCTCAAGGTGCCGCTCGATCGCTTTCCCAAGATCGTCGCCGTCGATGCGGCCTGCGGCAAGCTTGCGGCCTTCGACCAGGCGCGGCCGGAGAACCAGCCGGACGCGGAGTGACGGCGATGCGTGACATCGCTGCGCCCGCGGCTCGCCGCTGATCCGCAAGCGCAGGACCAATCCCCCCGTGTCTCCCAGGAATCTCGTTCTCGTCGTCCTCTGGATGACCGGGGCGCTGCTGTCGTTCTGTCTGATGGCGGTCGCGTTTCGCAAGCTTGCCGAGAGCTTGAGCATCATGGAGATCCTCGCCACGCGCAACGGCCTGGGTCTCGCGGTGATGGTCACGCTGCTGATCCTTCGCCCTGAGCTGCGGCCGCTGGTCCGCAGCCGCCGCCCGGCACTCACCCTGTTTCGCAACACCATCCACCTGGGGGCACAGTATCTCTGGGCGATGAGCGTCTTGCTGCTCCCGCTCGCAACCGTGTTCGCGCTCGAGTTCTCCGCGCCGGCATGGGCGCTGCTGCTCGCCGTCCCGGTGCTGGGCGAGCGCCTGACCGCAAGCCGTGTCGGGGCGGTCGTGCTCGGTCTCATCGGAGTGCTGGTGATCCTGCGGCCCGGGCTGGAAACCTTCCGGCCCGAGACCCTCCTGGTGCTGGCCGCGGCGGTCGGGTTTGCCGTCACAATGATCACCACCAAGAAGCTGACGAGGACCGACAGCACGTTTGCGATCATTTTTTGGATGAACATGATCCAATTGCCGCTCACGCTGGTCCCCTCCGATCCCCTGTTCGTGATGAAGCTGAGCCTTGCCCAGCTTCCGGCCTTCGCGGCCGTGGGCGTGGCCGGGCTCGCCTCCCACTATTGCCTGGCGAATGCGTTCCGTGCCGGCGATGCGAGCGTGGTGGTGCCGCTCGATTTCCTGCGTATTCCGCTGATCGCGGTCATCGGCTGGTGGCTCTACGGCGAGGCGCTGGATGCCCTCGTCTTCATCGGTGCCGGCCTGATCATCGTGGGGGTGTTGTGGAATTTGCAGAGCGAGGCGCGGCGGCAGGTCATTGTGCTCGCCGACCCGCAGGACCCGGCGGCCGGGGACCCCAGGTCCGGTCCGCGCTAGCCGCTAAGCTGTTGGTTTGGGAGCCCGAAATGGGGGCGTTCACACTTTGGACACCATTGCAGCGCTTGATCCCCGGTTGCGGGCTTCGGGTCGGGCTCCCGTTCCATGATTGAAACAGCGATCTCCAAACCTTCGCGCGGATTGGGCGCCGTCGCGCTGCTGCTGTTGGCTTTCGCCGGACCGGCAGCGGCACAATTCGCACCGCCCCCCGCCTCCGTTCCAGGGTCGGCGCCGCGCAACCAGACCTGCCTGCGGCTCGAGAGCCAACTCGCCGGGGTCGATCGCGGCACCGTCGACCCGGCGCGCGCCGAGCAAATCAGGCGCTACGAGGAGGTCATCGGCAAGCAGCAGGGCGAACTCGACCGCCTCGGTCAACAGGCCCAGCGGATGGGTTGCTCGGGCGGCGGCTTCTTCGCCCTGTTCAGCGGCCAGCCGGCGCAGTGCGGTCAGCTCAACAACCAGATCCAGCAGATCAGGGCGAACCTCGACCGCCTGCTTGGCGACCTTCAGCGCGTGCAGGGCAACAGCGCCGACCGCGAGGGCCAACGCCGCTCGATCCTGGTCGCGCTCGGCCAGAACGAATGCGGTCCGCAGTACCGGCAATATGCGACCGCGCCGGGGGGCTTCTTCGAGACATTGTTCGGAGTCCGCACGCCGTTCGGGACCGCCCCCGACGCTCCGCTGAGCGGGTCCGGGACCTACCGCACGGTTTGTGTGCGGACCTGCGACGGCTATTACTTCCCGATCTCCTACTCCACGGTGCCGACCAAATTTTACGAGGATGAGCGGCTCTGCCAGCGCCTGTGCCCAGCCTCCGAAGTCGCGCTCTACAGCCACCGCAATCCCGGTGAGGACGTAACCCAGGCGGTGTCGAGCAGCGGCAGATCCTATTCCGAGCTGCCGAATGCCTTCAGCTACCGCAAGCAGTACAACCCGGCCTGCAGTTGCCGCGCCCCCGGTCAGTCCTGGGCGGAGGCGCTGCGGCAACTCGACGACCACACCCTCGAGCGCGGCGATATCGTGGTCACCGAGGAGCAGGCGAAAGCCATGTCGCAGCCGCGCACCGACGCGCAGGGCAAGCCGATCAAGCTCGAGGCCAATCCCGCCCGCAACGCGCCGGCGGCGAGGAATGCGGCCGCCGGGGCGCCCAAAAGCGCGGCCGCCGCGCCGAGCCCCGCTCCGCCCGCCGCCGCGTCGCCGCCACCGCCGGAAGACCCGCCCGAGGAAGATCGCGCGAAGCGCAAAGTGCGCTCGGTCGGACCGGCCTTTTATCCGACCCGATAAATCCCCGCGCGCCATGTCGATTGCCGTGACCCGTCGCGCCGCGCTCACGGGCCTGGCAGCGCTCGCCGCCGGGCCGGCTCGTGCGCAGCCCGGCTGGCCGGCGCGGGCGATCACGCTGGTCCACGGGCTGGCACCCGGAGGACCGAGCGACATCATTGCGCGCATCCTCGCCGAGGGCCTGGCGCGGCGCCTCGGCCAGCAGGTCGTGGTCGACGCACGGCCCGGCGCCGGAGGCAGGGTCGCGGCCGGGCAGATCGCCCGCGCCGCGCCCGATGGCTATACGCTGATGACCATCCCGTCCGGTCACGCCGTCTCGGCGGCGCTATACAAGAATCTCCCCTATCGGACGATCGACGACTTCTCGATGATCAGCCTGCTCACCGAGTATCCGTTCGTGGTGGTGACCCACGCCGATCATCCGATCCGGACGCTGGCCGATCTCATCAGCACGGCGCGGTCGCGGCCGGCGCCGCTGCTGTTCGGTAGCGCCGGCAATGGATCGCTGCAGCACCTCGCCGGCGAGCTCCTCGCCAAGACCGTGAACGCCACGTTCCAGCACGTTCCCTATCGCGGCAGCGCCCAGGCGATCACCGATCTGCTCGCCAAGCGCATCGATTTCATCGTCGACTCCCCGACCGCGGAGCTGGAGTTCATCCGCGCCGGGCAGGTGCGCGCGCTGGCGGTGACCGGCGCGAGCCGGTTCTTCAGCCTGCCGGAGATCCCGACGACGGCGGAGGCCGGCATTCCCGGCTATACCTTCAGCTCCTGGCAGGGGCTGGTGGCCCCCGCCGGTCTGCCGGCGGCGGTGGTCGCCGCCTCAACGCCGAGATCGCCGGGCTCCTGGCGGAGCCGGCCTTGGCCGAGCGGATCAGGATGGTCGGGAATGATCCCAGCCCTTCGAGCCCTGACGCGTTCCGGGCCCGCATCGCCGCCGATATCGACAAGTGGACCAAGGTGGTCGACGCCGCCAAGATCGAGCGGATCTGACGAACCAGACTAGACGCGGAAGTCTTTGAGGACCTCCGGCCTGAACGCCAGTCCGTGGCCGGGCCGTTCCGGCGCGGTGATCATGCCGTTGACGACCGGCACCGGCTCGACCCAGAGATCGTTGGACAGACCCATGTCCTCGATCCAGATCCCGTTCGGAATCGAAGCGAGCAGCTGAACGTTGAGTTCTGGGAACAGATGCGGTGCGAGCGTCATGCCCCAGGTATCGGCGAGCACCGCGATCTTGCGCAAATCCGTAAAGCCGCCGCGCATCGGATCGGGCTGCAGGATCGGCAGGCACGGATTTTCGAAGAACGGCCGCAGGTCGAAGCGCGTGAAGTGCGTCTCGCCGCCGACGATGCGCAGGTCGAGCGCCGCGGCGACGCGCAGGTAGCCCTTGAAGTCATCGGCCACCACCGGCTCCTCCAGCCAGTAGACGTCGTAGTCCTCGAACTTCCGCCCCATCTGGATGGCGACATCGGCGGTCCAGCCCATGTTGACGTCGATCATGATGTCGATCTGCGGGCCCACCGCCTCGCGCATGCGGCGCACGTTGTCGAGATCG
>JBEVIH010000167.1:0-5513 GCA_040510815.1 Xanthobacteraceae bacterium | reverse complement strand
TCGCCGACCGGCTGGTGATCTCGAAGACCGATCTGGCCGAGCCGCCCGCGGTCGAGCGCCTGCGCGAGCGGCTGCGCGCGCTCAATCCGCGCGCCGCCATCACCACGGCGGTCGCGGGCGAGATCGAGCCGCGCTGGCTGATCGAGGCGGCAAATGAGGACACCCGCGCGGACCGCTCCGGCTTCGTCGCCGAGGCCGAGCACAGCGACGGCATTCTAAGCTTCGTCTGGACCGACGACGCGCCGCTGCCCTGGGACGCCTTTGCGCGCGCCATGGAGACAGTGATGGCGCTGCGCGGACCCGATCTTCTGCGGGTCAAGGGATTCCTCAACGTCGCCGGCTGCCGCGGGCCGGTGCTGGTGCAATTCGTTCAGCACCTGGCGCACCCGCCGGTCGAGCTCGCGGCATGGCCGGACGCGGATCGCACGAGCCGGCTGGTCTTCATCACCCGCAATATCTCCGAGCAGCAGGTGCGCGGCCTGCTGGCGTCAGTGCGGGCGCTGGCGACCTAGGGCGGAACTCACAAAGCCGAGATTTCCGGCCGGGGGAGTTTCCAACACAATCCCGTTGGATTAGCCTTCGAACTAGAACAATTCGCAAATGCGGCGTGAGCCGTAGCGAGCGGTAGTCGGTGCGCGACGGCCATCGACCACCCAATATCAATCATAGGGAGAGATGCACCCATGGCTCGAATAAATCTCGACGTAAACGGCAAGGTCCATTCGATCGACGCCGATCCCGACATGCCGCTGCTCTATGCGTTGAAGAACGACATCGGGCTCAACAATCCGCAATTCGGCTGCGGGCTCGCCCAGTGCGGCGCCTGCACCGTGCATGTCGACGGCCAGCCGGTGCGCTCCTGCGTGACGCCGCTGTCGTCCGTCGGCAACGCCAAGGTGGTGACGCTGTCGGGCCTCGGCACGCCGGAGAAGCCGCACCCGCTGCAGACCGCCTATGTCGAGGAGCAGGTGACGCAGTGCGGCTATTGCATCAACGGCTGGATCATGACCGCCGCCGCGTTCCTGCGCGACAACAAGAAGCCGACGGAGGCGCAGATCAGGCAGGCGCTGGAGGGGATCAAGTGCCGCTGCGGCACCCACATGAACATCCTGCGCGCGGTCAAGCGCGCCGCCACGATGATGGGTTGAGGGAGGCGGTCATGACAAAGATGGACAGGCTCTCCACGTTTTCCCGCCGCGCGGTGCTCAAGGGCGCCGGCGCCGTGGTCGTGTCGGTCGGCATGCCGATCGGCCTCGACACCGTGCTCGCGATCAACTCGGCCTTCGCGCAGGGCTCGCGCCCGCCGTTGGTGCCGGACCAGCTCTCCTCCTACATCGCCATCAACGGCGACGGCTCGGTCGCTGCCTTCTTCGGCAAGATGGACATGGGCCAGGGACTCTACGTCTCGATCGGCCAGATGGTGGCCGAAGAGCTCGACGTGCCGTTCGAGCGGGTGAAGGTGCACATGGCCGACACCCGCACCAGCGTGAACCAGGGCGGAGCCTCCGGCTCGACCGGCATCCAGCGCGGCGGTGTGCAGATGCGCGCCGCGGCGGCCGAGGCGCGCCGCGTGCTCGTGGAGATGGCGGCGCAAAAGCTTGGCCTTCCCGCCGACCAACTCACCGTCACCGACGGCGTTGTGCACGCCAAGGGCGACCCGGCCAAGAAGGCGAGCTACGCCGAGCTGATCGGCGGGCGCTATTTCAACGTCCAGCTCGAATGGAACAAGCAGATCGGCAATGCGCTCTACGCCCCGGGCAAGGCCAAGCCGAAGGACCCGAAGGACTACAAGATCGTCGGCCAGCCAATCAAACGCTCCGACATCGCCCCCAAGGTGTTCTGCCAGGAGCCGTTCGTCACCGACATGAAGCTTCCGGGCATGGTGCATGCCCGCATGATCCGCCCGCCGGTCGCGGGCGCGACCCCGGTCAAGATCGACGAATCCTCGATCAAGGACATTCCGGGCGCGCGGGTGGTGCGGGAGAACAACTTCCTCGCGGTGGTCGCCGACAGGGAATGGGAGGCGATCAAGGCGTTCCAGACGCTCAAGATCGAATGGTCCGACGCCAAGCCGCCGTTCCCGACCCAGTCGGAGCTCTACGACCACATCCGCAAGGCGCCGGTGCGCAAGCGCGAGGACATCAAGCCGGTGGGCAACGTCGACGAGGCGTTCAAGACCGCGGCGCGGGTCATCGAGGCCGAGTACGAGTGGCCGTTCCAGTCGCACGCCTGCATGGGCCCGGCCTGCGCGGTGGTCGAGATCAAGGACGGCCATGTCACCTGCTGGTCCGGCTCGCAGAAGCCGCATTTCGTCCGCGACGGCATCGCCGCCACGCTCGACATGCCGGTCGACAAGGTGGACTGCATCTGGGTGGTCGGCCCCGGCTCGTACGGCCGCAACGACGCCGACGACTGCGCGATGGACACCGCCGTGCTGGCCAAGGCGGTCGGCCGGCCGGTGCGGCTGCAATACATGCGCGAGCAAGGCACCGGCTGGGACCCGAAGGGCCCGGCCTCGATCCACCGCGCCCGCGCGGCGATCGACGCTTCCGGCAAGATCGTCGCCTACGAGTTCCTGAGCAAAGGCTTCTCCCGCTTCGACGTGCTCACCAACGGCAGCAAGCCGCCGGACACGCTCGCCGGCCACTTCCGCGGCGTGCCGCTCAAGGTCAACGACGCCTTCGGCGTGCCCGCCGAATCCTACCAGTTCGACAACAAGCGCACCGCCTGGGAGACGATCGCGCCGCTGCTCGAACGCGCCTCGCCGCTGCGCAGCGCCCATCTGCGCGACCCGGTCGGTCCGCAGATCCACTTCGCCAGCGAGTCGTTCATGGACGAGGTCGCCGCCGCGCTCGGCGTCGATCCGGTGGAGCTGCGCCTGCGCCACGTCAAGGACGCGCGCGACGTCGCGGTGCTCAAGGCGGCGGCCGAGAAATCGGGCTGGCAGTCGCGGCCGTCGCCGCGCAAGGACCAGACCGGCAACACGGTCAGCGGCCGTGGCATCGCCTATTCGCAGCGCAACGGCACCACCTGCGCGATCGTCGCCGAGGTCGACGTCGACCGCCGCTCCGGCAAGATCTGGGCGCGCAAGTTCACGGTCGCGCACGATTGCGGCCAGATCATCAACCCGGACGGGCTCAAGCACACGATCGAGGGCAACATCATCCAGGGCATCAGCCGCACGCTGTGGGAGGAGGTCAGGTTCGACCCCAAGAACGTCACCAGCGTCGACTGGCTAACCTATCCGATCCTCGACATCACCGAGGCGCCGGAGACGATCGAGTGCGTCTACATCAACCGGCCCGAGCTGGCGCCCACCGGCGCCGGCGAGCCGTCGATTCGCCCGGTGGCGGCGGCGATCGCCAACGCCATCTTCGACGCCACCGGCGTGCGCATGCGCCGCGTGCCGTTCTCGCCCGACCGGGTGAAGGGCGCGCTGTCGTAATCGGGCTTGCCGCGAACCGTGCTGTCGCATGCAGTGCCCTCTCCCCGCGCTTGCGGGGAGAGGGCGGCTCGGCGACGCAACGGACCAGGATGGGTGAGGGGCGACTTTCCCGCATCGAATTCGTGAGCCCCTCACCCCCTCCCTCTCCCCGCAAGCAGCGGGGAGAGGGAGCGCACCGAGCACGCGGCTTACTTTGTGCTACACTTCGCGCATGATCGCCCGCTCCCTCGACGAAGCCCTGGCGCCGATCACCGACGGCTGCGTGCTGGCGGTGCCGCGCGAGGTCTCGGGCGTCGCCATGGCGGCGACGCGGGCGCTGATCCGGCGCGGCGTGCGGCGCCTCACGCTGGTGGCGCTGCCGACCTCGAGCCTGCAGGCCGACCTGCTGATCGGCGCCGGCTGCGTGGAGACGCTGGAGACGTCGGCGGTGAGCCTCGGCGAATTCGGGTCGGCGCCGCGCTTCACCGCGGCGGTCATCTCGGGCGCGATCCGCATCAAGGACGCCACCTGCCCGGCGCTGCACGCGGCGTTCCAGGCGGCCGAGAAGGGCGTTCCGTTCATGCCGCTGCGCGGGCTGATCGGCTCCGACGTGCTGGCGCACCGGCCGGACTGGCAGGTGATCGACAATCCGTTCGGCAACCATGATCCGATCGTGCTGCTGCCGGCGCTCAAGCCCGACGTCGCGCTGTTCCATGCGCCGCTCGCCGACCGCGAGGGCAATGTCTGGATCGGCCGCGACCGCGAGCTCGTCACCATGGCGCACGCGGCCGCGAAGACGGTGGCGACGGTGGAGAAGCTCCACGACGGCAGCCTGCTCGACGATCCGCTGCTCGCCGCCGGCACCTTGCCGGGATTCTACGTGGAGACGGTCGCGGTCGAGCCGCGCGGCGCCTGGCCGCTGCCGCTGCCGGACCACTACCCGCTGGACGAGGCGCACCTCGCCGAATATGCGCGGCTTGCCGCCACCGCGGAGGGCTTCGCCGCGTACCTCGACCGCTACGTTCATGCCCAACGCGCCGCCTGAAGGCTTCCGCGCGGAGGAATTGCTCGCCGACACGATCGCCGGGCTGATCGCCGATGCGCGGCACGCCGCCATCGGCGCCGCCTCGCCGATCCCGGCGGCGGCGGCGATGCTGGCGCGCGAGCGCGGCAACGGCCGGCCGCGGGTGTCGCTGCTCGGCAGCCGGCGGCAGAACTTCTTCACCGACGGCGGACGCGAGCTGTTCGACTGCGCCGGCCAGGGGCGCATCGACGTGTTCTTTCTCTCGGGCGCGCAAATCGACGGGCAGGGCAACATCAACCTGGTCAGCGTCGGCGACTACGCGCATCCGAAGGCGCGCTTCCCCGGCTCGTTCGGCTCGACTTACATGTATTACGTGGTACCAAAGGTCGTGCTGTTCCGGCTCGAGCACACGCGCCGCACGCTGGTCCCCAAGGTCGATTTCGTCAGCGCGGCGGGAACGAGCCCGGACAACGTCTATCGCCCGGGCGGGCCGATCGCGCTCATCACCAATCGCTGCCTGTTCGCCTTCGACCGCGAACGGCGGCGCTTCCGGCTCGCCAGCGTGCATCCCGGGCACACGGTCGCCGAGGTGGTGGAGAACACCGGCTTCGAGTTCGACCAGCCCGGCCACGTACCGGTGACTGCGGCCCCCTCCCCGGAGACGCTGCGCCTGCTGCGGACCGTGATCGCGCCGCAGCTGGTCGAGGTCTATCCACAATTTGTTGCAAACGTGTTTGCCGCAGGACAACGCATTTGAAGCATATTCGATGTCGTCCCCGCGTAAGCGGGGACCCAGTAACCCGTGTCGAGGCGGGGTGGCGCGACGGTGCCACATCGGATAGTCAAGCGAATACGGGGTCCCCGCTTGCGCGGGGACGACAGTCTCGTCGGGCTTCAAGAAAGGGGATCCGGTGAAGCAAGTCGAAGTCGCAGTGATCGGCACCGGCTGGTGCGGCGGCATCCGCGCCGAGACGCTGTCGCGCTCGGCGCTGGTGGACAAGCTGCACATCTGCGAGATCCGCCCCGACCGCCTGGCCGAGGTCAAGGCGCTCACCAGGCCGGCGA
>JBEVIH010000166.1:0-6378 GCA_040510815.1 Xanthobacteraceae bacterium | reverse complement strand
GCGACGCCGGCGACCACCTGCCGGGCTGCCTGTGGCTGGCGTCGCCGTGGACCGATCTCACGATGTCGGGCGCCACGCTTGCGACCAAGGACGCCGTCGATCCGCTCATTCACAAGCCCTATCTCGACGAGCTCGCAGACGCCTACCTCCCCGCCGGAATCGACCGTAGAGATCCGCGCGTGTCACCGCTGTTCGCCGATCTGCGCGGGCTGCCGCCGACCCTCATCCAGGTTGGATCGGCGGAAACGCTGCTGGACGATTCGGTGCGCTATGCCGGCGCTGCGGGTGCGGCTGGCGTGGCGGTGACGCTCGAAATCTGGCCGGACATGATCCATGCCTGGCCATTGTGGAATGCGAAGCTCGCTGCGGGGCGCCGGGCGCTTGCAAATGCGGGTGCGTTTGTGCGCCGCCATCTGTGGGCGGGCTGATCAGCTTCCCGTCTCCCGCGTCCAGCGCTCTGCCAGGGCCCGGCGGTCGAGCTTGCCGCGCTCGTTCTTCGGCAGCGACGCGCTCAGCACGATCCGCTTGGGCGCCTTGAAGGCCGGCAGGCCGTCGCTGCAGTAGCGCAGCAGCTCGCTCGCGTCGACCTTCGCGCCGGGCCGCGCCACCACGTAGCTGACCACCTCCTCGCCGTAGACCGCGTCCGGCACGCCCACGGTCGCGACCTCGATCAGCTCCGGGCGTTGCATCAGGAAGCCGTCGATCTCGACCGGCGAGATGTTCACCCCGCCGCGGATGATCAGCTCCTTCTCGCGGCCGGTGAGGCGCAAAAATCCGTCGCCGTCGAGGCAGCCAAGATCGCCGGTACGGATGCGGCCGCGGCTGGCGACCGCGACGCGGCCGTCGTCGGCAAGGTAGCGGTAGTCGTGAGCGGCCAAGCCTCCGACCTCGACCTCGCCGATCTCGCCGGCCAGCAGCCGCCGCCCGCCGCCGTCGACGATCGCAAGATCATGATAGGCGAACGGCCGCCCGACGGTGCCCAGCCGCCGCCGTTCGCCGGGAATCGCCGCGATCCAGCCGGTCTCGCTCTGGCCGTAGCCTTGCGCGATCGGAATGCCGAAGGTCGCTTCGAACCGCCGCCATTCCTCGACCGTGAGCGGCGCCGAGCTCGACGTGACGAAGCGCAGCGGAGACAGGGGATCACGGCTCTGCTTGCCGTTGAGCAGGAAATTGATGGTGGTTGGATTGCCGGCCGCGACCGTGACGCGGTGCTCGTGGACATGCTGGAAGAAGCGGCTGACGGAGAATTTCTGCGCCATGACGAGGGTCGCGCCGCGGTTGACCGGCACCAGCGCGCCCAGGAGCTGCGCCGACGCCCAGTTGAAGGGGCGGAAATCGTACAGCCGGTCGTCGGCGGTGATGCCGAAGCCCTCGGCGGTCGGGTCGATGTTGGCGAGGTGCTCGCCGAAACCGAGCACCACGCCCTTGGGCCGCGCGCTGGTGCCCGACGTGAACAGGATCACCGCGGCGTCGTCCGGCCGCGCCGCGGTCTGCGCGTCGCTCGGCGCCGCGCGCGCGGCCTCGGCGAAGAATGTTTCGGCGGCGGGCTCCCCCAGGCGTCCCAGCCGCAGCCGCGGCGCCGGCACGGCGGCGAGCAGATCGTCGAGCTTGAGCCCGTCCTGGTACAGCACCAGCTTCGGCTTGAGGCGCGCGAAGATATCGCCGAGCTGGTTGCGGTTCATCTCCACATGCACGGTGCAGATGGTCGCACCATAGGCCATCACCCCGAAATAGCAGGCGAGATGCTCGATCGAATTGTCGGCCAGCAACACCACGCGGTCGTTGCGGGTGATCCCGCGCTCGCGCAGCAGCGAGGCGATCCGGCGGATCAGGTCGTGCAATTGCCCATAGCTGACCGTGCGCCCGTCGCCGGCCGACACGATCCACGGCTTGTCCGGATCGCGGCGCGCCGCCCGGCTGATCCAGTCTCGCAGCGGTTGCGGGCCCGCGCCCTCTTGCATGGCAGGTCGCCTTCGGAAATACTTAGTATTATAAGCATTCGGCGCACCGTGCCAATGGCATGATCTCATCCGGCAACCTTGCGCGGCCGTCCGCCCCGCTGGCCGTTGGCGCGCGCAGCGGCGGTCTTGGCGGCGCTGCGCGCCTTGCCGCCGGCGGCGCCGAGCTGCGCCGCCATCCATCGCTTCGAGCCGAATACACCCTGCAGCAGCGCCGGCAGGTAGAGATGCGCATCGAGCCGCGGGAAGTGGACGCCGAAGCCGGACGGGCTGATCTCGATATCGCTCAATTCGGCGGCCGTGGCCTTGTCCAGGCCCTGCGCGATGTGTGGCGGAAAGGCCAGCTCCAGGCCGTTGTTCAGGCTCACCACCACACGCCCGCGGCGCCGGTCGTAGCGGGCGGCGACCGCGGTCGGCTCGGTCGCGCGACGTTTGGCAGCACGTCGGGTCGCTGCGGCGAATTCATCGAGCTTAGCCATGAATCCTTCTCCATTCGTCACAAAGCATCATGACGACTTCATCGAGTGCCTCGCGAATCCTGGCGACGGCCCGGCGCGAGAAGCCGTAGTTTTCCCGCAGCACCACGGGCCCCGCCGGGCAATTCAGATTGAACATTGCCTCGTTGCCGCCGCCGAACACATGCACATGCGCCGGAATGTGATCCGCCGGATAGATCACGACGTTGAATCCGTCGAATCTCAGGACGGTCGGCATGAGGTAGAATAATCCCAAGCGGTTAGGTTTTCAAGACCGATGGCGACGATACCTCGCGCGAGGTGCTTGTGACGAACAGCGGTCGGCGCAGCGGAAACATCGCTGATGCGAATAGTGCGGCTGGCGTATAAACTCCATCCTAAGCAACTTAGGAAGAACACGTCATGGCCGCACAACCCGATCCCATGAGCACGCCAATCGGAACCCCGGGAAAGACCGCGGACGCATCCGCGCGCTCCAACGTCGCGCCGCGGCTGCTCTACGAGGATCTGCGCCAGTGGCTCGACGAGGCGCGCAGGCTGGGCGAGGTCAAGGAGGTGAGCGGGCTTTCCTGGCAGCAGGACATCGGCCTCCTGTCGGGCGTGGCCATGCACGACGACAGCGCGCCCTGCTTCGTGTTCGACAAGGTGCCGGACACCATTCCGGGCAGCCGCGTGCTGGTCAATTTCTTCGGCGGCCGGCGCAAGAATATGACGCTGGGCTTCCCGGCCGAGCTCTCCAAGCTCGAGTTGAGCGAGGGCTTCCGCACCAATTTCATGGGGCCGATGACGCGCATCCCGCCCAAATACGTCAACGACGGCCCGATCTTCGAGAACGTCACGCGCGGCGACGACGTCGACGTCACCCGCTTCCCGGCGCCGAAATGGCACGCGCCCGACGGCGGCCGCTACATCGGCACCGGCAGCTTCAACGTCACCCGCGACCCGGACGAGGGCTGGATCAATTGCGGCACCTACCGGGTGATGATCCACGACGCCAAGACCGCCGGCTTCTACATCTCGCCCGGCAAACATGGGAGACAAATGCGCGACAAGTACCAGGCGCGCGGCGAGCGCATGCCGGTGGCGGTGGTCTGCGGCGGCGACCCGATGACCTTCCTGATGGCCTCGAGCGAGGTGCCCTACGGCGTGAGCGAGTACGAGGTCGTCGGCGGCATCCGCGGCAAGCCGGTCGAGGTGATCAACGGCCCGGTCACCGGCCTGCCGATCCCGGCCAATGCCGAGATCGTGCTCGAAGGCTTCGTCGAGCCGGGCAACGAGCGGGTCGAAGGCCCGTTCGGCGAGTGGACCGGGTACTACGCCAGCGACCTGCGGCCCGAGCCGGTGCTCGACATCAAGGCGGTCTACCACCGCAACGATCCGATCCTGCTCGGCTGCGTGCCGCAGCGCCCGCCCGACGAGATCTGCCGCTACCGCGCCGTGGTCCGCTCCGGGCTGTTGCGCGAGAACATCCAGAAGGCCGGCGTGCCGGGCGTCACCGCCGCCTGGGCGCACGAGGTCGGCAACGCGCGGCTCCTGCTCGCGGTCGCGGTCAATCAGCGCTATCCCGGCCACGCCAAGCAGGCCGGCCATATCGCCGCCATGTGCCACGTCGGCGCCTATTGCGGGCGCTACGTGATCGTCACCGACGACGACGTCGACGTGTCGAACCTGGAGGAGGTGGTGTGGGCGCTGCTCACCCGCTCCGACCCGGCGACCTCGATCGACATCATCCGCAACGCCTGGTCGACGCCGCTTGACCCTCGCATCGAACCTGAGCGCAAGGCGGCGGGCGATTTCACTAACAGCCGGGCGGTGATCGACGCCTGCCGGCCCTGGCACTGGCGCGACCAGTTCCCGGCGGTCAACGTGCCCACGCCGGAAGAACGCCGCCTCGCGCAGGAGAAGTTCGGCCACCTGTTCAAGAATTGACCGGGCCGGATGCGGCTTAACCCTCCCTTTCGAACTTCCGGGTAGGGTGGGCGGGCGGCATGGATGTGCTTGCACGAAAGCGGTTTTCGTGCGTTTGCTGTGAGCCATGGTCGGCGGTCGCGGCCATGGCGGAGGACACGGAATGCGGCGTCTCATCATCGGCATGACCGGCTCGACCGGCGCCATCTTCGGCGTCCGCATGCTCGAGGCGCTCAAGGGCAGCGACGTCGAATCCCACCTGATCATCTCGAAGTGGGCGCAGCGCACGCTCGAGCACGAGACCAACTACACGGTCGAGCAGGTGCGGGGCCTGGCCAGCGTCGTGCACAGCACCGGCGACATGGGCGCGTCGATCTCGTCGGGCTCGTTCAAGACCGAGGGCATGGTGGTGATTCCCTGCTCGGTGCACACGCTCGCCGGCATCTCCAACGGCTACGGCGAGCACCTGGTGCATCGCGCCGCCGACGTCATCATCAAGGAGCGCAGGCGCCTGGTGCTGGTGGTGCGCGAGACTCCGCTCTCCGAGGTGCACCTCGAGAACATGCTCAAGCTCGCCCGCATGGGGGTCTCGATCGTGCCGCCGATGCCGGCCTTCTACAACCATCCGCAGTCGGTCGACGACATCGTCAACCACATCGTGGCGCGCGTGCTCGACCAGTTCGACATCGCCGCGCCGTTCGCCAAGCGCTGGGACGGCCACATGCAGACCGCGGCCAAGATCGCCAGCGTCGTGCCGCCCGCGCATCCGGCGGCGAAGAGCGGGACCTGAGACGCCGCGCGTTCTTGCGATTGCCGAAACAAGCCAGAAACTCGTCATGCCCGGCCTTGTGCCGGGCATCCACGCCTTTAAAACATGAGGGACCTGGAAGGCGTTGATGGCATCGCAACTCGGGCTTGCCCGAGTTGCGCAGAATGCAGAATAGAGTGCCGCAAGTGGGGTATACCCCACTTGCGGGACAAGCCCGGCCATGACGACGCGGATGGAGCGAGCGCGAGAGACGATCATGGACGCCAAGGTGACTATCCCCGCGCTTCAGCAGATGAAGCGCGACGGTCGCAAATGCGTCGGCGTGGTCGCCTGGGACTACCAGCTCGCACGCATCGCCGACCGTGCCGGGGTCGATTTCGTCTCGGTCGGCGACTCGGTCGGCGTCAACCTGTGGGGCCACGCCAATCCGCTCGAAGTCACCATGGACGAGATGCTGGTGGTCTGCAGAGCGGTGCGCCGCGGCGTCACCCGCGCGCTGGTGAGCTGCGACGTGCCGTTCGGCCCGTTGCAGGAAGGCATCGAAAGCGCGCTCAAGGCCGCCATCCGGCTGGTCAAGGAGGGCGGCGCCGACATGGTCAAGCTCGACGCCGCCGCCGACTTTCCCGAGGCGGTGCGCGCCATCGACCGCGCCGGCATCCCGGTGTTCGCGCAGTTCGGGCTCACCCCGCAGACCGCGCTGAAATACGGCGTGCCCTACGGCGCGCAGTCGGCGCCGGGCGCGCAGGCGTCGCCGGAGATGACCGCCAAGCTGGTCGCCGACGCCAAGCTCCTGGAGGAGGCGGGCGCTGCGCTGCTCGACTTCACCAATTCCGGGCCGGTGGCGGGCGCCGCGGTGGTCAAGGCGGTGGCGATCCCGGTGATCGGCGGCTTCGGCGGCGGCCCCTGGCTCGACGGCCGCGTGCGGCTCGCCCACACCGCCATCGGCTACGGCGAGAAATGGCTCGACGCCAAGACCGAGACCTACGCGAATGTCGCCAAGCTCAGCCTCGACGCCTTCACCGCGCTGATCGCCGACGTGCGCGCCGGCCGCCAGATCAAGGGCTGAGCGCAGTGCCGGCCGCGGTCATCGACGGCATCACCACGCGCGACGAGCTGCTGGGTTCGGGACCACCGATCCTGATGTACGCGCCCGGGGGCTTCAATGCCACGGTCGAGACCTGGTCGACGCAAGGCGTCTACGCCAGGATCAGGCTGCTCGACCATCTGCCGAGAAAGTACACCTGCATCGTGTTCGACCGGCGCGAGT
>JBEVIH010000165.1:0-19669 GCA_040510815.1 Xanthobacteraceae bacterium | reverse complement strand
GACGCCCTGGGCAAGCCGGTGATCATCGAAAATCGCAGCGGCGCAAGCGGCAATATCGGCATCGGCGCGGCCGCGCGCGCGACGCCCGACGGCCACACCTTGCTGATGTGCTCGAGCGCCTACGTGGTCAATCCGAGCCTGTTCGCGCAGGCGACCTACGATCCGTTCAAGGATTTCACCCCGGTCATGGTCATCAGCGCGTCTCCCAACGTGTTCGTGGTTCCGGCGCAATCCGAGATCAAGTCGTTTCCCGATCTGATCGCCAAGGCGAAAGCCAATCCGGGCAAGCTCAACTGGGCGAGCCCGGGGGCTGGGACCACGCCCCACTTGGCGGTGGAGCTGGTGAAGATCAGGACCGGCACCAACATGGTGCACATCCCGTTCCAGGGCGCCGGGCCCGCCACCCAGGCGGCGCTCGCCGGCCAGGTCGACCTTTATGCGGCCGCCATCGGATCGCTGCAGGGCTTCGTTCACGCCGGAACCCTGCGGGCGATCGCGACCACCGGCAAGCAGCGCTGGCCGGAGCTGCCCGACGTTCCGACCCTGGAGGAACTCGGCATCGCCAACGCCGAGTCGGACACCTTCCAGGCGATCCTGGCGCCGGCGGCGACGCCGCAGCCGGCGGTCGATCGGCTGGCGAAGGAGCTCACCGCGCTGCTCAATCAACCCGACATCCGCGAGAAGTATCGCAAGGCCGGACTGGCGGTTACGGCCGAAGGCCCGCAGGCATTTCGCGCCCGCATCGCCCGCGAGGTGCCGATGTACAAGGACATCATCGACAAGGCGGGATTGAAGATTCAGTAGGCCGGCGGAAACGGGAAGCGCAAGGGAACGAGATGGCAAAACCGCTCGCCGGGATTCGCGTCATCGAGCTGGCGAACTTCATCGCCGGGCCGCTGGCCGGCACGCTGCTCGCCGACATGGGCGCCGACGTGATCAAGGTCGAGCCGCCACAAGGCGACATGGGCCGCGCCACGCCGCCGATCCGCAACGACGAGAGCGTGAGCTTCGTCGCGCTCAACCGCAACAAGCGCAGCCTGGTGCTCGACCTCAAGCGGCCGGAGGCGATCGAGATCCTGCTCAAGCTGGCCGCGAAGTCCGATGTGTTCCTGGAGGCGTACCGGCCGGGCGCGCTCGACAAGCTCGGGCTCGGCGCCGCGCAGGTGAAGGCCGCCAATCCGCGGATCGTCTACACGTCGGTGTCGGGCTTCGGCCAGACCGGGCCCTACCGGCGCCGCGCCGGCGTCAATCTGATCATCGAGGCGTTCTCGGGCGCCCTCTCGGTGACCGGCGAGCCGGGCAAGATGCCGATGCGACCGGGCCTGCAGACCGCCGACGTGTTCGGCGCGCTGTTCGCCACCTACGCGACCCTGTCGGGCCTCGTAGGGGCGGCGCGCCAGGGCGAGGGGCGGATCGCCGACGTCTCGCTGGTCGAGGCGTCGATCGCGGCGGCGGCCTGGGAGGCGGCCGAATATCTCGAGACCGGCCAGGTGCCGCAGCCGCTCGGCAACCGGCACCGGCTCAGCGCGCCCTATCAGCTGTTCGAAACCAAGGACAAGCGCTATCTCGCAATAGGAACCCCGAACGACACGCTGTTCGGCAAGCTGATGCAGGTGCTGGGGCTCGACGCGCACCTGGGAGATCCGCGCTTCGCCTCCTATGCGAGCCGCAAGCGCAACGAGGACGCGCTGCTGCCGCTGGTCGAGCCGGCGGTGCGCGCGCGCGAGGCGAAGGAGCTGGAGCAGGCGCTCCTCGTCGCCGGCGTGCCGTGCGCCTGCGTGAACAACTTCAAGGAGGTGTTCGACGACCCGCAGATCGTCGCGCGCGGGGTGATGCAGGAGGTCGAGCATCCCCGTCTCGGCAAGATGCGCACCACCCGCAATCCGATCCTGCTCGACCACGGCGGACCCGACCTGGAGCGGCCCTCGCCGATGCTGGGCGAGCATTCCGAGGCGGTGTTGCGCGAGCTCGGCTATGCGCCGGCCGCGATCCGCGAGTTCATCGCATCGGGCGTGACCCGGTCGGCTTCGCCGCCGGGCGCAGCAAAGATCGCGGCCGCCGAGTAAGATTGGCCAGGATTTCATCTCATGCCGCTTGCGCGCAGCTTTCTCTACGTCCCCGCCAACCGCGACAAGTTCCTCGACAAGGCGCTCGGGCTTCCGGCCGATGCCTTCATCTTCGATCTCGAGGATTCGGTGCCGCCGGCCGAGAAGGCCAACGCCCGCGCCGGCGTGCGCGCCTATGCGCCGAAGATGTCCGGCGAGCGCGTCTGGGTGCGGGTGAACGGGCTCGACACCGGGCTCGCCGAGGCCGATCTCGACGCGGTGATCGGCGTCGCCGGGATCGCCGGCCTGTTTCTGCCCAAGGTGGAGTCCCGCGACGAAGTGCGGCGCTGGGACGGGATGATCGGCGCGCTCGAACGCCAGCGCGGACTCACGCCGGGCGCGATCAAGCTCGTGCTGTCGATCGAAAGCGCGCGCGGCGTGCTCAATGCCTACGACATGTCGGTCGCGGCCGCGCGCGTCGTCTCGCTCAGCTTCGGCGGCGCCCAGGACGGCGACCTCAACACCGACCTCGGCTGCGTCTGGTCGATCGACGGGCCGGAAATGCTGCACGCACGCTCGCACACCCTCCTGGCGGCGCGCGCCGCGCGCTTCGATACGCCGCTCGACGGCGTGTTCGCCGATGTGCGCGACGCGGAAGGCTTCGAGCGCGACACCGCGCTGTCGCGGCGGCTCGGCTATCGCGGGCGCAAGCTGATCCACCCCTCGCAGATCGAGCCATGCAACCGGCTCTACCGTCCGAGCGAGGCCGAGCTCGACTATTACGCGCGCGTGCTGGAGGCGTTCGACCTCGCGGTCGCGCAAGGCAGCGCCTCGACCACGGTCGACGGCCGCATGATCGACGTCGCGATGGCGAACGCCGCGCGCCGAGTCTTGGACGCGGCGGCCGCGTGGAAGAAGGCGGGATAGCGGTAACTCAAGTCGACGGCTTCCTTGCCGCTCCATAGGGCGCCGTGTCCTCCTCGAACAGCTCGATCACCGTGCCCGGCGGTGATTCGTCGCGCAGGCCGATGGTGATGCGCTGCCCTTCGGGCGTGCGCACGCTGGCGATCCGCCGCGGCTGCCAGTCGGTCTGCCCGAGCATGTGGCGGATGACCGAGACCTCCTCGACCACCGCCTCGTGGACCCGGTCCGGCACGAAGACATCGCCGTGGCAGCGTGGGCAGAGCAGCCGCTGCGGGAACACGCCCTCCCGGCATTTGACGCAGCGCCAGATTCCAACGCCCGCGGTCATCCCGCGCGCTCCAGGACCGCCGCCCCGGCGGTTCCGCCATAGCGGTACATGGTCATGCCGTAGCCAGTCGCCACCGCCAGCCGCGCGCCCGCCACCTGGCGCGCCCCGGCGCGATGCTGCAGCTGCAGCACCGCCTCCGCGATGCCGTTGAGGCCGCCAGCCGGGCCGCCCGGCTGGCCGGCCGAGAGCATCCCGCCCCAGGTGTTGAGCGGAAACCGCCGCTCGCCGATGTCGCGCCGGGCGAAGCGCTGCAGATCGTTGCTGGGCACCAGACCGAGATCGTACGCCTGCGCCAGCACCATGGTCGGGTAGTCGTCGTAGATGCTCGCCACCTCGACATCCTCGGGACGCACGCCTGCGCTTTCCCACAGCTCGCCGGCGAAGGTGCTGATGCCGGTGCGCAGGCCGTCGCCTTCCTGGTTGTCGTAGTTGAAGCTCATGCGGTGGGCGCGCACTCGCACCGGCGCGCGACCGAGCGGCGCGCGATCGGGATGCGCCACGATCATGGCCTGGGCGCCGGCCACCACCGGCACGCAGTCGTAGCGCGACAGCGGATCGGCCACCAACGGCGCCGCCAGATACTCCTCCATGGTCATCGGGCTGCGATAGACCGCGTACGGGTTGCCCGCCGCCCAGGAGCGCTGCGCCACCGCGATCTGGCCGTAATCAGACTTCTCGAGCCCATAGGTTCGCATCTGGCGGCTGGTGACCAGCGCATAGACGCCGTTCGGCCCGCCATGCCCGAGCGGCGCGAGATGATCGCGGGTCGCGATGTTGTAGCTGGTGGCGATCTTGGCGTAGCCGCCGAGCCCGGTGGCGTCGCCCGCCACGATGAGGACGACCCGCGCCGCGCCGGTCTCGACCGCGCGCAGCGCGTGGCCGAGCATGTTCATCGCCGAGGAGCCGCCGTTGGTGTCCTGCAGCAGCCAGCGCAGCCGCAGGCCAAGCTTCCAGGCAAGATCGACGGCGTTGTCGGGCGCCAGCGAGAACGACGCCACCGCCATGCCGTCGACCTCGCCCGCGTCGATCTCGGCATCCTTGAGGGCGGCCACCACCGCGTCGCGGATGAAGGTGTGGGTGGCTTGGCCCGGCTCCGGACGGCGCGTATAGCTCGATTGCCCGACGCCGATGATGGCGGCGTTTGTATGCATGACTTTCTTCCGGCAGTGCGTTGAGACGCCCAGCCCCCGATGTTAGCCTCACCGTCATCGCCCGCGAAAGCGGGCGATCCAGTCACTGTAGCCCTCCATGCAGCCACAAAAGAGCGAAATCCGCGACGGCATGAGGATCGATTGGGACGCGCCGATCGCGATGGATGACGGCGTGGTGCTGCGTGCCGACGTCTTCCGGCCGGTCGCGGACGGCAAATATCCGGCGATCCTGAGCTATGGGCCCTACGCCAAGGGGCTCGCCTTCCAGGAGGGCTACAAGAGTGCCTGGATGCGCATGACCAGGGCTTATCCGGAGACCGCCGCCGGCTCGTCGAACAAGTACCAGAACTGGGAGCTGGTCGACCCGGAGAAATGGGTGCCGGACGGCTACGCGATCGTGCGGGTCGATTCCCGCGGCGCCGGCCGCTCGCCCGGTTACCTCGACGTGTGGTCGCCGCGCGAGGCCAAGGATCTCTACGAATGCGTCGAGTGGGCGGGCACGCAGCCGTGGAGCAACGGCAAGGTCGGCATCAGCGGCATTTCCTACTACGCCATGAACCAGTGGCACGTGGCGCCGCTCAAGCCACCGCACTTGGCGGCGCTGTGCATCTGGGAAGGCTCTTCGGACTACTACCGCGAGCTTTGCCGCCACGGCGGCATCCTGTGCGACTTCCTGGCGGACTGGTCGCGCCGGCAGGTCGCCAGCGTGCAACATGGCGTCGGCGAGCGCGGGCCCAAGAGTCCTGTGACCGGCGAGCTTGCCGCCGGCCCGCGCACGCTGCCGGAGGCGGAGCTCGCAAAAAATCGCGCCGACGTCGGCGGCGAGGCGTCGCGGCGGCGGCTGATCGACGACTACTATCGCGCGCGCACGCCGGAATTCGAGAAGATCGAGGTGCCGCTGCTGTCGGCGGCCAACTGGGGCGGCCAGGGCCTGCACCCGCGCGGCAATTTCGAAGGCTATCTGGCGGCCGGCTCCAAGCAAAAATGGCTGGAAGTGCACGGCGACACCCACTTCTCGCATTTCTACTCGAACTACGGCGCCGGCTTGCAGCGGCGCTTCTTCGGCCACTTCCTCAAGGGCGAGGACACCGGCTGGGACAAGCAGCCGAAGGTGGCGCTCAACATCCGCAGGCCCGGCGAAAAATTCGCCCTGCGCGCCGAGAACGAATGGCCGCTCGCGCGCACGCGTTGGACCCCCTTCTATCTGCATCCCGCGGACAGGAGGCTGAGCCGGGAGCCGGCGAAGACCGAGATCACGTTGTCCTACCGGACGGACGGCGACGGCCTCACCTTCATGACGCCGCCGATGACCGAAGACGTCGAGATCACCGGCCCGGTCGCCGCCAAGCTGTTCGTATCGTCCGACACCGCCGACGCCGACATTTTTCTCGCGCTGCGGCTGTTCGATCCGCAGGGCAAGGAGGTCGTGTTCATCGGCACCAACGACCCGCGCACGCCGATCGGGCTCGGCTGGCTGCGCGCCTCCCACCGCAAGCTCGACCCGCGACGTACCCTGCCCTACCGGCCGTGGCACACCCACGACGAGGAATGGCCGCTGACGCCCGGCGAGCCGGCCGAGCTCGACATCGAGATCTGGCCGACTTGCATCGTGGTGCCGCCCGGCTACCGCCTCGGCCTCAGCGTGCGCGGCAAGGACTACGAATACGACGGCACCGACGCGGCGCTGCCGCACGCGGCCTATCCGATGAAAGGCGTCGGTCCGTTCACCCATACCGATCCGCGCGACCGCCCTCCGGACATTTTCGGTGGCACGAACAAGCTGCACTTCGGCGCCAGCCAGGCGCCCTATCTGCTGCTCCCGATCATCCCGGCGAGGTAGCGCATGGTTCGGGCGGCGATCATAGGCTTGGGGCGCTGGGGCCGCTCGCTCGTCAATTCGGTGCAGGGCAAGAGCGACGATATCCGGTTCGTGCGCGCCCACACCCGCACGCGCGCAACCGCGGAGGATTTCTGCCGCGAGAAGGGCATCGCGCTGGTCGAGCGCTACGAGCAGATCCTCTCCGATCCGGACATCGACGCGGTGGTGCTGGCGACGCCGCACAGCCTGCATGAGCAGCAGATCACGGCGGCGGCCGCCGCCGGCAAGCACATCCACGTCGAGAAGCCGATCACGCTCGACCGCCCAAGTGCCGACGCGGCGGTCGCGGCCGCCCGCAAGGCCGGCGTGGTGCTCGCGGTCGGCTATTGCCGGCGCTTCCACCCCTCGGTGGTCGAGGTGCGCCAGCGCCTCGCGGACGGCCGGCTGGGCGCCGTCGTCTCCATCGTGGCGCAGCACACCACCAGCACCGGACAGTTCATTCCCCCCGACAACTGGCGCGCCGCCCCCGAGGAGGCGCCGGGCGGCGCCTTGACCGCCGTCGGGGTCCATTCGCTCGATCACATGATCGAGTTCGGCGGACGGGTGCGCGACGTCCAGTGCGCAACCGCCCGCTACATCGAGGGCCCGTCGGACGACACCACCACCGTCATGCTGCGCTTCGAGCGCGGCGCCACCGGCCTGATCTTCTGCTCGGTCGCCACCGCGACGAATTTCTGCTTCACGCTCTACGGCTCGAAGGGCCTGGCGGAGATCTCGAAGCCCGACCTGCGTGGCTTCCGCTTCGTACCGACGTCGGAGCACGCGCCGACCGGTCCGGTGACCGCGCCGCCCGACCAGACCGCCGAGCACACGGGCTTCGACATGCTCAACGCCGAACTGACCGAATTCGCGCGCGCCATTCGCGACCAGCGGACCTATCCGGTGCCGATCGACGACGTGCTGCACGGCATGTCGGTGTTCGACGCGATCGTCAAATCGGCGCGCACCCACAAGATCGAGCCGGTCAACTGACACACGGCCCAGGTATCATCCAGGAGTCATCATGGAAAAGCTGATCATCACGGTTGCCGGCGACTCGCGCACATCCTATCCGCACAACCATCTCTGTCCGCCGCAGGAGGACATTCCGGGGGTCGCACAGCAATACATCGACGCCGTCAATGCGGGCGCCGCGATCGCCCATATCCACGGGCGGCGGACGCTCGAGGAATCGATCCAGGCCGACGGCCGGCAGGTGTCGCGCATCCACCACGACGACTGGAAGAAGCTGCAGGACGCCATCATGGGCAAAGTCGACCCGATCATGCAGTTCGGCGTCGCCTCGGCCCGCATCGAGGAAAAGATCAAGCTGATGGAGCTTGGGCCTGACATGATGGCGGTCTGCTTCAACGCCCACGACGAATATTTCCAGCCAGTGCCGTCGCTGCCGCCCAAGCGGATGATGGCGATCCATCCGGTCGAGGAGCTCATGGCCTATGCCAAGGCCGCGGACGAGCACAACGTAAAGCTCGAATGCGAATGCTTCACCACCGGGGCGTTCTGGCACCTGGAGTTCGTGCGCCGCCAGGGCTACCTGAAGGACAAGACTTACACGACCTTGTTCATCGGCTGGCCGGGCGGCACCTGGACGCCGCCGACCGAGCGGGCGCTGCAGTTCATGGTCGACAACCTGCCGCCGAACTGCATCTGGAACGTGAGCGTGATGAACCCTGAGAAGCAGTGGCCGATCCTCTCGCTCGCGGTCGCGCTCGGCGGGCATGTGCGCGTCGGCTACGAGGACAATCCCTTCATGGCGCCGGGCGAGTTCGCCAAGAACAACGCCGTGCTGGTCGAGCGCATGGTGGGGATCGCGCAGGGGCTGGGCCGCGAGGTCGCCACCCCCGACGAGGCACGCAAGATTCTGGGGCTCACGCGCTCGCAATAGGCGATCACGAAGGACACTCCGTGGAGAAGCGCAAGCTCGGGAATTCGGGGCTCCAAGTGTCGGTGGTCGGGCTCGGCGCCAACAATTTCGGCGGCCGCATCGACCTCGAGGCGACGCGCCGGGTCGTGCACAAGGCGCTCGATCTCGGCGTCATCTTGATCGACACTGCCGACGCTTACAATTCGGGCGCGTCTGAGGATCTGCTCGGCCAATTGCTGGGCGAGCGGCGCCGGCAGGTCGTGCTCGCCACCAAGTTCGGGACGACGACCGACGGCTCGCGCTCCCTCGCCGGCGCCTCGCGCGGATACATCATGCGAGCGGTCGAAGACAGTCTGCGGCGGCTGCGCACCGATTGGATCGATCTCTACCAATTGCATCGGCCCGACCCGGCGACGCCGATCGAGGAGACCCTGCGCGCGCTCGACCACCTCGTGCGGCAGGGCAAGGTCCGCCACATCGGCTGCTCGAACCTGAGCGGGACGCAGGTCGACGAGGCCCGGCGCATCGCGCAGCGGCATGGGCTCACGCCGTTCATTTCCGCCCAGGACCGGTACAGCGTGCTGGAGCGCGACATCGAGCGGGAGTTGGTCCCGGTCATTCAGCGAGACAGGATGGCGTTGCTGCCGTACTTCCCGCTGGCCGGCGGCCTGCTGAGCGGCAAGTTCAAGCGCGGAGCGCCGCTGCCGCCGAACACGCGGATGTCGCAACGGCGCTATTCGGATCGCTTCGTGAACGACCGCAACTGGCGGCTCACCGAGGAGCTCGACGCCTTCGCGCGCCGCCGCGGCCGCAGCCTGCTCGAGCTCGCCTTCGGCTGGCTGCTCGGCCAGGCGGTGGTGGCGAGCATTCCCGCCGGCGCCAGCACGCCCGAGCAGCTCGAGCAGAATGTGCGGGCCGCCGGATGGAAGCTCTCGGCCGAGGAATTGGCGGAGGTCGACCGCATCACCCGGTAGCGTTAGGCTGGATCATCACGGCCGAACGGGGAGGAACGACATGGGCCGATGGCTCACCCTGATGACAGCCGCCGCCGCGCTGCTGGCGGCGGGACCCGCGAGCGCCCAATCGACCGCCGCCGACTATCCCGGCAAGCCGGTGAAGATCATCGTCAATGTGGGGCCCGGCGGCGGCGTCGACACCGCGACACGGATCGTCGGCGAACGGCTGCGCGCGCGGCTCGGCCAGCCGTTCGTGATCGAGAACCGCCCGGGCGCTGGCGGCAATATCGGCGCCGAGGTCGTGTTCCAATCGGAGCCGGACGGCTACACGCTGCTCTCGTCCTCGCCCTCGCCGCTCGCGATCAACGGCTGGCTCTACAAGAAGCTCAATTTCGATCCGGCCGGCTTCGAACCGGTGGCCATGATGTCGCGGATTCCCAACGTGCTGGTGGTCCGCCACGACTTCCCGGCAAAGACCGTGCAGGAGTTCATCGCCCATGCCAAAGCCAACCCAGGCAAGCTCAACTACGCCTCGCAGGGGATCGGCACCGCCTCGCATCTCACCGCCGAGCTGTTCATGACGTTGACCGGGACCAGGCTGGTGCACGTGCCCTACAAGACCGGCACCGCGGCGGCGCTCACCGATCTGGTTGCCGGCCACGTCGATCTCAGCTTCATCCAGTTTTCCGCCGTCCGCGAGCTCCACCAGGGCGGCAAGGCACGGGTACTCGCGATCGCCGCCGACCGGCGCATGGAGATCATGCCGGACATCCCGACCATGGCGGAAGCGGGCCTTCCCGACGTGGTGTCGGAAACCTGGAACGCGATCAGCGCGCCGCCGAAGACCGCCGCCCCGATCATCGTCAAGCTCAACCAGGCGATCAACGAGGCGTTGCGCGAGCCCGAGGTCCTGGCGCGCTTCCGCGAGCTGCAGGTTCTGGTCGGCGGCGGCGACGCGGCGCAGACCAGAAAGTTCGTCGAGGACCAGCGCGCCTTGTGGGGCAGGGTAATCCAGGCCGCCGGCGTGCCGCAGCAGTAGGGGGCAACGACGCGGGACTCTCGCGCGCCCAGTTGAGAGCGGCGCGCGCCGCGCCTAATATCCATCGATCGGCAAGGAAAAAGGCGCCATGGCGGAAAAACACTACGATCGCTCGACCCAGGACCTGGGCAACATCGTCAATCTCGGCCACGTCAACGTCTGCATCACCGACCAGCACCTGGCGACACACTATTATGTCACCGGCCTGGGCCTGACCCGCGACCCCTTCCTCAATACCGGGGCCGGCAACATGTGGATCAATGTCGGCGTGAGCCAGTTCCACCTGCCCATGGGCCAGCCCGATGTCCTGCGCGGCGTCACCGGACTGGTGATGCCGGACCGTGCCGCGCTGCTCGATCGCCTCACGCACGTGCGCAAGCCGCTGGAGGGCACCAAGTTCGCCTTCCGCGAAAGCAACGATTGCGTCGAGACCGTCTGCCCGTGGGGCAACCGCATCAACGTGCATGCGCCGGACGCGGACCGCTTCGGCCGCATCGTGCTCGGCATGCCCTATATCGAGTTCGACGTCCGGCCGGGCACGGCGGAGCGCATCGCGCGGTTCTATCGCGGGGTCGTGGGGGCGCTGTCGGCCGTGATCGACAACGGCGGTGGCCGCAAGGCACGCGTGCAGGTGGGCGAGAAGCAATACTGGTATTTCCGCGAGACCGACGCGCCCGAAAGGCCCTATGACCAGCACCACGCGCAAATCTACATCACGGACTTTTCGGGCCCCTATCGCCGGCTGAAGGAGCTCGGCCTGCTCACCTCGGAGGTCAACGACCACGAGTACCGCTTCAAGGACATCATCGACCTCGACACCCGCGAGGTACTGTTCACCGTCGAGCACGAGGTGCGCAGCCAGACCCATCCGCTCTACGGCCGGCCGCTGCTCAACCGCAACCCGGCGCAGACCAACCGCGACTACCGGCCGGGCCACGACACCATGTCGTGGGCCATGGCATGAACGGGATCGGGGCGCCCGCCCGATAAGCCTATGGCGAAGCGGCGTGCTCTGATCATCGGCGGCTCGCTCGGCGGGCTGCTGGCGGCGCATCTGCTGCGCAGCGCCGGCCTCGACGTGGTGGTGTTCGAGCGCAACGCCGAGGACCTCACCGGCCGCGGCGCCGGCATCAGCACCCATCCGCAGCTGGTCGATATCCTGCGCCGAGTCGGCATCGCCTTCGATCAATCGATGGGGATCAAGGTCGACACCGTCATCTGCCTCGACCGCGGCGGCCACACCTATCTGGAGACACCGACCGCGCGGACCATGAGCTCCTGGGGGCGGCTCTATCGCTCGCTGCGCGATCCGCTGCCGTCCGAAAGCTATCGTCTCGGCATGTCGCTCAGCCGGGTCGAGCAGGACGCCCAGGGCGTCACCGCGATCTTCGCCGACGGCACCCGCGTCACCGGCGACCTGCTGGTCGGCGCCGACGGCCTGCGCTCGACCGTGCGCGAGCAGTTTTTGCCCGACCTGCAACCCAGCTACGCGGGCTACGTCGCCTGGCGCGCGATGCTCGACGAGCGCGACGTGCCGCCCGACATCCGCGCCGAGATCTTCGAGCGCTACACGTTCTGCCTGCCGGAGGGCGAATTGTGCCTGGCCTATCCGGTCCCCGGCCGCAATAACGAGACCCAGCCAGGCCGCCGCGCCTACAACATCGTCTGGTACCGGCCGACCGACCCCGACAAGGCGCTGCCCGATCTCTGCACCGACGCGACCGGCCATTGCCACGGTACGTCGATTCCGCCGCCGCTGATCCGGCCCGAGGTCACGGCCGCGATCAAGGCGACCGCCCGCGCGCTGCTGGCACCGCAGGTCGCCGAGATCTTCGCCCGCACGCCGCAGCCGTTCTTTCAGCCGATCTTCGATCTCGAATCGCCGCAAATCGTGTTCGGGCGGGCGGCGCTGCTGGGCGATGCCGCCTTCGTGGCGCGGCCCCATGTCGGCGCCGGCGTCACCAAGGCCGCGCTCGACGCCGCGAGCCTCGCCGACGCCGCCCGGGACGGCGACCTGGCCGCCGGGCTGCTGCGCTATCAGCGGGCGCAGCAGCCGTTCGGCAGCGGGCTGGTGGCGCTCGGGCGCCAGGAGGGCGCTTACCTGAGCGCCCAGCTCAAACCGCGCGAGCAGCGGACCGCAGCGGAGCTCAAGCGCGACATCAACGACGTGCTCAGCGCCCACAACTCGCGCAGCGAGAATCTGCGCAGGACGCTGGTCATGAGCCGCAGCCAGCCGGCTTAGAGCATTTTCAGGAAAAGTGGGAACCGGTTTTCCGTCCGAAAATGCGACCAATGAAAAAGGCTAGATCATGTTCAGTTTCCATTGAAACTGAACATGATCTAGCGGCGATCTAGGCGGCGATCGTCTTGCCCGACTTCTTCTTGCCGACCGGTACGTCGTAGCTCGCCATCAGGTCCTCGACCAGCTTGTTGAACTCGCCCCAGTCAGTCTCCCGGTAGGAGTGATTGCGGATGATGAACGAGGCGCCGGCGTAGAATTTCTCGTATTGCAGGTGGCGGCCGGCGAACTCGGAGCCGACCATGTCCCAGGCGAGCTTGAACAGCTTCATGCGGGTGACGGCGTCGGCCTGCGGCGTCTGCCAGAAGGTCGAGAACTGCTTGGCCAGCTCCGGGTCATCCATGACCGAGATGTCGGCCGGCATCTGGAACACGCCGCCGCCGCAGAGCTCACGCAGCTGGTCGATGAACGTGCTGTAGTTCTGGGTGCACCACTCGAGCCCGGCATACATGAAGCGGCGGTTGAAGCAGACATAGCCCTCCGGCCAGCTTTCGCAGGCGTTGATCTGCCCGTGCACCAGCCCGCCGATCGTGCTCTCGACCGCCGCCATCTTGCCCAGCGTCTCGCGCACGGCCGGCACCTGGTCCGCGCCTGTCGCATGCGCGATGCGGCTGCACAGGCCGAGCAGCAGGCGCATCTTCGACCAATAGCGCACGTTCGACTGGTGGTTGCCGAAGCAATGGCTCGGCGTCTTGATATAGATGTCGCGCGACAGCAGCGCGTCGTCATGAACGAACACGCGCTCCCACGGCACCTTGACGCTGTCGCACATCACCATGCTGTCGCTCTCGTCGTAGCGCCAAGCCAGCGGCGAGTCGAATTCCGAGGTCAGCCCGAGCGCCGCCGGCTTGCGCGACCACAGGGTCAGCCCCGGCGCGTTGCAGGGGATCGCGCAGGTGATCGCCTCCTTCTTCTGGTCCGGCGCCAGCGGAATGACGTTGCCGATCCAGATCTCGTTGGCGTAGAGCGCGCCGGTCGCCAGCATCTTCATGCCCGAGATGACGACGCCGTCGTCATCCTCGCGCACCACCCGCAGGGTCGGCACCGGGATGTTCTGCTTCTGATAGAATTCCGGATTGCGCGCCGCCTGCGGCGGCACCACCGCGTAGACCACGTAGCTGTCATGGTCGCGGATGTGGCGGTAATAGGCGGTGAGGTTGTCGGCGTGGGCATGCGGCGCCGGCAGCGCGTCCGGCTTCATCGCCATCCCGGTGACGAACGACGCCACGTGATCGGGCGAACGGCCAAACATCCCGAAGGTCAGCTCGGCGATCTTGCGGTGGCCTTCCATGCGCCGCTGCAGGTCGTCGCGGCTCTTCGGACGCAGGAAATAGATCGAGTGGCGGGCGCCGTCCTCCTCATAGGTCATGGTCTCGCGATGGGCCGGGTCCGCCTTCATGTCGTAGATCGCCGCCACGGTCGCGGCGGCGTTGCAGAAGGACGGATGACGGGTGACGTCATCGATCCGCTCGCTGCCGACGTAGACAACGCGCCCGTCGCGCAGCGATTCGAGATGCTCCTGGCCCGTCCGCAACATTACCGGCTCCCTATGCCTTGTCCGAATTCCATCCTAGCACGACAGGCCATTGTCTTTCGCCGGCCACTTGCGGCAAGCTCGCCCCATGGCCGACTCCCTGGGTTTCCGCAAGAAGTTCGCCGTCATCGCGCCGTCGACCAACACCTCGGTGCAGCCCGAATTCGAGGCGATGCGGCCGCGCGGCGTCACCAATCATTTCGGTCGTATCCACATCCCCAACGATCCGATCCACAGCGACGACGATTTCAACCGGCTGATGGACAACATCCGCAGCGAGATGCTGCAGGCGGTCGATCGGGTGATGACCTGCGAGCCGGACTACCTGGTCATGGGCATGTCCTCGGAGACGTTCTGGGACGGGCTGGAGGGCAGCATCCGCCTGCGCGAGCGGGTCGAGGCGCGCTCCGGGGTCAAGGTCGCGATGGGCTCCGACGCCTCGCAAGCGGCACTCTCCCGCTACGGCGTGCGGCGCGTGGCGGTGATCACGCCCTACATGCCGGTCGCCGACGGGCAGGTGCGCCGCTTCTTCACCGATTGCGGCATCGAGGTCGTGCGGCTCAAGGGGCTCAAATGCACGAGCCCGGTGCTGATCGCGCACGTCTCGGAGCGCGAGCTGCGCGATGCCCTGATCGAGGTGGACGGCCCGGACGTCGACGCGATCATGCAGGTCGGCACCAACCTAGCGATGGCGCGGCTCGCCGGCATTGCCGAATTCTGGCTCGACAAGCCGGTGCTCGCCATCAACACCTGCATCTATTGGTGGGCGCTGCGGCAGAACGGCATCGACGACAAGATCGATGGCTTCGGCTCGCTGTTGCTGGAGCATTGATCGGGGGAGGTGCGGGTGCGACAGGCTATCGAACCCGCCGGGAGGTGCAACCGGTAATCGAGGAGGCTCCCCTCCTCGCGGTGCCGGTCAATGCCGCTCTCCCTCGATCATGCCCGCCAGCATGCGCCGCGCCTGCAGCTGCGCCGCATCGGCGCCAATGTCGATCAAACCGTCGAGCGAACCGCCTTGCCGGTTCATCTGCACCGCCTCCAGCATCTCGGCGTCCTCCAGGAACGTCGCCTTGGAGCCCTCGTAGAGCAGCCGTGACATTTCGGGGTCGTCGATCCGGAAATCGCGCGCGAAGGAGAACATGTAGTGGCTCGAGTTTTCAGTCTCCGGCGTGATCAGGTGGCTCGACCAGATCGAGATCCCCTGGCTTCTATCGCCCTCGGGTGCGCCGGTGCCGGTCTTCGCGCATCCCACGTCGAGGTAGACCGTCGAGGGAGGATTCCAGGTCACGAACTGCCAGCGATCCACGTTGCAGGTGAAATTGCCCGCCTTGGCGAACAGCGGCGGCGGGACGAAATCGATCATCCAGCGGCCGACGCGGACGCCGTCCGGCAGCCGCTCGGTCTTGGTCGGCGTGGTCGCTTCCCGTGGGTCGCCGGCCAGCGTGTTCTTGTGGACATAGGTGACGTGGGTGAGGTCGAGCAGGTTGTCGATGAGAAACTGGTAGTTGGATTTGAGATGGATGTAGCCCGGGGTGGCGGTCCACTTCGGGTCGGCGAGCCAATGCAGACTTGGAATCGTCGTCTCGTCGGCACGCGCGGGCTCCCCCATCCAGATCCAGACCACGCCCCAGCGCTCGCGCACCGGATAGCTGCGGACCTTGGCGCCGCGCGGGACCATGCGCTGGCCCGGAACCTCGACGCACTGGCCGCTGACGTCGAACTTCAGGCCGTGATAGCCGCACGCTAGATACTCGCCCGCCACTGCTCCGCGCGAGAGCGGCGCGGCGCGGTGGCAGCAGCAATCCTCCAGCGCCGCAACCCGGCCGCTGGCATTGCGGAACAGCACGACCCGCTCGTTGAGAAAGGTTCGGGCGACCGGGCGATCCTTGAGATCGTCCGACCAGATCGCGGCGTACCAGCCATTGCGCAAGAACATGCGGCACCCGTGCCGTATGAGGGACTCGTATCCGCCTAGCGCATCACATCGTCGGCTCGCTGCCAAGCTGGCAGCACGCTCAGCGGACCCAACGGCGCCGGCGCCGGTCGGCGATGATCGCCCGCGCCGCATTGTGCCCGGGGGCGCCGGTCACCCCTCCCCCGGGATGCGCGCCCGACCCGCAATGATAAAGCCCCTTCAGCGGCCCGCGATAGTCGGCATAGCCGAGCGCCGGGCGTGCCCAAAACAATTGGTCGAGCGAGAGCGCGCCATGGAAGATGTCGCCGCCGGTCAATCCGAACACCTGTTCGAGATCGAGCGGGCTGAGCGCCTGGCGTCCGACCACGCTGGCCTTGAAGCCAGGCGCATAACGGTCGACCGTATCGATCATCAGATCGGCCACCGTTTCACGGTGGTCGGTCCACGAGCTGCCGTCGGGCAGATCGGGCGCGACGTGCTGACAAAACAGGCTCGCGACATGGGCCCCGCGCGGCGCCAGGGTGTCGTCCAGGGTCGACGGGATCACCATCTCGATGATCGGCTCGCGACTCCAGCCGAGTTGGCGGGCATCGCAATAGGCCCGATCCATGTAGCCGAGGCTCGGTGCCAGGATGATCCCCGCGGTGTGATGATCCGCCGGCGTGCTTCCCGGCAGGGCGGTGAAGCTCGGCAGCCGGGACAGCGCGACGTTCATCCGGAAGGTGCCGGAGCCGCAGCGCCAGCGGCGCATGCGGTGCAGAAAGGCCGGTTCGAGCGCGCCGCTCGGAACCATCGCCGTATAGAGGAGCCGCGGATTTACGTTGGCCGCCACTGCGGCGCTGCGGATGCTGCGTCCGTCTTCGAGCGCGACACCACAGGCACGGCCGTTCTCGATCAGGACCTCGCGGACCGGCGCCGTGGTCTCGATCTCCACGCCGTGACCTGCGGCCGCCCGCGCCATCGCCTGGGTGATCGACCCCATCCCGCCGATGGCGTGGCCCCAGACCCGTCGCTTGCCGTTCACCTCGCCGAAGGCGTGATGCAGCAGGACATAGGCGGTGCCGGGCGTGTAGGGGCTGGCATAGTTGCCGACGATGGCGTCGAAGCCGAACAGCGCCTTCACCAGCTCGCCGTCGAACCAGCCATCGAGGTAATCGGCGGCCGATTTGGTGAACAGATCGAACAGCACCCCCAGGTTTTCCGTGGACAGGCGGCGGAGCCGGTTGCCCAAACGGCCTGCTTTCAATAATTCGTTGACGGTATCGAGTCGCAATCCCCGCGTCAGGTTCGGCGGCGCCCGCAGAATCAGCTCCCGCAACACATCGGCACTCGCGTCGAGCTGGCGGCTGAAGGCGTCGTATCTTTCCGCATCGGCGCGGCTGAATTTCGCTATCTCGCGTTCGGTGATCCCCTCGGCCGCCAGGAGATATTCGCCCTCCGGAGTGGGAAGAAAGTTCTGCGCGCGGCGCTCGACGAGCCGCAACCCGTGATCGGCAAGGCGCAGATCAGCGATGATCTTGGGATGCAGCAAGCTGACCGTATATGCCGCAACCGAATTTCGAAAGCCTGGACAAAACTCCTCGGTCACCGCCGCCCCGCCGACCACCGGCCTGCGCTCGAGGACCTTGACCTTGAGCCCGGACATGCCGAGATAGGCGGCGCAAGTCAGACCGTTATGGCCCGCCCCGATGATGACGACGTCGTAGCTTTGCATCGAGCACGCCGCTTTCGAACCGAACCGATATCCGCAATCATGCCGGCTCGGCAGCGCAACACCGGGAACCAAAGGCCTCGGTCATCGGTTGCAACAATCGGCGCACCGGATCATGAGCGAACGCGAACACCCGCACTGCTGAAGCTTCTCCAACGTCCATCCGCACGGCACCCATCCTAAGCGCATGCCCGCAAGATTGATACCGTCCCGCCACCTTCGTGTCGCTCGATCCAAGGCAGGCCTCGGCCTGTTCGCTCGCGTACCGATCAGGAAGGGGCAATTCATCGTTCGATACAGCGGGAAGAAGATTCGCACCGAAACCGCCGACGAGCTCGACACCCGCTACCTGTTCGAGGTCAATACGCGCTGGACGATCGATGGTTCCAATCGCCGAAATCTGGGGCGCTACATCAACCATGCCTGCCGGCCGAACGCGGAAACCTATTTCGTGAAGCACGTCATCAAGATCCGGGCAATCAAGAACATAAAGCCGGGCGACGAGATCACCTATCACTACGGCCGCAACTATTTCGAGGCCTTCATCAAGGATAAGGGCTGCAGGTGCGGACACTGCAAGAAGAAGAGAAGAGCCCGCCGATAAGCCAGCCGCGCGTCACTCCCAAGCCTCTGGCGGCCGCAGCATGATCAGGCCCGAGAAGAACCGGGAGTCAAATTCTCCACGTGGCAAAACGTAGGTTAGGAGCGATCCCGAAAATCCTCTCATCAGAAACCGTTGGGAGGTATCGCCAGCGGACGTCCTCGCACCGCGCGCCCCGAAGGATCGCCGCCGCTCTGGCTGTCGTCGGTCCAAGCGGCGAAGGCGATCTCACCCTCGGGGCCGGTGGTTGTCGCGCCAGCCAGGCTGAATCGCTGGCTGCCCGTCGAGGTGTTGAACTGGGTGACCTGACCGACCGCACCTTGAGCTGAAAAAATTCTGCCGTTGACGTCGATGCCGGCGGCCACGTTGTCCACGTTGAGTTGCGTCCACGCCAGCAGAAAACGCCCACCCGGCAGCGGCGCGAGCGTCGGCCAAGAGGACTGGATCCGCGGCTCGGCAGTGGCAGGAAACCGGATGTTGGAGAAAGCGCCGCTGGCTTCGAACACGCTTGCTTGCGCGATCGTCGTCTCGAAGCCGGGCTCCCCGTCGAACGCACTCCTGACGTGCGCGATGACGAACCGCCCGGAATCGAGCGCCGTCATCGCCGCCTCCGTAATATCCAGGCCCGTCGTCTGCTCGCCGACCACCGGTCCATTGGCGTCAAAAATCTGGAGGTGAACGAGAAGGGGTCCGGGCAGGCGCGCACGCCATCCGATCACGATATTTCCGTTGACCAGGCAGGCCACCATGGGGACGCGGTGCAGCCCCGCGACGGTGTTGGCGCGAAACTCGGAGCCGTTTTTCGTTCCTTCGAATCCAAACCGTTGCGCGCGGATACGCTCATCCTGCCGCTTGTCGACCCAGACGATGATGAAGCCTCCGTCGGGCAGACGCGCCATGGCGGGCCGTACCAGCGGTTCGACCGCCGCCGTACTGACCTGGCTTTCCGGGCCCGACAAGGTGTCCTGGTCGAAGGTGCGAAGCTTCAGCTGTGGCTGAGCCCCGGACGCCTGCTCGGTCCAAGCCACCACAAAGCCCAGGCCGCATTCAACGACCGCCGGCAGTTGCCGGTGCGTCCCCGGTTCACCCGGAAAATTGACGAGAAACTCGCTGCCGGTCTTGGCGCCATTCACGCCGAACATCTGACCCCTGATATTGCCGCTGCCGCGGTCCTCCCACACCACGACAAACTGCGTCCCGCGAAAGCCGGCGACGGCAGGCTGGCCCTGATCTCCCGAGGTCGACGTGTTGATCAATACCTCGTCCATCGATTCCTGCCTTGCCTGTGTGCCCTTCCTGAGAGAAGGGTGACAGTTCATTCCGGAGACATGGGTTACACAATCGGGCCTTTTGCGAGGAGCGCAAGATGCCCTGGAAGGCGTGTAACCCAATGGATGAACGGCTCAAGTTCATAGCCCGG